>DASXFW010000143.1:0-10318 GCA_036489395.1 Acetobacteraceae bacterium | reverse complement strand
CCCCAACCCCCTCCCTCAAGGGGAGGGGGGGTGCTTTCTTTTACTCGCACTTGCCATTCCCGCCGCCGTTCGGCTTGCACTGCTGGCCGTGCAGGACGTGCGAGGCGGCGGCGATGTATTTGCGGCCGGCTTCCTCCGCGCAGTTCACCGCGTCGGGCAGCGGCTGGTTGGAACGCACCTTCGCCAGCTTCACCAGCATCGGCAGGTTGACGCCGGCGATCACCTCGACGTTCGACTTCTCCATCATGGAGATGGCGAGGTTGGAGGGCGTCCCGCCGAACATGTCGGTCAGCAGCACGACACCGTCGCCGGTGTCGCACCGCTTGATACACGCCTCGATCTCGGCGCGGCGGTTCTCCATGTCGTCGTCGGGGCCGATGCACACTGCATCCACGTTTCGCTGCGCGCCGACCACATGCTCCAGCGCGGAGCGAAGCTCCACGGCAAGCCGGCCGTGGGTGACGAGAACCATGCCGATCATGGAAGGTGAGAAGCTTCCCGACCGGCTACGCCGTGGCGAAGCCCGCTGTCTTTGGGTTGATGGTGGCCGCTCATGGTGCCTCAGGCCTCCTGTGCCTGAACCGGCGAGGACCGCGCGCCCTCGTCATTGTCGATAGCGTCCCGGCGCGGCACCGGGCGATCCGTCAGAAACGCGGTCTCGTGGCCCTCCCGGGCCAGCTCACGATGGGTCACGTGCAGTCGCCAGGCCGCCCCGGGTCCGTTGGCTGCCTGGTCGGCCGCTATGCGCGCCGCCAGATGTGCTGCCAACGTCTCCACGAGGAAAACCGAGCGGTGGCGACCGCCGGTACACCCGATCGTGATCGTCGCGTATTTCTTGCCCTCTTGGACGAACCTCGGCAAGAGGAGTTCTACGAAACCGGTCAGCTTGCCGAAAAAAGCGCTGTAGTCCGGGTCGGCTGCGATATACGCGCCGACCGCCGGATCGAGCCCCGTCCCGGGCCGCAATATGGGGTCGTAGTGCGGATTCCGCAAAAAGCGTGCGTCGAATACCAGATCTGCTTCCCGCGGCAGGCCGTGCGAATAAGCGAATGAAATCAACGACACCACCAGGCGGGTTTCCTGGTCGCCCGGCTCCCCGAAGTGGTGTTCCACGCGCCGGCGCAGGTCGGGCAGCGGCAGGTCCGAGGTGTCGATCACCAGGTCGGCGCTGTCGCGCAGGGGGGCGGTGACGGTTTCCTCGGCGGCGATGCCCTCGGCGACCGGGCCGTGCGGCGCCAGGGGGTGGCGGCGGCGGCTTTCGGTGTAGCGGCGGAGCAGGGTGGCCTCGTCGGCCCAGGCGAACACCAGCTCGGCGTGGAGTTCGGGGCGGGCGCGCAGGCGGGCCAGCGCCTCCAGCACCAGGGTGGCGTCGAAGCCGCGGGTGCGGGCATCGACGCCGATCGCCAGGTTGCGCTCGGCGCGGGCGACCATGTCCTCCAGCATCGTCAGCGGGGGGTTATCGACGGCTTCGTAGCCGATGTCCTCCAGCGCGCGCAGGATCGATACCTTGCCGGCGCCGGACAGGCCGGTGACCAGGGCGACTCGCAGGCGGGTGCGCGCGGCGGTCATGCGGCGAAGGCGCCGGCGACCTGGGCGACGCGGCCGAGCGCGCAATCCAGCGCCAGGGCCACGCGTTCCGGCGCGGAGGCGGCGGCGGGGTCCAGGCGGATGGTCGGCAGGTCCAGGTCCTTGTCCCGGGCGGGGGCGGGCAGGCGTTCGGGATTGCCGTCGAGCTGCACCGCGAGGGCGAGGCGGGCGCTGGGGGCGCTTGGCAGGCGGACGATGCCGAGGCCGCGGACTTCGAGCAAGCCGGCGAGCGGGGCAGGGGGGGTGGCGATGCCGGCCTCGATGTCCACGCGGTCGTCGGCGACCAGGGTGAAGCCGTGGCGCAGCAGGCGCAGCGCGAGGTCGGACTTGCCGGAGCCTGGCGGTCCGGTCAGCAGCACTCCGTCCCCGTCGCGGGACACGCAGCTTCCGTGGACTTGCCGCCGCGCTTGCATGGGACGGCAATCTGGCGCGAGCCGGGCGGGAAAGGAAGGGGCTTGGGCGGGCGCGATTGGGTGAGGGGCGGGGGGGGGGCGTGGGTGGTGGCGGACGGGTGGTGGGTCGGTTCGGATTTTGGGTTCGGTACGGACCGGACGCTTCAGGCGGTTCGCGCGAAGTCCCGTCTTGGCCGGAACCAGTCCGACCGCTTTGTACGCGAGTGGGGCGGGAAACGGCCGTTCACCAGTTTTGGTGCATATTGACGGATTCCGCCCTGTACCGGACCGCGGTTGCGATGGGCAGCCAAGTACAAATCTGCCGAAATCAGCGTTAATAGCCTACGCAACCGGCAGACAAATTGTGTGACGCATGAGGGATGGCCATGCCCCAACGGAATATCGCAGTGATCGGCGCGGGCCCGAAGGCGGCGGCGATCGCCGCCAAGGCCTATTGTCTGCAGCAACAAGGCGTGGAGGTCGCCGTCACAGTGTTCGAGCGCTCCGAGATTGGGGCGAACTGGTCGGGTCGGCACGGCTATACCGACGGCGGACAGCGGTTGTGCACGCCAGCCGAGCGGGACCTGGGCTTCCCGTATCTGCCAACCTTCGGCAGTGCTGTCGTCCACCTGATGCAGGCACGTTTCTCCTGGAGCAGTTATCTGGTCAGCCAGGCCGGAACCCGCGACCGCTATGCGGAATGGGTCAATCGCGGGCGCCGTGCGCCAACCCATGCCGACTTCGCGGCCTATCTCGCCTATGCGTTCAAGGGCGCCGGGATCGCTCCGCTTCTCGGTCGCGTAACCAAATTGATCAACAACGGCGGCACTTGGTCGGTACGGCAGATCGAAGCAGGGACCAGGGACGTTGTCCAATTTGATGACTTTCAGGGCGTGGTCTTTACCGGCCCCGGCCCGGCGTCGAAGAAACCGCCGCAGGTCAAGGATCCCAGAGTTTTGTCCGGCGTCGACTTCTGGAGCTCCCTTGCGCGCGTCCGCAAGCTCGTCGGGAACTTGAAGGATGGCCCCATCGTGATCGTCGGGGGCGGCGGTACGGCAGCGGCGGTTACCGCCTGGTTCATCCGTGAAGGTGTTCGCAAGCAGCCGATCATCCTCCTTAATAATCAGGCGATGTTGTTCACGCGAACGACCAACTTCTTTGAGAACAGCCTGTTCGACGATGAGGAAACCTGGCTCGCGCTCAGCCCCCGCGATCGAACTGACTTTACCAGGCGGCTCAACCGCGGCGTAGTGTGGGAGACGGTTACGCATCTTCTTAGTGACGCCGAGAATCTGACGCTGGTGCCTGGCGAAGCGACAAGCATCCGGCATGCTGGTGGAGGGCGGGGACGTGTCCTTCCAGATCTCGAGGTCGAATATAAGAATGCGCGGGGCATGCACTCGACCGTCGCCGGCATCGTCGTCGATGCGACCGGCTTCGACCCTTGGGCGTTCGAGGCGTTGGCGCCTGACGATCTGCGGGGTGAGCTCATCTCAACGCGTCGGGATGACCTTATGCGCGACATACGCGACGACCTGTCACTACCGCTCGACCGATGGCCGCGGGTCCATGTGCCCAATCTCTCGGACGCTCTCGGGCCGGGTTTCGGCTCACTGATGGTGCTCGGTGCCACTGCGGATCGCATCCTGGGGCCCTATTATAATGCAGTCCACACTTGACAAATGCGCGTCTGACCTGTACATATGTACAGGAGAATGGAGGTCACCATGAGCGATGATACGGAGAATATGGTGCTGCGGACGCTGTATTTGCCGCGCGATCTCGATCAGGCGCTCAAGGTGGCGGCGAATCGCAGCGCGCGCAGCAAGGGCGACGTCATCCGCGAGCTCATCCTCGCTGGGCTGAAGAAAAAGCGTGCAGAACCAGGCAGCTATTTTGCCGAGCCCTTGAGCGGGAAGAAGCCGGTGCGGCCGAGCGCTCCGACGCGCTCGCTTGTGACCAAGGCGAAGCGGCGAGTGGTCCAGGCGCGAAAGAAGGTGGCCGCCGCCTGACCCGGAACTTGGCGGGCCGGATGGGGCCCATCAGCCGAGTCACGGCTGAAATTGGAACAAGGGCCGCTATGGTCGATCGACGCGTCATGTTGGCGAGCTCGCCGGGCCCGGGCGTGAGCATCTGACTGTGTGGCTTGCAAAATAGGGATTCTGCCGTGACGCGCGAATCAGCCGTGAGCAAAAATGCTGCAGTTTGAATCAAGCTGGCGCTTTACCAGCCCTGGCCCGGTGCAGCAGGGCGTGGTGCACGCATTCTACGGGTTTATCGAGAAGATAGCATCGCAAAGCGATAGTTGGCGCATCGCCGAATTGTTCAAGTCCTATTTTGGCGCAACCTCGCGAAGCAGCAGCGAGGGCTGGGCCTGGTCCGATCTCAATAACAGGATGCAGCACGCCGCCGAGAACGCGCCGCTGTTCATTGAAGCGTTTTTTGAAGGCTGTAGGGTTTGCGAAAATGATACCCCGCCTCTCGCTGTCCCAGATATCTCTCTCATCAACCGCGTGCTCGTGGAAAACGATGCCGGCTATGAAATCCGACCACCGCTCCTGATCGCTACCCGTTCCTACACTGCAATCGCGGTGCCGCAGCAGACACCGTCGCTGGATGCACGCGCACGCCCGATCATCGAGGATAGCCTCGTCGCCTCCGAACGCCTCCTGAATGAGGGACACAGCCGGCGGGCTATTCAGGAAATCCTTTGGCTGCTGGAGACAATCGCAACCGCATTTCGAGACACGGGTCCGGAGGACGCGACCGTGCAAGGCAAATACTTCGTCACAATCGTAAAGGAAATGAAAGCGCACGGGCGTGGCAGGGCGCAGGAGCAGATACTGACCTGGATGACGACCCTGCACGGCTATCTGTCCTCGCCGACAGGGGGCGGAGTTCGTCACGGGGTCGATCTGGAATCCGGCATTGCTATACAGGCCCATGAGGCGCGTCTCTACTGCAATTTGATCCGCAGTTACATTACATACATGCTCGAGGAGCATGAACGCCGCACGCAGGCTCCCTTTTAGCTCTTAGCAGCTCTGAAGCGGTTGTTTGGATCGAAAGGTCCGCTAAGGCCGCGGTAATTAGCATCCGAACGTCAGACTTGGTGTCGTCCGCGTCGCGAGTCGTTTTCGGTCAAATTGTCCATGTGCTTCCCGCTACGCAACCTCGTGAGAACGTCTCGTTCCGAGAGCTCGAGCTAGCCCGGTGAATGGCAGGAAAGGGCGCAGAGCGGACCAGCATCGAAGATTCCTCCATGTGCCCGAATTCCAAATTGAGACACTACCCGCGCGCGGGGTCGATTGACGATCGGAATGTGCTGGCAATAATGTCGCCCGGCCATCGGCCGTCATGCCGAGGAGGAAACAATGTTCAACAGCGTCGTGCTCGACGTCGCCGTCGGCCTGATCTTCACGTTCCTGACCGTCAGCCTGGTGTGCGGGCTGCTCACGGAAGTCTGGGCCACGGTGATGTCCTGGCGCGCCAACACCCTGCTCGCCGGCGTGCAGGCGCTGGTCAACGATTCAGGCTTCAACAAGCTGGCGCAGGCGCTGTATCGGCACGCGCTGGTCAGCCCGCGCGATGACGGCAGCGCGGCCACGGTCGGCGCACTGAAGAACAAGCCTTCCTACATCGATCCGCTGCATTTCGCCGATGCGATGCTGGACAATCTGAAGGTCGCCGGCGGCACGGCGGCGCAGATGAAGGCGGCGATCGCGGCCAGTCCTCTGGTGCAGGGCGACACCCAGATGACGACGATGCTGACCGGCATGGCCGACCGGGCGGATGGCGACGTCAACAAGCTGCGGAACTCGATCGCCGGGTGGTTCGACGCCGGCATGGACCGGGTCAGCGGCAGCTACAAGCGCCGGACCCAGTGTTTCTGCTTCGGCTTCGGGCTGCTGATCGCGGTCGCGCTGAACATCGATTCGCTGCAGGTGGCGCGGGCGCTGTGGCAGCAGCCGCAGATCACGCATGCGGTGACGACGACGATGGATCCAGGTGCGGCGCTGACGCAGGTGGATGCGATGAAGCTGCCGATCGGTTGGGCCGCGGACGGGTCGCAATGTCCGGGCACGATCCTGGGGTGGGCGGCGCGGCTGCTTGGATGGGCGATTACCGCGCTCTCCACCCTGTTCGGGGCGACGTTCTGGTTCGACGCGCTGTCGGGGGTGTTGAAGATACGCGGGTCGGGGCCGAGTCCGGACGCGGCGGCGTAGTGCGGCTGGTCAGGCGGGTGGATGGCCGGGGTTCGCCCTTCCGCAAGGGAAGGGGGGGGTGCGTGCTGCCGGGTTGTTGCGGCTGTCGGCACCCCTCCCCCTGACCCCCTCCCTCAAGGGGAGGGGGGGAAACTTCCAACTTCCAACTCCCAACTCCCAACTCCCAACCCCCAACCCCCAACTCCCAACTCCCAACTTCCAACTTCAATCTTCTAACTTCGCACTTCGAACCTTCGACCGATCGTTTCTACTTCACCCCCGCGACCTGCAGCGCGTTCGTCGTGCCGGAGTGGCCGAACGGTACGCCCGCCGTCACCACGATCTCCTCGCCGTGCTGCGCGAAGCCCTCGGTGCGCGCCACGTGCGTCGCCCGCGTCACCGCCTCGCTCATCGAGTGCACGTCCGGCACGACCACCGCATGCACGCCCCACACCACCGCCATCCGCCGCGCGGTCTCCAGCCGCGGGGTCAGGCCGATGATCGGTGCCTCCGGCCGCTCGCGTCCCACCCGCAGCGCGGTGGCCCCCGACGCGGTGAACGCCACGATCGCCTTGGCGCCGACGGTGTGCGAGATCTGCCGCGCCGCCGCGGCGATCGCATCCGACGCCGAGTGCTCCGGCTCCGGCCGCGACGCCTCGATCATCGAGCGCCACAGCGCATCTTGTTCCACCCGCGCGACGATGCGGTCCATCATGTTGACCGATTCGTACGGGTATTGCCCGGCCGCGGTTTCCGCCGACAGCATCACCGCGTCGGCGCCGTCGAACACCGCGGTCGCCACGTCCGATGCTTCCGCGCGGGTCGGCGCGGGGGCGGTGATCATGCTCTCCAGCATCTGCGTCGCCACCACGACAGGCTTGCCGAGCTGGCGCGACAGCCGGACGATGCGCTTCTGCGCCAGCGGCACTTCCTCGGGCGGCAGCTCCACGCCCAGATCGCCGCGGGCCACCATGACGGCGTCCGTTTCCGCCAGGATCGCGTCGAGGTTCTCCAGCGCCTGCGGCTTCTCCAGCTTCACCATGATCCAGGCGCGGCCGGCGGCGAGGCGCTTCGCCTCCACCACGTCCTCGGCCCGCTGCACGAACGACAGGCCGATGTAGTTGGCGCCGTGCTGCACCGCGAATTCCAGGTCGTCGCGGTCTTTCTCGGTCAGCGCGGGGATCGGCAGCACCACGTCGGGGACGTTGACGCCCTTGCGGTCGGATAGCGGGCCGCCGACCACGACCTCGGTCTCCAGCGCGTCCGGACGCTTGCGCACCACGCGCAGGCGCAGCTTGCCGTCGTCCAGCAGCAGCGTGCAGCCGAGCGACGCGGCGGCGATGATCTCCGGGTGCGGCAGGTTGACGCGCGTCGCACCGCCGGGCGTCGCGTTCAGGTCGAGCTGGAATGGCTGGCCGGTCTGCAGATGCACCCGCCCGCCGGAGAACACGCCGACGCGCAGCTTCGGGCCCTGCACGTCGGCCAGGATGCCGATGGGGCGGTCGAAGCGCTCCTCCAGCTCGCGGATCATGGCGAAGCGGGCGGCGTGGTCCTCGTGCGTGCCGTGCGAGAAGTTCAGCCGGAACACGTCCGCGCCGGCCTGGAACAACCGGGCCAGGACCTCGGGGGAGGAGCTGGCGGGGCCCAGCGTGGCGATGATCTTGGTGCGCCGGCGGCGGCGGAGCTTCGGTCGAATGGCCATGCAATCATCCTTACAGGCGTCGGGATCTGTGGTCGTAACGGAGCGGGTTCTGACGGGGTCCGTGCCTGCGTCTGGCTGGATGGATTCAACACAGAGTGCGCAGAGAGCCGCAGAGGTAGCAGAGCAGCGATTCTTGATCCGTACGAGACGCAACGCCGGTGGGTTGTGTTCCCTGACGTTTGCGAACCGCTCGGCGATCTAACGACTTTCTCTGCGGCCGCTGCGGTTCTCCGCGAACTCTGCGTTGAATCAATGCAGCCACGGCACGCACGGCGGGGCGGGTGGGGCGCCCGGTCTCTCCTCCTCTCACCCCACCAGGATCGCGCGGAAGTCGTTGACGTTGGTCAGCGTCGGGCCGGTGCGGATGGCGTCGCCGACCAGGTCGAACAGGGTGTGGCTGTCGTGCCCGGCCAGCATGGCGCGGGGGTCGCGGCCGGCGGCGCGCACCCGGGCCAGCGTGTCCGGAGCCAACAACGCGCCAGCCATGTCGTCGGTGCCGTCGATGCCGTCGGTGTCGCCGGCCAGCGCCCAGATGCCGGGCGCGCCGTCCAGCGCCACCGCGAGCGAGAGCAGGAACTCGGTGTTGCGGCCGCCGTGGCCCGCGGGGCCGTGGCCGATGGTGACCGTGGTCTCGCCGCCGGACAGCAGCAGGGCGGGCGGCGCGGCGGGCAGGCCGTGCGTGCGGATGCTGCGGGCGATGCCGGCCATGGCGATGCCGAGTTCGCGCGCCTCGCCCTCCAGCGCGTCGCCCAGGATCAGCGGCGTGAGGCTCAGTCCGCGCGCGGCGTCGGCGACCGCGCGCAGGGCGAGCATGGGGGCGGCGATCAGGCGGAACTCGGCGTTCGGCAGGTCGCCGGGCTTGGGCGTTTCGTCCTCGTCCTGCGCCAGGCGGGCGGCGGCGGCGGGCGGCGGCGTGATGCCATAGCGGGCGACGATGGCGCGGGCGTCGGCGAAGGTGGTCGGGTCGGGCACGGTCGGGCCGGAGCCGATCACCGCCGGATCGTCGCCCGGCACGTCGCTGATCGCCAGCGTCACCACGCGCGCCGGCGCCGCGGCGGCGGCCAGGCGGCCGCCCTTGATGCCGGACAGGTGCTTGCGCACGCAGTTCATCTCGCCGATCCGGGCGCCGCAGGCCAGCAGCTCGCGGTTGACCGCCTGCTTGTCGGCCAGCGTCAGGCCGGGCGCCGGCATTGCCAGCAACGCCGACGCGCCGCCCGACATCAGCGCCACCACAAGGTCGTCCGGCGCAAGCCCCCGCACGCGTTCCAGCAGCCGGAGGGCGCCGCGCTCGCTGTTCTCGTCCGGGACGGGGTGGGCGGCCTCGATCACCTCGATGCGGCGCGTGGGCACGGCGTGGCCGTAGCGGGTGACGACGGTGCCTTCGAGGGGCACATCCGGCCAGGCGTCTTCCAGGGCGGCGGCCATGACCGCGGCGGACTTGCCGCCCCCGACCACGATGCAGCGGCCGCGCGGCCGGTCCGGCAGGTGCGCGGCCAGCACGCGGCGAGGGTCGGCCGCGCCGATCGCCGCCGAGAACAGGGCGCGCAGGGCGTGGCGGGCCTGTTTATCGTCCCAGATCATAACCTTAGCCTGCTCCGGCGGTTGGACCTGCGGCAGTATGGCCGCGGGCAGTCATGCACGCCATGCCGGGCGGCCGGCGCGAACCATACGCGCTACGCCGACGACCGGGCATTCTCCGAAGACGCCGTGTTCGCGCGGGGAGTTGGACCATTGAGCAGGACCGTCGAGACGATCGTTGCGGAAGAAGGGTTTCTGTTGAACCACCGGAAGGTCCGGGTCATGCCGCGACATCGGCGCGAAACTTCGCGCGCTGTTTGACCGGATCGGGTGGGGCTGACGCAGCGGCGCCGCGCCGGCACCTCCGATACTTTGGGCCGCCTATGGCAGAACGCTGCGTTCGGCCCCATTCTTCACGGGGAGCACAGGAGGTCCGCGATGACCGCACCGACATTCGACGACAAGACCCGCACCGAGCTGGAAGCCGCCGCGTTCCGCCGCCTTGTGGAGCACCTGCGGGAACGCAGCGACGTGCAGAACATCGACATGATGAACCTGGCCGGCTTCTGCCGGAATTGCCTGTCCCGCTGGTATCGCGAGGGGGCGGCAGACCAGGGGATCACGCTGGCCGACCCCGATGCGCGCGAGATCGTGTACGGCATGCCCTACAAGGAGTGGCAGGCGAAGTACCAGAAGGAAGCCAGCGGCGACCAGAAGGCTGCATTCGCGAAGGCCAATCCCGGGCACTGAGTAAGATACCCCCCTCCCCTTGAGGGTGTTCAGACCGGGGACATAGCTGACACATGTTCGGGGACATAGGTGACACAATTGAGCCTTGGAACCGGTGCGGAAGGAACGCGTCGTGCCTTGGCGGGAAGTGTCACGCATGGAGAGCCGAGTGGAGTTCGTCAGCC
>DASXFW010000116.1:0-8775 GCA_036489395.1 Acetobacteraceae bacterium | reverse complement strand
CGAGCCGCCGCGCCCGTCCCAAGCCGCCACATCGCATCAGACAAAGCCACCCGCCCCGCGCCCGCGGCCGGCCAAACGCGCCGATCCCGACGGCCTGCCCACCGCCGCGCAAATCGCCGCCGAGGTCCGCCGCCGCCCGGTCGGCGCTGTCATCGCCGACATCTGCCGCGACCTCGGTCTGCTGCCCGGCCAGTGCGACCGCGCGTTCTGGACGGAACTGTCAGACATCATCACCACGTACGGCGGCAAGCTCAGCCGCTGGATCAAGGTCATCGAGCGGCGGATCAAGCACACCCTGACGCTCGCGCGGGACCGGCAGGACGCGGCACCCGCGGCACCCGCTGCGTCCACGCCGCACGCGCCGCCGACCAACGCGGCCGCCACCGGCCCGCCGCGACAACCGGGCTTTGGCAAAGTTCCAGCCTGACGACCGGCCGGTCGGCCATGCTCGGCCAGCACGCGTCCGCGCGTGGGTCATGCACCTGCGCCGGCTGGAATTACCGCACCAGGATGTAGTGAATCTTGAACGTCAGGTCGATGTCGTCCGATTTCACGTCCGGCGGCAGCGGCGGCAGGTTCGCGTTGCGGAATATCGACAGCGCGCCAAGGTTCAGCCACGGCGAATCGGACCTGTCCGTCAGGCCGAGCGATTCCACGTGGCCGTTGTGCGCCACTTTCATGCTGACCGTGACATCGCCGTCCTGGCCGAGCCGTGCCGCCTCATCGGGATAATACCCATGCTGGCTCCACCACGCGGAGACCAGGTTCAGCCAGTCGGGCCCCACGTCCTTTCCGTCGGCCTCGGCGTGAATCTCCAGCGAGTTGGCGCCTCCGCTCTTCGGCGCAAATGACAGGTCCACCATTCCCGGCCGTCGAACCTCATGCCGCTCGGACGGCGTTGCGGCAGGCGCCGGGCCATTCAGTGAAAAGTTCGTAGGTGCCGGGAAGGCGAACGGATTGTGCGGGGCCGCCTTGGCGCCCGGCGGGGGCGCCGGCGGCACCGGGACAGGTGGCGGCGGCAGCGGCAACGCGAGGGCAGGGGGTGGCGGCGCGACCTCGGGGGCCTTCGACGGCAGCGCCGGTGCCGGCGCCAATTCCATCCGCGGCACCAGGGTCGCGGGTGGCTGCGGCAACGAGGGTGCCGGCTGTGCCTGAGGCTTTGGCGGAGTTGGTGGCGCCCGGAGTTGCGGCGGGTTCGGTTGTTCCTGCGGTTTCGGTTGTTCCGTGGGGTTGGGCGGCGTCGGTTTGGCCGTCGTCGGCGGCGCCGGAACCGGCTGCGGCAATGCCAATGGGGGCGCCACGGGCTGCGGCCGCATGATTGGTGTCGGCGGAGCCGTCGGACGCAGCAGACCGTGCACCGGCTGCGGTGCCGGCGAACGCGACTTACTCGGCGAAGGCGGCTCCTTGTTTGGCACCGATGGCGGAGTCTTCGATCCTCCCTGGAAGATGACTTCGACAGGAATCGGAGGAATGGGCTCCGCCAGCTTGCGCGCCTGATTCGCCGCCACGATGAACAGCAGCAGCAGCGCGACATGCAGCAGCAGGGAAGCGGATGCCGCCCAGCCGGTGTGTGTCCGCGAAGTGGGTCCGCGCGGCCGGGAATCAGCGGATGCGGCCAGCGCCGGCGTCAGCTCACGCGGAATCGGGCTGGCCAACCATGCGGCGAGCCTATGCCGCCGCGACACGACGCGAACCCTGGGGACGATGCATGAGCAGGGAGCGGTTTACCAGCCTCCACTACGGCCAGGAAGAGGAGAGGCTCCTCAACCTGCCCGTGTGACTGGCGTTTCCTCCCCAAACTTGGCCCGTTCAGTCACCGGGAATGGGGCCGGGGGCTTGTTAGCGCGCTGCGGACGGCAAGTCACCTCTTTTTGTGCGAATTATGGCGAGTCACAGAGGCTTTATTGCGCATGTCTCTTGTGCAGCGCACAATAATTCCGGCAGGCCCGCGCGCCGCCCATCCATCTGGCGGCGGCCGGCGCGCCCCGCTAGGGTCCGCCGCCACAACCATACGGATACTCCCCGATGCGCCTGTCCCGCGGCTTCATTCCCACGCTCAAGGAGACGCCCAACGAGGCGCAGATCGCCTCGCACCGCCTGATGCTGCGTGCCGGCATGGTGCGGCAGACCTCTGCCGGTATCTACGCCTGGCTGCCGCTCGGCTTCCGCGTGTTGAAGAACATCGAGCGCATCGTGCGCGAGGAACAGGATGCGTGCGGCGCGCAGGAAGTGCTGATGCCGACGATCCAGCCGGCCGAGTTGTGGCGCGAAAGCGGCCGTTACGAAGATTACGGCAAGGAGATGCTGCGCATCACAGACCGGCACGATCGCGACATGCTGTACGGTCCCACCAACGAGGAAATGATCACCGACCTGTTCCGCCAGTCGGTGAAAAGTTATCGCGAGCTGCCGCAGATCCTCTACCACATCCAATGGAAGTTCCGCGACGAAGTGCGGCCCAGGTTCGGCGTGATGCGCGGGCGCGAGTTCCTGATGAAGGACGCGTATTCCTTCGACATGGACTACGCCGGCGCGGTGGTGAGCTATCGCAAGATGATGCTGGCCTACATGCGCACGTTCCAGCGCCTGGGCCTGAAGGCGATCCCGATGGAGGCCGAAAGCGGCCCGATCGGCGGCCCCCTGAGCCACGAATTCATCGTCCTGGCACCGACCGGCGAGAGCCAAGTGTATTACGATGCGGCATTCGAGGAGATCGACTACGTGTCGCGCGACGCCGGCGGCTTCAGCCACGACAACGCGGGCGACCTGCACCGCTTCTTCACCGAGATGACATCCCACTACGCTGCGACGGACGAAAAGCACGATACGGCGGCGTGGGAGAAGGTCGCGCCCGAGCGCCGGCGCGAGGGCCGCGGCATCGAGGTCGGCCACATCTTCTATTTCGGCACCAAGTACACGCGCTCGTTGAACGCGACGGTGGCTGGACCTGACGGGACCAAGGTGTTTCCCGAAATGGGCAGCTACGGCATCGGCGTGTCGCGCCTGGTCGGCGCGGTGATCGAGGCCAGTCACGACGACGCCGGCATCATCTGGCCGGATGCCATCGCGCCGTTCAAGGCGGCGATCCTGAATCTGCGCCGTGGCGACGCCACGTGCGACGCGATGTGCGAGGCCCTGTATGCGAAGCTCGGCCGCAACGCGCTGTACGACGATCGCGAGGAACGCGCCGGCGCGAAATTCGCCGACGCCGACCTGATGGGCCATCCGTGGCAGATCATCGTCGGCCCTCGTGGTGCCGCTGCCGGCAAGGTGGAACTGAAGCGCCGTGCCACCGGCGAGCGGACCGAAGTGACTCCGGAGGAAGCGCTAGGACGGATCGGCGCCTGATAAGTCATCGACGCACAGACCCAAAGTACCGCATGCAAGCTGTCCTGGGCATCGACGCGGCGTGGACGCTCAGCCGTCCAAGCGGTGTTGCTCGGGGTATCCGCTGTGCACGGCCTATGAAGACAGGCTGGACGCAGTGATTTGCGCCCGGGTTGGCATCTGTGCCTCGCGAGCTGCCCACCGACCTTCGGCCGCCCCGCGACTGGATGAAACGGCGGCGTCGGCCTGACGTAGGTTCCCCCCTCCGCTTGAGGGAGGGGGTTAGGGGGAGGGGTGCGTACAGCCGCAGACCGCGGATGTACGCACCCCTCCCCCAACCCCTCCCTCAAGGGGAGGGGGGAACCTTGTTTCCTTGTTCCTTGTTTCTTGTTAGGAAAGGCAACGCCGCTCGGCGATGTTGACGCGGCGATTGGGGTGCCAAACAGCCAACAGAGCCCACATCGGCTTGACATTGCCTCGACCGCTGCCTACTTGGTCCAGGCTTAGCTAAGTTGGTCCGCGCATGAAAATTGTGAACGTACACGAGGCCAAGACCAACCTGTCCCATCTCCTCAGCGAAGTGGAGCATGGTAAGGAGGTAACCATCGCCCGCAGTGGTGTACCAGTTGCCCGGCTCGTGGCGATCCAGGGCAAGATCAATCGACAGCCCGGGCTGCTCGTTGCCAAGGCAGGTTGGGAAAGCTTTGTCTATGACCCCAGCCTGTTTGCACCGATGACTGACGAGGAATTGCGTAAGGAAGGCTGGGAGTGACGACCGCCCCGGGATTGACGCCAGACGGAGGCCCGCCGTGCCGCGATCCACATCCAGTTTAACGCCGCGATCGACCGCTTCGCGCCAACGCATCGCCGGCTACATCGCCGATGCCTGTGCGCTGATCGCATTTTTCGGATCGCAGGATGCATACCGCCTGATGCCTCACGCCGCACCCATCATGGCTTCGCAGCCTGTTCGCGTGTCGCCCATCACGGTATGGGAGATCACGCGCAAGGTCGCGATCGGAAAATTAGCGCCCGTCTGGCTGCCCTATCCATCGCTCGGCCAGTTCCTGCGTGCTCAGATGTTCACGCAGCAACCGTTCGGTTGGGACGAATCAGAGGCGGCGAACAAGCTGCCGTTGCATCACAAGGACCCGATGGACCGCATGCTCATTGCCACCGCGCTGATGCATAACCTGGCCATCCTGACGGATGACGGGAGTTTCGCTTCCTATGGCGTGGCGACGGTGTGGTAATGCACGCCTGGTTCCTCTGATCTCCATGTTCGGTCCCTTCGAACGCGCCGTCGCCGGCCGCTACCTGCGTGCGCGCAAGGGCGAGCGCTTCGTCTCCATCATCGCCATCTTCTCGTTGGTCGGCATCGCGCTCGGCGTCGCCACGTTGATCGTGGTCACCAGCGTCATGAGCGGCTTCCAACAGGAGCTCATCACCCGCTTGCTCTCTGTCAACGGCGACATCACCGTGACCGCCTATGCCGGCAAGCAGATCGACAACTACGCACAGCTTGTGACGCGCATCCGCGCCATCCCGCATGTCACGTCGGTACTTCCAATGCTCGACGGCCAGGCGCTGTTCACCACCAACAACGGCGGTGCGCGCGGCGGCATCGTCCGAGGCATCACGCTGCCCGACCTGCGTGCGCTGCACTCGATCG
The DNA here is from genome assembly GCA_036489395.1 of Acetobacteraceae bacterium. GTDB lineage: Bacteria > Pseudomonadota > Alphaproteobacteria > Acetobacterales > Acetobacteraceae > JASHVB01. Next base: position 3,776 of record DASXFW010000116.1, on the reverse strand, counting down.
GCGACCATATCGTGGCCGGCAGCCTCAACGACTTCACGGGCGACGATGCGATCGCCGTGGGCGCCGACCTCGCGCAATCCTTCCGCCTGCGCATCGGCGATTCGCTGACGGTAATCTCGCCGCAGGGCGCCGCGACGGCGTTCGGCACGATCCCGCGCATCCGCGCCTACAAGGTGGTGGCAATCTTCGACGCCGGGCTCGCGGACTACAACAGCTCCGTCATATTCCAGCCGCTGCCCGCGGCGCAGGCGTTCTTCATGAAGCCCGGCGGCGTAACCGAACTCGAAATCCGCCTGACCAATCCCGACCTGGTCTCCGACGTTGCCCATCCGCTGTTGCAGCTTCTGCAAGGCCAGCAGGTGCTGGCGCGCGACTGGCGGCACGCCAACGACACGCTGATCGGCGTGCTGCAGGTGCAGAAGGACACGATGTTCATCGTGCTTGGCATGATCGTGCTGGTGGCGGCATTCAACGTGATCTCCTCGCTGATCATGTTGGTAAAGGACAAGCGCGGCGACATCGCGGTGCTGCGCACGCTGGGTGCGAGCAGCGGCGCGGTGCTGCGGATATTCCTGATGTGCGGCGCATTCGTCGGCGTCACCGGTACGGCGATCGGCACGATCGTCGGCATCGTGTTCTGCCACTACATCGTGGCGATCCAGCACGCCGTGGAGCACATCACCGGCGGCCAGGTATTCGATTCGTCGGTGTTCCTGCTGACGGAATTGCCCAACACGATCGACTGGGGAGACGTGGGCCGCGTCGTCGCGTTGGGGCTGGGCCTGTCGCTGCTGGCCACGCTCTACCCAAGCTGGCGCGCCGCGCGCACCGATCCGGTGGAGGCGCTGCGGCATGAGTGACGCCGCCGCCCCGCTGATGCTGCGCGATCTCCGCCGCATCTATCGCACCGAGGCGGGCGAGCTCGCCGTGTTGCGTGGCGTCGATCTGACCTTGCAGGCCGGCGAGATCGTTGCGTTGGTCGCGCCATCCGGTGCCGGCAAATCGACGCTGCTGCATCTGGCCGGATTGCTCGATCGTCCCGATGGCGGATCGGTGTTCATCGAGGGCCGCGACGCCGGCGCACTGCCGGACGCCGCGCGCACCGCGATCCGTCGCGACACGATCGGCTTCGTATATCAGTTCCATCACCTGCTCGCGGAGTTCACCGCGCTGGAAAACGTGGTGCTGCCGCAGATGATCGCCGGCCGTCCGCGCCGCGTGGCCGCCGAGCGCGCGATGGCGTTGCTGTCGTCGTTCGGCCTTGCCGCGCGCGCCGATCACCTGCCGGGAAAGTTATCGGGCGGCGAGCAGCAGCGGGTGGCGATTGCGCGCGCGATGGCAAACAAGCCGAAGGTGCTGCTGGCCGATGAGCCGACCGGCAACCTGGATGTGCACACGGCGGATGTGGTGTTCGAGGAACTGCTGGCGACGGTGCGTCGCGAGGGCCTCGCCGCGCTGATTGCGACGCACAACCCAGACCTCGCGGCGCGCATGGATCGCACGATTACCCTGCGCGACGGCCAAACGGTCTGACGACGGTTGAAGGGGGTTAGGGGAGGGGTCGCGGCACCCGTACGGACCGACCCCTCCCCCTAACCCCCTCCCTCAAGGGGAGGGGGGACTCCGATTTCCTTCAGAAGATCGCTTCGGCCTGCAGCTTCGCAATGACGGACGCGGCGATCAGTGACTCAACTGCACCGTCACGCCGCTGCTGTTGTCGCGGTCCGCGGCATGCTCCTGGCCGTGCGCGGCGTGCCGGTCCTCATGCGCCGCCGCGCGATCGCGCGCCGCGTTACCATAGTTGCCCATCGCGGCTTCCTGGTGCGCGGCGTCCATGTTCTGCCGCCCCGCCGCGCGGTCCTGATCGGCCTGGTACTGATGCTGCGCGCCGGTGTCGGTGCCGCTGGTGATCGTCACGTCCGCCACCGCCGGTGTGCCGGCCAGAAATGCCCCTACCGTCAGCAGATAAGCGATTCGCATGGCAACACTCCCTTGTCGTTTGCTGGAAGCTTAACGCTTTTCCATCCATACGGTTTTGGTAAGCATTCCCGACGACAGCGTGGTCGGATCGTGGCGGAAGGGCGACCTCGCGCGCTCGTGTTCCATGCTACAGTCGCTGCCGGGAGGAACGCCGCGATGCCGAAGGCCAAGGCCGCCGTGCTGCGCCAGACGGGTGCGCCGATGACCATCGAGACGCTGGACGTGGGCCCTCTCGCGCCTGGCGACGTCCTGGTGCGCGTGCGCGCCGCGAGCCTGTGCCACACGGACCTTGAGGCGATGGAAGGCTCGCTTGCCGCGGCGCTGCCCGCCGTGCTGGGGCACGAAGCGGCCGGCGAAGTCGCCGAGCTCGGCGCGGGTGTCAGCGAACTCGCCGTCGGCGATCGCGTGGTGTTGTCGTGGAACCCGCATTGCGGCCGCTGCTTCTGGTGCGAGCGCGCGCAGCCGATCCTGTGTGCGGCGTTCCTCGCCAATGGGCCAAAGGGCTTTCACTTCGACGGCGCACCGAGGCTGCGTTGCGACGCGGTGCCCGTGCACCAGTTGATGTATCTCGGCGGGTTCTCGGAATACTGCATCGTGCCGGCACAAAGCGCGGTGCGCGTGTCGTCATCCATGCCATTCGATCGCGCGGCGCTGATCGGCTGCGGCGTGATGACCGGCGTCGGTGCGGCAACGCGCATCGCCGCGCTGCGCTGGGGCGATGCGGCGCTGGTGATCGGCTGCGGCGCGGTGGGATTGTCGGCAGTGCAGGGCTGCGTGCTTGCCGGGGCCGGAACGATCGTCGCGGTCGATCCCAATCCGGCGCGCCGCCAGTTGGCGCAGGCGCTCGGCGCGACGCACGCGGTGGAACCGGACGAAGCCGTCGATGTCGCACGCGTGCTGACCGAAGGCCGCGGCGCCGACGTGGCGATCGAGGCGGCCGGTGTGCCGGCATCCTTCCGTCTGTCGGTGGAGGCGGTGCGGCCGGGCGGCCAGGTTATATGGCTCGGCAAGGTCGGCGTGCAGCAGGAGGTGGCGTTTCGCTGGGGCAGCCTGATGCAGGAGAAGCGCATCACGCGGTCGTCGTACGGTGGGGCGAAGCCGCAGCAGGACTTTCCGCTATTGGCACGCGCCTATCTTGAAGGCCGGTTGAAGCTGGATGAAATGATTTCCGCGAGAATTCCGCTGGAGGCGATCAACGATGGTTTCGCGGCGTTGAAGCGTGGCGAGACGGTGCGCAGCGTGGTGATGTTCGGATGATGGCCGGATCAAGTCCGGCCATGACGCAGGGAGACCGGGCTGACGCCCGGAACCAAATATGAAGATCTATGAAGGCGGCCGCAGCCTGGATGGCGCGGTGGTGACGGTGGATGGCGCGCCGTTGGACCCTCGGTTCGACGTGCGCCAGTTCAGCCGGATGGGATTCGAATGGACGTATGAAGGCGACGGACCGCGGCAACTGGCGCTGGCGCTGCTGTGCGACCATCTGGGCGACACGCGGCGTGCGCTGGAGCTGACCGAACCGTTCATGCGGGCGATCGTGGCCGAGTTGGACAATGCGTGGCGGCTGACCGGTGCGGAAATCGCTGCCGCGTTAGCACAGATAACGGGTCGCACGTAGCCCCAACCTTCTGTCATTGCGAGTTGCCCACCGGCCGGTGGCCGACCCGCCCTCGATGAAACGGCGTCGGCGGCCTGAAGTAGGTTCCCCCCTCCCCTTGAGGGAGGGGTTGGGGGAGGGGTGCGTACATCCACCGACCGCGTATGTACGCACCCCTCCCCCAACCCCTCCCTCAAGG
>DASXFW010000096.1:0-4983 GCA_036489395.1 Acetobacteraceae bacterium | reverse complement strand
GATCCGCCGACGGCTCGTCACGAACGGGATTGCTTCGGCCAAGCGGCCTCGCAATGACAGAGGGACCCCCTACGCCGCCTCCGTCAGCGGCTCCATCGCCTGCTTGCGCAGCAGATCGCGGTACGGGCCCGGCCGCACGGCCAGGTCATGCGGCGAGCCGTCCTCGATGATCCGCCCCTCATCCATGACAATGATCCGGTCGAAGCTGCGCAGCGTGGACAGCCGGTGCGCGATCGCGATCACCGTACGGCCGGTCATCAGCCGGTCCAGCGCGGCCTGGATCGCCATTTCGGACTCGCTGTCCAGCGCGCTGGTCGCCTCGTCCAGCAGCAGGATCGGCGCGTCCTTCAGCAGAGCGCGGGCGATCGCCAGACGCTGCCGCTGGCCGCCCGACAGCTTCACGCCGCGGTCGCCGACCATCGTATCGAACCCGTCCGGCAGAGCCTCGATGAAGTCGCGGCAGTGCGCCATCTCGGCGGCGTGCAACACCTCGGCCTCGGACGCATCCGGCCTGGCGTAGCGGATGTTCTCCAGCACCGTGCGATGGAACAGGGAGATGTCCTGCGGCACGATCGCCATCGACTGGCGCAGGCTTTCCTGCGTGACCGCGGCGATGTCCTGCCCGTCGATCCGAATATGGCCGGCCTGCACGTCATAGAATCGCTGCAACAGCGCCAGCACGGTCGATTTGCCCGCGCCGGAATAACCCACCAGCCCGACGCGCTGCCCCGGCGCGATGTCCAGATCGAACCCGCGCAGCACCGCGTCGCGGCCCGGATAGGCGAAGCGCACCTGATCGAACGTGACCTCGCCGCGGCCCGGCTGGAACGGCTGCGCGCCCGGACGATCCGGCAGTTCGTGCGGGATCAGCAGGGAGCCGATCGCCTCCTCCAGCCGCGCCACGTGCTGCGTCAGATCGACCAGCGCCACCGCGAGGTCGCGCGTGCAGTGCAGGATGGTGAACGCCAGGCTGGTGATCAGCACCAGGTCGCCGACCGAGGCCTGGCCCGCCTGCCACAGCGTCACGCCCCACACGATCACGCCGGCGCTGGCCAGCACGGTCAGCACCGCGTGGATCAGCCGCAGCCGTTCGAGGTAGAACAAGCTGCGCCGGCGGGCGCCCATTTCGTTGCCGATGGTGTCGCCGATGCGGCGTTGCTCACGCCGCAGCATGCCGAACGCGCGCACCACGCTGAAATTGCCGATCACATCGACCAGCTCGCCATCGACCGCGGCCGCTTTCGTTGCATAGCTGCGATGCAGCGGCGTGCCGCGCTTCGCCAGGAAATAGATGAACGCCCCCAGCGCCGTGGCAAAGCCGACCAGCGCCGCCGCCAGCGTGAGGTTCACCGTGCAGATCAGCGCGATGGCGCAGACCACCGCGATGATCGGCGGCAGCACGTTCCACGATCCGGTGTTGGCGACGGCGAACGCGGCGCTGGCAGTGGCGCTGATGCGGCTGGCCAGCGCGCCGGGCAGGCGTTCCGAGAAGTAGCTCGGCGAATGCCCAGACAGATGCTCGAACAAATCGGCGCGGATGTCGCCGGTCACCGCGACGAAGGTGCGTGCGGCGGTCAAGCCGGCGACGCGCCACATCAGGTTGTCGGCGGCCACCAGCGCGGCGAGCAAGCCGCACGCGTACCACACGCGGATGCCGGCCGCGGCGGGTCCGCCCGAGACCACATCGACCAGGTACTTCATTCCGTACTGGGTGCCCGCGCCGCAGGCGACGGCGACCAGCACGGCACCCACGACGATGGCGTGGCCGACCGGGTGCCGGCGCACGTAGCGGAACAGAAAACCCAGCGGACTCGCGGATATGCGAGGCGGCGAGTCGTTATTTCGCCGCACTTCCGCCACATTGCGTTCTCTCAGCTCAACCAAAACGGCCATTTGCCGCCTTCTCCTGCTCCCGGATGCAGAACGGATCCGGACCGTGTGACTTATTGCCGCCAGGAAACCCGCCGACTTTTCGCCACATTCACCACCTATAACCAACATGTGATAAGCGCTTCTGTGCTGCAAAGTCAAGCGAAAGCATAGAGGCGTCGATTGTCAGTAAACCCAAGTAAAGCCGGGGCCTCCCAACATGCGTATCGCCCAGATCTCGCCGCTGTTCGAAGCGGTTCCGCCCAAGCTGTACGGTGGCACCGAGCGCGTGGTCTATTCGCTCACCGAAGAACTCGTCGCGATGGGTCACGACGTGACCCTGTTCGCCAGTGGCGACTCGATCACTTCCGCAACCCTCGCGCCGATGCGCGACAAGGCGCTGCGTCTCGATCCGACCGTTGTCGATTGGATCGCCATCTATATGCGCATGATGGAACTGATCCGCCGCCGGGCCGATGAGTTCGACGTGCTGCACTTCCATACCGATTACTTCCCGCTCTCCCTGTTCTCCCGCCAGGACACGCCGTTCCTCACCACGCTGCACGGCCGCCTGGACATCCCGGAGTTCAAGGACATCTACGAAACCTTCCCCGACGCGCCGTTCGTCTCCATCTCCAATGCGCAGCGGCGGCCGATCCCCGGGATCAACTGGGTCCGTACCGTGCTGCACGGCATGCCCGCCGACTTGCTCACGCCGCAGCCGGTGAAGCAGGACTACGCGGCATTCCTCGGCCGTATATCGCCGGAAAAAGGCGTGGATAAGGCGATCCGCATCGCCGGGGCGTCCGGCCTGAAGCTGAAGATCGCCGCCAAGGTCGATAAGGCCGACCAGACCTACTGGGACGAGCAAATCAAGCCGCTGATCGATGCCAGCCCGTGGGTGGAATACATCGGCGAGATCAACGACGCGCAGAAGCCGGAATTCCTGTCCGGCGCCCACGCCCTGCTGTTCCCGATCGACTGGCCGGAGCCGTTCGGCCTGGTGATGATCGAAAGCATGGCCTGCGGCACGCCGGTCATCGCGTTCAACCGCGGTTCGGTGCCGGAAGTCATCGACAACGGCGTATCCGGCTTCATCGTGCATGATGAGGCGTCCGCCATTGCCGCGGTGAACCGGCTCGACGAGCTGGATCGCGGCGTTGTGCGCCGCACCTTCGACCGCCGCTTCACCGCGCGGCGCATGGCGGAGGACTACGTGGACCTCTACGAGGAGCTCTGCGAGCCCGAGATGCCGCTGCTGCGCGCCGTCGGCGACTGACCGCCCGCACGGGCCTACGCTGTCCGTGGCCCATAGGCTGTCCGTGGCCCATAGGCCGTCCGTGGCCCATAGGCCGTCCGTGGCCCATAGGCTGTCATTGCGAGGCCGCTTGGCCGAAGCAATCTCCCTGGTGACAAGCGGCGGCTTGTCACCAGGGAGATTGCTTCGGCCAAGCGGCCTCGCAATGACAGCATGACAGCATAAATGACAGCCTATGGGCCACGGACAGTATGGGCCCTGACGCCTTGTTCACCGTTTCGTGGCAAGCTGCACAGCCATGGAAACGTCGCGTAGCCGAATTGGCCTCAACGGCCTGAACTTCTTCTCCGCCGCGGTGCAGACGGGGTTCGGTCCGTACGTCGCGGTCTGGCTCATCCAGCAAGGCTGGAGCCAGACCGACGTCGGCGTCGCGCTCAGCATCGGCACCCTCGCCGGACTGATCGGCCAGTTGCCGGGCGGGTGGCTGGTCGATGCGGTGCAATGGAAGCGCCACGTCACCTCCGCCGCGTTGGCGGCCATCGGGCTCTCGGCGCTGATCCTGGCCTGGCTGCCATACCGCGATCCGGTCTGGGTGGCCGAAGCCGTGCACGGCCTCGCCAGTTGCATCATCACGCCCGCGATCGCCGCCATCACGCTGCGGCTATGCGGACACGCAGCCTACAGCGAGCGGCTGGGCATGAACGGGCGCTACGCGTCGCTTGGCACCGCCGTGACGGCGGGGCTGCTGGGCTTGTGCGCCTGGGCGCTGCCGGCGCAATCGGTGTTCATCGTCACGGCACTGCTGGTGGTGCCGGCGTTGCTCGCCTTGTTCGCGATCCGCAAGGAGGACTGCGCCGAGGGCGAGGAACATGTCGCGACGCTGCCTCTCACCGAGCGCCGCCGCCGCGGCCGTCCCTGGCAGATCTTCCGCCAGCCGGCCCTGCATGCGTTCGCCGCTTGCGCGGTGTTGTTCCACGTCAGCAACGCGGCAATGCTGACGATCGCGCTGAACGCGTTGGCAGAGCATGTGTCCGACACCGCGGCGGTGGTTTCGGCGGCGATCCTGATACCGCAGCTCGTGGCGGCGGCGCTCTCGCCCTACGTGGGCACGCTGGCACAGCGGCTGGGCCGCCGCCCGGTGTTGATCGCCGGCTTCGCGGCCCTGCCGGTGCGCGGGGTCTTGTTCGCCTTGCTCTTTGCCATACGCCCGAGCACGATTCCGCTGCTCGTCTGCCAGGTGCTCGACGGGCTCAGCGCCACGGTGTTCGGCCTGATGGTGCCGCTGATCGCCGCGGACCTGACCCGCCGGACCGGACACCTGAACCTGGCGATCGGTACGATTGGGCTGGCGGTGGGGATCGGCGCCACGATCAGTACCACGCTGGCCGGCTGGCTGGCCGATGCCGTCGGCGTGCCGAATACGCTGCTCGCGCTCGCGGCCGTCGGCGGCGCGGCGACACTGCTGGTGCGGCTGGCGATGCCCGAGACGCATCCCGGCGAGCTGCCGCGCGCGAAGACCCCGGCGATGGCGAGGTGAGTCGATGGTGGCTTCCGGTCATCGCGCACTGTCACGCTGTCACGCTGTCAGGCTGTCAGGCTGTCAGGCTGTCAGGCTGTCATTGCGAGGCCGCTTGGCCGAAGCAATCTCGTTGGTGACAGGCAACGGCTCATCTCCAGCGAGATTGCTTCGGCCAAGCGGCCTAACAAGAAACAACGTCCCCCCTCCCCTTGAGGGTGTTCAGACCGGGGACATAGCTGACACATGTTCGGGGACATAGGTGACACAATTGAGCCTTGGAACCGGTGCGGAAGGAACGCGTCGTGCCTTGGCGGGAAGTGTCACGCATGGAGAGCCG
>DASXFW010000022.1:0-19636 GCA_036489395.1 Acetobacteraceae bacterium | reverse complement strand
GATCCCCCGCCAAAATGCCCCCTCCCGCCCAGCCAGCCAAACAGATAGATTCCAAAGGCTACGCCTTTGGTGGGGGTCCATGGGGGCAAAGCCCCCTGGTGGGGTCATAGGGGCAAAGCCCCTGACCTTCCCTACATCTGCGACTGCGGCGACAGCACGATGCAGCCCGTATGGCTGTGCGACAGGCGGCCGCATGCCTCCACCGCCGTCTCGCGCGACACCCCGGTCAGCCGAGCGCGCCACAGCACGCCGTGTGCGGTGCGTACGCTGATCACAGCGCCGTGCGCGGCGGCCAGTTGGACGCGTGCCTGGTTGCGCGCAATGCCGACCGCTACGCGGGCCAGGCCTTCTTTGTCATACGCGCCGACCTGTATTCCCCAGTCGCCGGTCTGCGGACCACCGCGCCAGATCGGCGCCGGCTCGGCGTTGGCGCGCTCGATGATGTGGAAGCCGCGGCTGGGAGGCGGTGGTGGCGGCGCCACCAGTGCGTATTGCTGCGGCGCGGCATAGGGTGCCGGGCGCGGCGGCGTCGGCAGCATCGCGACCTGGACCGGACGCGGCGCGGGCACGCGCCCGCCGCCGCCGCCGCGGCTGGCGAACTGCACGCCGCCATAGCGATTGCCCGGCGGGATATCGATCGGCAGCGCATTCATCGCGTATTGCTCGGCCGGCGAGCGGCGGTCCGGTTCGACGCCAACGATCTCCGGCCCGATCATGGCGACGTAGCGCCGCGTCTCGTCCGGCAGCGGCCGGTTGTTGGCCAGGTAGTCGTCCAGCCGGTACGGCCCGGCGTTGTACGCGGCCAGGAACCCGGGGGAGCCGTAGATGTCGTACATCTCCCGCATGTAGGCCGCGCCGGCCATGATGTTGTTGTACGGATCGTACGGGTCCGATCCCAGGTTGTAGCGCTGGCGCAGCTCGTCATAGGTGCCGGGCATCACCTGCATCAGCCCCATGGCGCCGACCTGCGACGTGGTGAGCTGGCCGCCGAAGTACTGCTTGCCGTCGGACTCCACGTGCATGACGGCGCGAAGCCACAGGGCGGGGACATCGAACCGTGCGGCGGCCTCACGGATATACGGCCCCCAAGGATCGTCCGGCGGTCCGGGCGGCACATAGTTGTGGCGTGCATTGGCCATGTACCGCGCGGCTTCCTGGGTGGCGGTGGTTCGCGGCGCCTGCGACGCGCAGGCGGCCAGCAGCGCGAGCGCGACCATGCAAACGCCGGCGCGGAGCAGGAAAGCGGGACGGGTGTGCATCCGGGACGAGCCTCCGTCGTGGCGCGGCCGCAATGGCCGGAGGGCACGACGGCCGGCCGGCCGTCGCTCAGGCGGACAGTCAGGAATGGTCGCTAAGCCCTTAGCTTATCTCGATGATCCCCGCAAGCTCATCTCGACCTGGTCATGCGATGCGGGTTCTGCTTGCGGTCCGCAGGCGAAACAGGCACGTTCATGCAACGTACACTCGTGGCGCTTCGTAAACGATGCAGGTCAGAACTGGAATCTTCTTCGGCTCGTTGATACTGCTCGCCGGCTGTGCCGTGCCGCCGCCGGCGCCGCGCGTCGCGGTCGCGCCGGCCGCCGCAGAACACGGCACGATCCTCGCGATCCATCGTGTCGCGCCGGAAGATGCGCAGGCGGCTCGTGTCCTGCTGCAGGGGCTGGACGATCAGGCCGGCGCCCAGGCGCAGAGGGTCGAATACATCGTCCGGGTGCAGGGCGGCGCGACGATCGCGATCGTCCAGTCCGGGTTGGACGGGCTGCGGCCCGGCGACCGCGTCGGCATCCTCCCCGCGACCGCCGGGACCGAGCCGCGGTTGCGGCCCATAGGCGGATAGGCTATCGGCCCCAAGCTCATGAGCACGACTGCCACGCCCGTTGCGAGGGACGCGTTCCTCGAGCTGCACGCGGACATGTCGCTGGCCGCTCGCAATCGGCTGGCGATCCAGGACGTACGGGATGGCGCGCGTCTGTGGCGCCTCGCCTGGAAGCTGGGCTGGCTGGACATCCGCCTGCGCTATCGCGGTTCGGTGCTCGGGCCGTTCTGGCTGACGCTATCGACCGGCATCATGGTGGCGGCGCTCGGCGTGCTCTACTCCACATTGTTCAAACTCAATCTGCATAATTATCTGCCATTCCTGTCGCTGTCGCTGGTGTTGTGGGGATTCCTGGCGACTGTGGTCAGCGAATCCTGCGGCACCTTCACCGACACGGAACCCGTGATCCGTGCGATGCGCATGCCGTTTTTTGTATTCGCGATACGCACCGCGCTGCGCAATTTGCTGGTGCTGGTGCACAATCTCGTGGTGATCGTCGTCGTCTATGCCGTGCTGCTGATCTGGCCTGGCTGGCATGCACTGATTGCCATTCCGGGCGTGGCGCTGTGGACGCTGGATGCGCTGGCGCTGACGTTGTTGCTGGGCGCGTTCTGCGCGCGCTTTCGCGATATTCAGCCGATCGTGAACAGCGTGATGCAGATTGGGTTTTTTGTGACTCCGGTGATCTGGCAGCCGGCGCAATTGGGAGCCCGCGTGCGGTATCTGCCGCTCAGTCCGTTCTATGACATGCTGGAGGTGGTGCGTGCGCCGATGCTGGGCACGGCGCCGGATGCGATGACGTGGCTCGGCGCCGTCGGCTACAGTGCGTTGCTGTGCGGCATGGCCTGGGCGTTCTTCGTGCGCGCGCGCGGCCGCATCGCGTTCTGGCTTTGATGGACGGACCGCTCGGGATGACCCGTGCCGCGATTACAATCGACAACGTGTCGGTGTTCTTTCCGCTGTACCACGGCAATGCGCGCAGCCTGAAGAAGACCGTGCTGGCCGCGGCGTCCGGGCGGGTCGGCAAGGACAACCAGCAGCGCGTTGTGGTGCAGGCGTTGCGCGACATCAGCTTCACACTGCAAGGCGGCGACCGCCTGGGACTGATCGGCGTCAACGGCGCGGGGAAGACCACGCTGCTGCGGACGCTGGCCGGGATTTATGAGCCGGTCGCGGGCAGCGTGCGGCTGCAAGGCAGTATCAACGCTTTGCTCGACGCCGGTCTTGGCATGAACATGGAGCTGACGGGTCGCGAGAACATCATGCTGCGCGGCCTCTATAACGGGCTGCCGAGGCCGGAGCTGGCGCGGCTCGAGGACGATGTGGCGGACTTCGCCGGCCTCGGCGACTTCCTCGACCTGCCGGTGCGGATCTATTCGGCCGGCATGATGACGCGGCTGGGCTTTGCGCTTGCCACCGCGACACGGCCACAGATTCTGCTGATGGACGAATGGATTCTGACCGGCGACGCGGAGTTCATGGATCGTGCGCGCAAGCGGCTGGAAGCGATGGTGCGCGGGGCGGAGATTCTGGTGCTGTCAACGCACCAGGCGGACGTCGTCCGCACATGGTGCACGCGCGTGCTGTGGCTGGACCAGGGCCGCATCCGCATGGACGGACCGACGGATCGCGTGCTGCACGAGTATCTGGGGCCTGACGCGGAAGCGTTGCGTCCGGCGGAGCGACGCGACGAGCTGGGGTGGGAGAGGTCGCGGTGAGGGAACAATGCAGGGAAGAATGCAGGGAAGAGTGAGGGAAGGGTGAAGGAAGAGTGAGGGAAGGGTGAGGGAAGGGTGAGAGAAGCGTGAGGGAAGGGTGAGGGAAGAGTGAGGGAAGGGTGAGGGAAGAGTGAGGGCAGCCTCCCCCCTCCCCTTGAGGGAGGGGGTCAGGGGGAGGGGTGCGTGCCGCCGATGGCCGTCGGAAGTAGGCACCCCTCCCCCCAACCCCCTCCCTCAAGGGGAGGGGGAGTCTCTTGAGTCTGCTCAGTCTGCCCAAATTCCCCGGCTTATAGCGAAATGATCTGCCCCGAGCCGACGGCGGACAGGAACGTCGCGACGCCGGCGACCTCGACGCCGTCGAGCAAACACGCAGGGTCCAGTCCTTCCGCGCGCAGCCCGGCCTCGCAGGCGATCATCCGCACGCCCAGTTCGCGCGATGCCTCGCGCAGCTCGTCCAGCCCGGCCACGCCCGCTGCGCGCACGCGTTCGTCGCGCGCGGCATCGCTCAGCCCCGACCAGTCGAGGAACATGGCGTGGCAGCCGGCGTTGGTCGCGAACATGACCACGGTGCGGCCGAGCGCCGCGGCACCGGCGGCGAGGACGAACGCGTAATGCGCGCGGTCGTGCGCACCCGACAGCAGCAGAATGCCCAGCGGTTCAGACGGCACAGGCGGGCGCCGGTGCGCCGGCGTGTGCCGACAGGTCGCGGATCGTCGCCTGCGGGCCGCACAGCGCGCAGTCCGGATCGCGCGGCAGCTTCACGGTGCGGAAGCGCATCGCCAGCGCGTCCCACACCAGCAGCTTGCCGGACAGCGATTCGCCGATGCCCATGATCTCTTTCAGCACCTCGGTCGCCTGCAGCGTGCCCATCACGCCGGTGACGGCGCCGAGCACGCCCGCCTCGCTGCACGTCGGCACGAGGCCAGGCGGCGGCGGTTCGGGATACAGGCAGCGATAGCACGGCCCGCCCGCGTGCGGCTTGAACACGGAAAGCTGGCCGTCGAAGCGCAGCACCGCGGCAGAGACCAGCGTGCGCCGCGCCAGCACGCAGGCATCGGCGGTAAGGAAGCGGGTCGGGAAATTGTCGCTGCCGTCGCAGACGATGTCGTAGCGCAATATCAGGTCCAGCGCGTTGCCTGCGGCCAGGCGGGTGGCGTGGATTTCGAACCGCACCTCGGGATTGATCGCCCGCGCGGAGGCGGCGGCGGACTCCGCCTTGGGGCGGCCGATCCCGGCGGTGGTGTGGGCGATCTGGCGTTGCAGATTGGACAGCTCCACCTGGTCATCATCGACGATGCCGATGGCGCCGATGCCCGCGGCGGCGAGATACAGCACCAGCGGCGAGCCGAGCCCGCCGGCGCCGATAACCAGCACGCGCGCGGCCTTCAGCTTCGCCTGGCCCGTGCCGCCGACCTCGGCGAGCAGGATGTGGCGCGAGTAGCGGCGGATTTCGTCTTCGGTGAAATCGAGGTCCATGACGGCAGGATATGGTCACTGACGCGCACCGGCAAAGGGCCGGCCGGTGCGGGCCGGCCGGTGCGGCCGGAGAATGCTGGGCGGCGAAACGCAGGCGGTGTGCATTGGGGAATAGGTCAGCTTCCCTGACTATTTGATCTGCATCAAAGCCGCCATGCGGGGCGATGTGCAACACGCGTGTCCCCACCATCGGCAAAGGGACACCCCACATGAGCGTCACGCATCCCGATCGGAGCTTCGATTCCGGCGAACACCACCTGAAGCCGGCGCTGGTTGCCATCGCAATCTTCATCGCCTCGGTCGCCGTCACGCTGCTGTTCTCTGGTCTGCCGCATTAGAACACGATAACCGGAGGTGGAATCGCCGACGGTTTGAACCACGCGATCCAAGAGAGATTCTGAAGCAGCATGAGCGCCAGCTTGCGCGCCCATGCTGTTCCGGCCGTCGCTGTCACCGCCGGTCGCGGTCATTGCGAGCAGCGGGGCGACGAAGTGCGAGCCTTGTCGAGCCGTGCGTTCTGAGCGGGATTGCCTCGTTGCGACACGCCGCGGCATGACTGCGTGAGGCAGGCCTACCCCCGCGCCCGCATCAGCCGCGCCTTATCGCGCTGCCAGTCGCGATCGGCGATCGCCGTGCGCTTGTCGTGCGCCTTACGGCCTTCGGCCACCCCCAACAACACCTTTGCCCGACCGCGGTCGTTGAAGTGGATCTGCAGCGGCACGATCGTCGCGCCCTTGCGGCTGATCTCGCCGGTCAGTTGGGTGATCTGCTTGTGCTTCAGCAGCAGCTTGCGCGGCGCGCGCGGCTCGAAGCGCGACAGCACCCCGCCCTGGTATTCGGGGATGTAGGCGTTGAACAACCACATCTCGCCGTCGCGCTCGCCGGCCCACGCCTCGTTCAGCGTGGCACGGCCGCGGCGCAGCGACTTCACCTCCGGCCCCTTCAGAACCAGCCCCGCTTCGAGCGTGTCCTTGATCGTATAGTCGAACCGCGCCTTGCGGTTGGAGGCCGCGACGCCGTGCGAGATCAGGCCTTTTTTGGGTTTCTCTTCGGTCACCTGTTCATTATACCGCAAGTTCGCACGCGATCCACCATGCGGCCCCCCTTCGCCTGAGCCAACCTTGCGATACCATCGGCGCCAGTCGAATTGCCCCCAGGACATCGATCGCTAACTGGAACGGTTGCCATGATCAGACGGCCCCTCGTCCTGCCCGACCTGATGCTCCGCATTCATGCCCCTAACCGCAACGAGATAGCTGGTGGGACTTCCACCGCACCCGGCACGCTGCTGGATGTGCCACCGGCAACCCGCTTCGTATTCGTGTGTTTCACCAATCGGTGCGGGTCCGCATACCTGGGGGATGTTCTCAGCTCAACCGGGGTCTTTGGCCAGCCGTATGAATCCCTGAATGCGCCAGAGACGCTGCCATGCTGCAAAGCGCACGGCCTGCGATCGTTTACAGAGTATTTCAGCCATATCGTACGCAGGGACAGCAAAGACAACATATACATCGTCAAGGTCATGCCAGAGCAAATCCTACTGCTTTGCGAAACGGGCATACTCGATCAGATCGTCGAACGCTCCGCGTTCCTGATCATGATCCGCTCGGACAGGCTGGCACAGGCAATATCCCAGGCCATCGTCCAGCAAAACAATCGTTGGACCTGGGACGCGCCCGGCACACTGCCGGACGAAAAGCTGCTCTATCCAGCCGACCAGATCGCCCAAAATATGCAGCACATCGCGCTGCTCAATATCAGCTTCGAGCAATTCTTTGCCCTCAACGGTATCGTGCCGATCATGGTGGAATATGAGCACCTCGTCGCCGCGCCGCAGCTTGAATTGGATCGCCTCGCACTGCGCCTGGGGTTGCGCGAACTGAAGATGGATGCCAATCGCCTGCGCTATCGCCGTCAGGCCAATGCGATCAATCGGGATTGGCGATCGCGGTTCCTCACTGAACCATCGCCCGCAAGCGAAGCGACGATCGGCGACACGTCGATGCGGCGTGGTGACAGGCCGGCGGTGCCCAGTCCGATGACGGCGCAGATCATCGCGCATGTACAGAATGTCGGCGACGTGACCGGCGCGTGCGGAGCATGGATCGGAATGCCCGGAAGCGGTTTGCCGATCGAGGGTTTCAGCATCACCCCGGGTCAGGACGCGAATGCAGAGGATATCGAGTATCTCGGCATCACGGCCCCCGGCCAACCGCCGCAGTGGGTTCCCGGCGGCACGTTCTGCGGAACGCGAGGTCTGGGTTCGCCGTTACTGGCCATGGGAATGCGTCTGCGCAATGCGGCGAGGTCCCGATATGGCTGCGCGTGCAGCTTCAGATTCGTTGACGGCACGGAGATCGGGCCGGTCGCCGCCGACCAGCTAACCCACGCCGGCAGCCTGGCGCCGCTGGAGGCGTTTCAAATCCTGGTCGGCGAGCGATCTCAGATCGCCTAGTACCCAGCATCAGGGAATGCGCACCACGAGATCGCCGGCCGCTATTGTCAGTGCGAGATGCCACCGTCCGGCGCCGGCCGACTCACCCTGGATGAAACGGCAGCATTCTGTCATTGCGAGGCCGATTGGCCGAAGCAATCCCGGTTGAGGTGAGCCGCTGCTTGTCACCAACGAGATTGCTTCGGCCAAGCGGCCTAACAAGAAACAAGGTTCCCCCCTCCCCTTGAGGGAGGGGTCGGGGGAGGGGTGCGTACATTCACCGACCGCGGATGTACGCACCCCTCCCCCAACCCCTCCCTCAAGGGGAGGGGGGAACCTGCGTCAAGCGGCCGACGCCGTTTCATCCAGCGCGGGTCGGCCGAAGGCCGGTGGCAACTCGCACTGACAGCTCGCCCCGCGCAATGACGGTTCGCTCGTCGAAATGACAGGATGGGGGGCTCAGTTCAGCAGCCCGACTTCCGTCATCGCCGCCCGCACCTTCGCGCGCGTCGGCTCCATCAGTGGGGCCAGCGGCAGGCGGCAGCGCTCGCTGGTCTTGCCCAGCAGCGACGCCGCGAACTTCACCGGCCCGGGGCTGGTCTCGCTGAACAACGCGTCATGCAACGGCACCAGCCGGTTCTGGATCGCCATCGCGTGGCCGAGCCGGCCTTCCATCCACGCCGTCTGCATCTCGCTGCACAGCCGCGGCGCGACGTTCGCGCTGACGCTGATGCAGCCCACGCCGCCGGCCGCGTTGAACGACAGAGCGGTGTGATCCTCGCCCGACAACTGGCAGAAATCCTCGCCGCACGTGCGCCGCTGGTGCAGCGGACGCGCCAGATTCGCTGTCGCGTCTTTTACGCCGATGATGTTCTTATGCTTCGCCAGCCGGCCCATCGTCTCCGGCGTCATGTCCACCACGCTGCGCGGCGGAATGTTGTAGATGATGATCGGCAGATCGACCGCGTCGGCGATCGCCGTGAAGTGCAGGAACATGCCTTCCTGAGTCGGCTTGTTATAGTACGGCGTGACGATCAGCGCCGCGTCCGCACCGGCTTCCTTCGCGTGGCGAGTCAGGTCGATCGCTTCCTCGGTCGAGTTGGAACCCGCGCCGGCAATCACCGGCACGCGGCCTTTCGCCACGTCGATGCAGATTTCCACCACCCGCTTATGTTCTGCATGCGACAAGGTCGGGCTCTCGCCGGTGGTGCCGACCGGCACCAGGCCATGCGTGCCTTCCTTGATCTGCCAGTCCACCAGCTCGGCATAGGCCTTCTCGTCGATCGACCCGTCCGGACGCATCGGGGTGATCAGCGCGACGAGCGATCCCTTGAACATGGTCTTCTCTCCCTGGGTGGTTCGCTGGTCTTGCCGGCCCAGCGGGGGAGGGGAGGCTAGGCGCGCGGGTTTCATGCGGCAAGGGTGGGGCCGTCGTTCGGGCGGCCTTGGCTGCGGCCGCTGCTGCAAAGCAAGAAAGCAAGGCTTTCAACACGGAGTTCCACCGAGGCCGCTCAGTGTTTCACAGGGAACATTATATTTCTGCTGTTCGAGCATTGACGAACGGTCCGTCAGTCAACCCGAAACGCTTGGATTACTGCTTACCTTCTCTGTGGAACTCTGTGCGACCTCGGTGCGACTCCGTGTTAAATTCTTGCTTGCTTTGCCGCGACCAGCCACCAGACCCGTCGCCCGAAGCAAACCACCCGAGCCAGCACGCCTCCACAACGGATGCATCCCCGCCCGCCATCGCGCTACAACCCCCTCATGCGCCCGCCGATTCGGCCCATCTTCTGCGTGCTCTCCCTCCTCGCGATGCCCGTCGCCGCGGCACTCGCCCAGCCGCCCAATCCGCTCCAGGACATCCGTGCCAACCGCTGGAGTGACGCAACCGCCGCAGCCGCCACCTTCGCCGACCCCGTCGCCGCAAAGCTCGTCCTGTACTACCGCCTGCTCGACCCCGGCGCCGCCACGCCGGCGGAAATCGCCGCCTTCATGCGCGACAACCCCGATTGGCCGAACCAGACCCTGCTGGAACGCCGCCGCCAGGAAGCCATCGCCGCCGACCCGGACGACGCCGACGTCCTGACCCAATGCTGCGCCCCGCAGCAGCCCACCGAAGCCGCCGCGCTGCTCCGCTGCGCCACCGCGCTCGCCAACGCCGGCCGCGCCAGCGAGGCGGACGACGACGCCCGCCAAGCCTGGATCGCCGGCATCACCGATCCAACGAACGAAACCGCGTTCCTGCAACGCTGGGCCAGCATCGTCACCCCCGACGACCAGTGGGCCCGCTTCCAGCATCTCGCCTGGCACGACACCCAGGCGGCGGCACGCCAGGGGCTGCGGCTCGATCCGGACCGGCAGAAGATCGCCGCGGCCCGCCTCGCGCTGATCCACAACGACCCGAACGCCGATACGCTGGTCACCGCCCTGCCCGCCTCGGCGCAGACCGAGCCCGGCCTGATGCTGGAGCGCGCCCGCTGGCTGCGCCACAACGACCGCGAGGCGGACGCGCTCGCACTGTGGAAAAGCGCCGGCGCCAACGCGCAGGCCGCGGTGCACGACACCGCCCCCGCCGACCTTCCGCTGTTCTGGGCCGAGCGCGAGATCCTGGCGCGCAAGCTGCTGCAGCAAGGGGACGCCGCCGGTGCCTACGCGCTGACCAGCGACCACGGGGCGATCGCGCCACGCCAGGAACTGGACGCCGATTTCCTCGCCGGCTTCATCGCGCTGCGGAAACTGCACGATCCCGCCGCGGCCATCCCGCATTTCCAGGACCTCGCCGCCCGGTCCAAGGCCGCCATCACCCAGGGCCGCGCGTATTACTGGCTGGGCCGCGCCGAGGCCGCCGCCGGCCACGATCCGAAACCCGACTACGCCAAGGCCGCCGAATACCCGACCACGTTCTACGGCCAGCTCGCGGCGCTGGCGCTGGGCGACAGCGCGGCCGAGCTCGCGCGGCAAATCGATGCGCTACGCGATCCGACATGGAACCGCGCCGCCGCGCTCGCCTTCGCCAGCCATGAGGTGGTTCGCGCCGCCGCCTGGCTGGTTGCCTGGGGCGATCCGTATCGCGCCCGCGCGTTCCTGCTGCGCATGGACGACCTGGCACCCGACCCGGCCGAGCGCGCGATCGCCGCCGACTTCGCCCTGCGCGTCGGGCTGCCGGATACTGCTGTGTTCATCGCGCGCCGCATGGGCCGCGACGGGCTGATGCTGCCGCAGGCCGGCTGGCCGACGCCGTTCTCGCCGCCGGCGGGGCCGCTCGACCCCGCGGTGGCGCTCGGCATCATGCGGCAGGAGAGCAGCTTTGATGTGGGCGCGGTGAGTTCGTCGGGGGCGAGGGGATTGATGCAGTTGATGCCGTTCACCGCCGCCGCGGTGGCGAGGCAGATCGGGCTGCGCACGTCCCTGCCGTCGCTGACCGCCGACCCGGCGCACAACATGCAGCTCGGCACGGCGTACCTGGAGCAGATGCTGCGGCAGTTCGGCGGTTCGCTGCCGCTCGCGGTGGCCGCCTACAACGCCGGCCCGGCGCGCGTGCAGCAATGGCTGGCGGAGAACGGCGACCCGCGCCCGAATGCGTCGGCCCAGCCGGTGGATATGCTCGACTGGCTGGAGCAAATCCCGGTGGAGGAAACCCGCAATTACGTGCAGCGCGTGCTGGAGAACGTCACCGTGTATCGCGCCAGCCGCGGCGAGGCCAACACCACCCAGTTGGCGCAATGGACGAAATAACCCATCGGCTTTCCGCCTGGGACGGACTGGTCCTGCATGTGCGCGAATGGCGCGACGGCGACGTGCGGCCGCCTCTGCTGTGCCTGCCGGGCGTGGTGCGCACCGGCGGCGACTTCGCCGGCGTGGCGGAAAAATTGGGCGCGGGGCGCCGGGTCATCGCGCCGGACTACCCCGGCCGCGGTGCATCCGGCCGCAGCCGCGACGTGCGCCGCTATGGCCCCGAGGCGTGCATGCGCGACGTGATGGACATCTGCGCCGCGCTGCACGTGCATGACGCGGTGGCGATCGGCACCAGCTATGGCGGTTTGCTGTGCATGGGCCTGGCGGCGGCTCGGCCGGGTCTGTTGCGCGCGGTGGTGCTGAACGACGTGGGACCGGACATCGACGACAACGGCGCGGATTTCGTGCGGACCTTCATCGCCTGCGATCCGGCGCTGCCCGGCCTCGATGCGGCCGTGGCGTACCTGCGCGACGTGCTGCCACCGATGTCGCTGCACACCGATGAGGACTGGCGGTCCATGGCGCGCCTGACCTATGCGCCGGACCAGGGCGGGATCTGGCGGCCGTTGTGGGATGTGCGCATCGCCAGCTTGCTGAACGGGCCGGTGCCCGATCTCTGGACCCTGTTCGGTGCACTAACAGGCAAGCCGCTGTTCCTGATGCGCGGCGCGGCGAGCACCATCCTGCTGCCGCATACGGTCGCTCGCATGCAGGCGTTGCGCCCGGACATGGAGGTTGTTGCGCTGCCAGGCATCGGCCACGCGCCGACGCTGGGGGAGCCGGAGGTGGTCGCGGCGCTTACCGGCTTCCTGGCGCGCGTCGCATGAACCTGGCGCGGGTCCTAGCGGGCGCGTTCGGTATCGGGCGGGTGCCGGTTGCCGGCGGCACGCTGGCGTCGGCGGTGGCGGCGCTGATCGGCGCGGGGCTGATGCTGTGGTCGCCGTACGCGCTGCCGGTCGCGGCGGTGCTGGCGACGGTGGGCGGCGTCTGGGTGGTGCACGCCGCGCGGGCGGACGATGATCCGGGCTGGGTGGTGATCGACGAATTCGCCGGCCAGTGGATCGCCATGCTGGGGCTGGCGCGGGTTACGCCGTGGGGGCTGCTGGCGGCGTTTCTGCTGTTCCGGGTGTTCGATATTACGAAGCTCGGACCAGTCGGCTGGGCGGACCGCCGGCACGATGCGATCGGGGTGATGGGGGACGATGTGATTGCCGGGGCGATTGCTGCGGCGATCTTGTGGGGGGTGCAGTTCGGGTGGGCGCATGTGCTGGGGTAGGCGGCCGTGACTTGGCTTTGATGGCACCGCCGATATAGTCATGACTCCAGTCACTCAGATTGAAGCAGGTGGCACCGGCATTCCTCACTTTGCCTACTCCCGCGCATTTGCTACGCTACCCCGGTAAATTCACCATTCAATCAACCCACCATCCCATTGCGAGCGAGTGATGTTAAATAAGTCCGTCGTTCTGGCCGAGCGAGAAGGTGTCTTCTACGAAGGTGATGACACCCAGCTTTGGGCTATCAATCCGCCGCCAGCCGTCAGCGCGGCGGTCGTTGGAGCCCACCGGGCGAATTCGAGGTCCTCTATACCAGCCTTGCGCTGTCGGGCGCTCTCGCCGAAATCGGCTACCGGCTTTCATTGGAGCCTGTTTGGCCAAGCCGCCTGGAACATGAACTGCATCGGATCACGGCTCGAACCAACAACTCGCTTCGCTTCGCCGACGTAAGCAGTCTATCGGCATTGGGTGTGGACGTCCGGCGTTATGCTGGCTTCGAGTATTCAGTCACCCAGGCAATCGCAGCGGCCGCCTGCTTTCTCGATTTCGACGGATTGATTGTGCCGAGTGCGCGAAGCGCAGAACTCAATCTGGTGATCTTCACGGAGAGGCTCGACGCCGGCGACCGGCTGAAGGTTGAGGCCTCAGAGTCGGTGGACTGGTCTGTGTGGCGATCACAGCAACGGACGCGGACCGCTGGGTAGATGCTCGCGCGGGTCGGCGCTCACGGGATCTCGGGCAACAACCGGTTGGACGACCCGTCAACGCCGATGAGACGGAACTCGCCGTGCACTACGCCGCCGCCAGCGCCCGCGTACATCCCGAAATCAGCCGTGGCGCGCTGATCCCGGCGCTCATCCCAACCGCCGGTGCGGCACGCGGTACCGCAAGCATTTCGCACGGAGATTCAGCGCGAGAACCACGGTGATCACAGGAGCCGGGGCGCATCCGGCCGCGTCGCTTTTCCCCACCGAACCGCGACGGGCCCCGCGCCGCTGCCAACCGCTCCGACTCCCGTGATCACCGTGGTCCTCGCGCTGAATCTCCGTGCGAAATGCTTGCGCCGCCCAGGGCAGACGCCGGCGGTTGGCAGGCTGGCGCGCCGCCGATCCAACGCCTGGCCCGCAACGTCCCGTCCAACGATCCGCGATCCCCCCCACCGCGAAATGAGACGTCCATGAGCCGGCGCGCCCGCCATCGCCGCCACCACGGGCGCGCCGCCACCGGCATCCCCACTAACACCCGTCCCGACCTACCCCGCCCGATGCAGCATCCGCAGCGCTGCATCCCGCGCCGCCATCCCCACCGCGATCCCCAACCCCGCGGCGATCGCGTTCGTCACGCTAACCACGCCTTCATAATAGATGCTGCGCGCATCGCCGAGTTCCGCGCTCAGATGCGACACGCCCGCGCACGCGATGCCCATGTCCTGCAAGATGCGCACCCCGGCCACCGCCATCTGCGCGCGGCCGAAGCCGCCGTCACTGCCGATAACGCCGCGCGGCAGGATGCGATGGTTGTACATGTGCACCGTCATCGTCGTATCCACCGGCGTGCCGACGCAGAACACGTCGCGCGCACGGTCGCCGCGCGGCAGGCCCATGCTCCAGCAGCCGAACACCCCGCCATCGTCGCCCGCCAGCAGCAGAAAGTCCGTATCGCCCTGCGGGTTGGCGATGTGCCGCGCCATGCCGGGCGGCGCGCGCAGCATCAGTGTCGCGGCTTCCTCGGTGGAAAGCCCCGGCTGCACGCCGAGCGCCGCCGCGGTGGCATTGACCCGGCTGATCACGCCGTCGGACCACACCGATTGCCCGACGCACATCTCGGCCGAGAACACGCTGACCGACGCGGCCGGCACGTGCACGCTGTCCGCCAGTGCCAGTCCGCCGACGCCGGAATCGTTGCGGCCGATGCCGGCATCCACCGCGATCACGCCGCGCAGCCCGCGATTGAGCAACGCGACGGTTGGTGGCGCGGCGAGGTAAGCGGCGTGCGCCAGCACGTCGCGTGGTGCGTCGATCGGCACCGCGGATTGCGCGATCAGCGACGGCGAGTCGATGACCACTACGTTTCCGTCGCTCGTGCTGCGGCCATAGAAGGCGCGGTTGCCGAATTCCAGTGGCGGCACGCCGCCCGGGGCGCGAAGGATGCGAGGCATGGTTCACCTGTCAGTGTCGTTGCGGATTGCCACCAGTCGGAGGCGGACCCACTCTGGATGGAACTGTGCCCCCCTGTCATTCCCCTGTCCTTGCCCTGTCCCTGCCCTGTCCCTGCCCTGTCATTGCGAGGCCGCTTGGCCGAAGCAATCTCGGTCGGGATAAGCCACAGCTTATCACGACCGAGATTGCTTCGGCCAAGCAGCCTCGCAATGACAGAAGGTCGGCGTTTCATCCGGGGCGGGTCTGCCTCGGCTTGCGGCAACTCGCAATGACAGAATGCCCCGGACCGAAGCGGCCGGAAGGCCACCAGGTTTGTCCGATCCCCCTCGCCGGGTTACCAACCGTCATGACCACCCATCGCATCGCCATCATCGGTGCCGGCATCGGCGGCCTCAGCGCCGCGGTGGCGCTGCGCCAGGCCGGCTTCGACGTCGATGTGTATGAACAAGCCGCGGAACCGACCGAGGTCGGAGGCGGCATCAACATGGGCCCGAACGCGGTGCGCGTGCTGCATCGCCTCGGGCTGCGGCCGGCGCTGGACCGCGACGGCGTGCGTCCGATCGGCACCTGGCAACGCCGCTGGCAGGACGGGCGCACCTTGCAACAGGCGCCACTCAACCCGCTGTGCGAGGAACTGTACGGCGCACCGCACGTCACCATCCATCGCCGCGACCTGCTGGCGGCGATCGCGTCGGCGTTTCCGCAACAGCGCGTGCATCTCGGCCACCGCCTCGCGGGTTTCACCGACACCGGCGACCGCGTCGAGGCCTGGTTCGACAACGGCGCGCGCATCGAGACGGACGTTCTGGTCGGCGCCGACGGCATCCATTCAACCGTGCGCGCCGCGTTGTTCGGTGACGAGGCGCCGATGTTCGCCGGTTGCGTCGCCTATCGCGGACTGGTGCCGGTCGCGCGCATCGCCGATCTCGGGCTCGAACTGCGCAGTCAGTCGTGGGTGGGGCCGGGCGGCCATTTCGTGCACTACTTCGTATCCGGCGGACGCGTGTTGAATTTCGTCGGCTGGACCGAGCACGACACGTGGAATCGCGAGGACTGGACGGATCGCGCAACCATCGACCGAGCGCTGACGGCGTTCGCCGGTTGGCATGAACAAGTGCGCCGGATCATCGCGGCGGCGGATACCTGTTTCATCTGGGCGTTGTTCGATCGCGACCCCTTGCCGCGCTGGTCGCTCGGCCGCGTGACCCTGCTCGGGGATGCGTGCCACCCGATGTATCCTTTCATGGGCCAGGGCGCGGCGCAGGCGATCGAGGATGGTGCCGCGCTGGCCGCGCGCCTGGCCGCCGGGCGCGACGATCCCGCCGCGGCGCTGCTGCGTTACCAGCAATTCCGCTTGCCGCGCGTGACGCGGCTGCAGGCGATGTCGCGCGCCAACAAGATCCGCTTTCACATGCCGGACGGACCGGAGCAGCAGGCGCGCGATGCGGAATGGGCGCGCGCGGGCGATCGAGCGCCGGCGCAACTGCGATGGCTGTACGATTATGATCCTTGGGCGCTGGAGGCGCCGGCGCAGTGACCGCCCGTACGCCATCGCGGCAATCGCCCCTCCGTCATTGCGGGGATCGATCGCCCGTCCGTCATTGCGATGCGCGGCGCCGAAGGAATCTCGTTCGTGATAAGCCGCCGCTTGTCACGAACGGGATTGCTTCGGCGCATAGCTCCTGACAAAGAAACAACGTCCCCCCTCCCTCAAGGGGAGGGGAGACCTTCGCTCCGGCCGCGACCGTTTCATCCAGTCGCGGGTCGGCTTCCCTGCCGGGGGCAACTCGCAATGACACACTGTATTCGGCACTCCGGGCAGGGACCTCACTATCCCCGCAACAACGCGGCCGTCGCCGACGGCGCATAGCCGGGTGCGACGCGCACGTCCACGACCGCGACGGCGCCGCGTTCCACCGCCCGGATCGCCTCGCCGAACACCTCTGCCAGCTCATCGTCCCGCACGACCGGGCCGAAGCCGGCGGCGCCCTGCGCTTGCGCCATCTGTGCCAGGTCGATGTCCGGATCATCGATGCGCTGGCCGATCCAACGGTTCTCGACCGGGCGGTTGCGCGCGCGCGCGACGCGTTCCTGGTGCAGCTCGTCGTTGAAGAACGAGCGGTTGTTGGCAACCACGATCAACAGCGGAATGCCGTAATGCACGGCGGTCCACAGCGCGGTGACACCCATCAGGAAGTCGCCGTCGCCACACACCGCGACCGGAATGCGGCCCGATCCGCGCAATGCCAGTGCCGCGCCGACCGCAATGCCGGGGCCGCCGCCGATGCCGCCGCCGCCGTCGCCACCGATGTAATCGAGCGGCCCGCGGAGCGGCCACGCCGACGCGTTCCACGACAGCGACACATGCAGCAGCGATGTCGGCCGGGACCCAAGCGCATGGCGCAAGGTCTGCGCCATCTGCGGCACGCTGATCGGGCCGAAGCCGAACTCCATGTCCGGCCAGGACTGCCGCTCCGCCCGTGTTTGCGCGGGTGGCACCGCCGCGAGCAGCGCCGCGACCGTCGTGTCGGTGTCCGCGGCAAGGAATATGTCGGCCGGCGGCAGGCCCTGGTGGTCCATGCTCCAGCCGTTGTGCACCTGGTGGTCGAGCGACACGTTGACGACCTTCGGTGCCGCGCCCGTGCTGCGCAGCGTGCCGGCGAGGTCGATCCAGTCGAGGCTCAGCACCACGTCGGCTTCCGCCAGTGCCTGCGCGGCTTCCTTGGCGGGGAAGGTCGCCGCCGGACCGACATGCAGCGGGTGGTCGGTGGGGAAGGCGGCGGCGAGTTTCATGTCGGTCAGCACGCGCGCGTTCAGCGCCTCGGCAAGCGCGACGCGGTTGTCCCAATGGTCCTGCCGGCGCGATCCGCGACCGAACAGGAGCAGCGGGCGCTTTGCCGCGCGCAGCATGGCGACGGCCTGGGACACCAGCCCCGGGTCCGGCAGCACCGGCGCCATCGCCGGGCGGAAGCGCGCGGGATCGAGCGGCGGCGGCGGATCGCCGAGCGGTGCCTCCTGCATGCCGACGTCCAGATTGATGTAGGTCGGGCCGCAGGGCGGCGTGGTGGCGAGCCAGGTGGCGCGCAGCAGCGCTTCGCGGGCGGCCTCGGGCGAGGCGGGCTGGTCGTCCCACTTGGTGTAGTGCCGCACCAGCGCGCCCTGGTCGCGCGCGGTGTGGATCCAGTCGATCCAGGGGCGGCGCTTCGGCGCATCGACCGGCCCGGTGGCGCCCAGCACCAGCACCGGCATGCGGTCGCACCACGCGTTGAACATCGCCATGCTGGCATGCATCAGCCCGACATTGGCGTGCACCGCGGCGGCCATCATGCGGCCGGTCACCTTGGCATAGCCGTGCGCGATGGCGATCGCGTGCTCTTCGTGCAGGCACAGCAGCATCTGTGGCGCGCTGTTGCCCAGGTGGTTCACCAGGCTGTCGTGCAGCCCGCGATAGCTGGAGCCGGGGTTCAGCGCGATGAACGGTATATCCAATGCGCGCAGCGTGTCCGCCACCACGTCGCTGCCGAACAAGGCGTTGCCGGCTGGGAGGGAGGCGGGGCGCTCGATCGGCTCGCCGGCACGGTCGGTCAGGGGAAGGGCGTCGTTGGGCATGGGGCTTCCTCACGGCGGGACGCAGGGCGCGACGCTATCGTGCCGAAGGGACCGGTGGAAGGGCGGTGCGGCGCCACACTGTCTTTGCGAGTTACCACCGGCCCTGGATGAAACGGTGACGGCGGCTTGACGTAGGTTCCCCCCTTCCCTTGAGGAAGGGGTTGGGGGAGGGGTCGATCCTTACGTTTCGACCCCTCCCCCAACCCCTCCCTCAAGGGGAGGAGGGAACCTTGTTTCTTGTTAGGCCGCTTGGCCGACGCAATCTGGGTCGTGACGAGCTGCCGGCGGCTCGTCACGAACGGGATTGCTTCGGCCAGGCGGCCTCGCAATGACAGTACGGCACGCGCCCGGCTTGCGAGCTTGCAGATATCTGACTAACGTCAGCGAATGGACGCAGCCCAGATCCAGCAGGTTCGCCGCTTCAATCGCCTGGTCACCCAGCGGGTCGGCGCGCTGGACGACAGTTACCTGCGGCGCGGGCGGCCGCTCAGCGAGGCGCGCGTGGTGTTCGAAACCGGCCCGCAGGGCGCGGATGTGCGGCAACTGCGCGACAGGCTCGGCCTGGACTCCGGCTATCTCAGCCGATTGCTGCGCTCGCTGGAAACGCAAGGCCTGATCTCGGTTCGCAAGCAGGCGGACGACGCGCGCGTGCGGCGCGTGCACCTTACCGCGAAAGGACGCCGGGAGTTTGCGGCTTATGACAAGCTGTCCGATCAGCTTGCCCAGTCGATGATTGCGCCGCTCAGCACGACGCAGCGCGAGCGGCTGGTGACCGCGATGGCCGAAGTGGAGCGCCTGGTCCGCGCCGCCGCAGTGGACGTGCGCGTCGAAGCGCCGGACAGCGAGGATGCATGCTGGTGCCTGGGCGAATACTTCCGCGAGTTGGCGCAGCGTTTCGAGTCCGGTTTCGATCCCGATGACGGCGGTGCAGCCGCCGATGTAGAGATGCGGCCGCCGGGCGGCTGCTTCGTCGTCGCCAGACTTGACGGCGAACCGATCGGTTGTGGCGGGATGAAGCGCCTCGATGCGACGACCGGCGAGATCAAGCGCGTATGGACGGCGCCGGCCGCGCGAGGCCAGGGCGTGGCGCGACGGATGCTGCGCTGCCTGGAAACCCTCGCGCGGGAGGCTGGCGTTACGACGCTGTGCCTCGACACCAACCGATCGCTCACCGAGGCGCAGGCGATGTACCGGCAGGATGGCTATCACGAGATCGGCCGGTACAACGACAATCCGTATGCGCATCACTGGTTCGAGAAGCGGCTGTCGTAGCGCACACCATCTGTCATTGTGAGTTGGCCACCGGCCGGGGGCGGCCGACCCGCGCTGGATGGAACGGCAGCCCCCTGTCATTGCGAGGCCGCTTGGCCGAAGCAATCCCCCCCGGGAGATTGCTTCGGCCAAGCGGCCTC
>DASXFW010000388.1:0-4779 GCA_036489395.1 Acetobacteraceae bacterium | reverse complement strand
CTTGAGGGAGGGGTTGGGGGAGGGGTGCGTACATCCGCGGTCGGTGGATGTACGTACCCCTCCCCCAACCCCTCCCTCAAGGGGAGGGGGGGACGTTGTTTCTTGTTAGGCGCGAAGCGACGAAGCAACCTCGTTCGCGACGAGCCGAGGAACGCTCGGCACGAACGAGATTGCTTCGTCGCTTCGCTCCTCGCAATGACACATATTGCGGTTCTCGCAATGACACATACTGCGCTCCTCGCAATGACACATACTGCGGTTCTCGCAATGACAGAAAAGCACTGCGCTCCTCTATTCCGCCGCGCTCGCAGCGGCGCGGTCCGCGCGTAGCGGACGCGTGGTGACGTAGCCGTCGATCAGGTCGGCCTCGACCGCCTCGCGTGACCGGTCGGCCGGATCGCCGTAACCGGCACCGCCGGCAAGCTGCACTTCGACGATCTCGCGCGCACTGGTGAGCGTCACCAGCTCGCCGGTGCCGCAGTCCTGGAGCACCTCGCCATCGGGATCGCGCACCAGGCCGTGCACGCCGCCGCCCGGACTGCCGCCGAACAAGCCGGGGGTCTCGACGCCCACGCCTTCCGGATACACCGACACCAGCATCGGCAGGCCGTCATCGTACAGCTTGCGCAGGCGGGAGCGCACGCCCAGCCCGCCGCGGAATCGTCCCGGGCCGCCAGAGTCGGCGACCAGCGTCTTCTCCAGCACCAGCACCGGCGCGCGCGTCTCCATCAGCTCCACCGAGGTGTTCGCTGCGGACGTGGGCCACAGCAGCGCCGATTTGCCGTCGCCGCGTGCCGAGCCGCCCTGGCCGCCGCCCATGAAGAAATGGTCGGAATACAGCCGGCCCTCGCCGTCGCGCCCGTACAGCGTCAGTGCCACAGGCAGCCCGGTGGCGGCCTGCACCTGCTGCGGCGCCGCCTCGGCCAAGGCGCGGAATACGTTGGGTGCGAGGTACCATCCCACACGTGTGCGCAAATTCACCGAGGCCGGGCGCGTGCAGTTCAGCACCGAGCCTTCCGGCGCGGTCACTGTGAACGGCCGGTAGCAGCCGGCGTTGCCGCGCACCTCCGGGCTCAGCATGCATTTCAGCGGATAGGTCGCGTGCGCCGCGGTGTAGTTGAACGTGCAGTTCAGCCCGCCACGTGCGAGCTGCGGCGGCGCACCGGCGAAATCCAGTGTGATGCTGTCGCCGGCGACGGTCAGTGCCAGCGGATAACGCAGCTTCTCGCCCAGCGGATTGTTCCAGGTCTCCGAATGGTAGGTGCCGTCCGGCAGCGCGCGGATGGCGGCGCGCATCGCGGTCTCGGCGCGGGTCTGCACCACCTGCGCCAGGGCACGCAGATCGTGCATGCCGTAATCGTCCATGAAGCGCACCATCCGCTCGGCGCCAAGACGATTGGCGGCCATCAGGGCGTGGATATCGCCGAGGACTTCCTCGCTCTTGCGCACGTTCTCGGCGATCAGTTCCAGCAGGTCGGCATTGGCCTCGCCGGAGCGATACAGCTTCATCGGCGGGATCTGGATGCCTTCCTCGTAGATCTCGCGCGCCCGCAGCGCATCCTTGGTGCCGCCGATGTCGCCGACATGGCCGACGGTGCCCATCAGCGCGACCAGCCGCCCGGCGCGGAACACCGGCGTCAGGATGGCGATGTCGAACAAATGCCCGGCGCACAGCCACGGGTCGTTGGTGATCAGCACGTCGCCGGGGCGCAGCGTGTCCGGCGGATACTTCGCCAACATGGCGCGCACCGCGCGCGGCAGGGTGAGGTTGAACACCGGCATGGCGCGCGGCGAATGCGCCAGGGTCTCGCCGCTCGGATCGAGCAACTCGCAGGCGAAGTCCTGCGCTTCCGAGACGATGAGGCTGAAGGCGGTGCGCACGACGGTGTGCCACATCTCCTCCACCACGGAGACCAGGCGGCTCCACATGATCTCCAGCGACACCGGGTCGCTCTCGATCAGGGCGACGGCGTCGGCCAGCGGCGTTGTGTCGGTGATGCGCGCGGCGGCGGGACGCGGCACGCCAACCGCGACGCGCAGGGCGCCGGCTGCGTCCACCACCAGGGAGTCGGCGGGGCCGATCACCGTGGTGGCCTCGCGCTCCTCGATCATCGCCGGCCCGGCGATGCGGCTGCCCGGCACAAGCGCATAGCGGTCGTACACCGGCGCATCGACGATGCCGCCCGCGAAATACGCCCGCCGCGTGCTTTTCTGTGCGTTGCCGGCGCCTACCGTGCCGGCCTGGGCCAGCGACAGCGTCGGCAGCGGGCCGCGGCAGCGCACGCGCAAGGAGATCGCCTGCACGCCGACGCCGCCGTACACCGAGCTGTACCGGGCGGTGTAGGCGGTGCGGAACGCTTCCAGGATCGCGGGAATGGACGCGTCGGTCAGCGGACCGTCCGGCACCTTCACGTTGATCTCGTGCATCTGGCCGGCCAGGCGCATCTCCGCCGAGCGCTCCACCACCTGGTCGGAGCGGGCAATGCCGGCGGCTTCCAGACGGGCGCCGGCATCTGCTGCGAGCTCGCTCAGCACCGTTTCCATCGTCGCCGCCGCGTCCGCCGCATCGAGCGACAGCGGGTGGGAGCGCACTTGTTCGAACGACAGCGGCGCGGCCAGGAACCCCAGCGCGGACGCGGCACCGGACGCGGGCGGGATCACCACCTCGGCCACACCAAGCAGGCGGGCGACTTCCACCGCGTGCGCCGGGCCGGCGCCACCGAAGCCGACCATGGCGTAGCGACGCGGATCGCGGCCCTTCTCCACGATGTGGATGCGCGCGGCGGCTGCCATGTTCTCGGTCACCATGCGGTGGATACCCCAGGCGGTCTCCTGTACTGACAGCCCGAGCCGTTCCCCAACGCCGTCCAGCGCATGTTCTGCGGCGGCGCGGTCCAGTTTCATGCGACCGCCCAGGAAGAAGTCCGGATCGTAGTAGCCCAGCGCCAGGTTGGCGTCGGTGACGGTCGGCTCGGTGCCGCCGGTGCCGTAGCAGGCCGGGCCGGGCACCGCGCCGGCGGAGCGCGGGCCGACGCGCAGCAGCCCTACTTCGTCGATTGCGGCGATCGACCCGCCTCCGGCGCCGATCTCGATCATGTCGATCACCGGCGCCTTGATCGGCAGGCCGGAGCCGCGCTTGAACCGATGCACCCGCGCTGCCTCCATCATCGGGGCGATCTCGGCGCGGCCGTTCTCGATCAGGCAGGCCTTGGCGGTGGTGCCGCCCATATCGAAGGAGATCACATCGGCCTTGCCGGCCGCGGCACCGAAGAACGCGGTGGCCAGGCCGCCGCCCGCCGGCCCGCTTTCCAGCAGGCGGATAGGGAACGCACAGGCGGTATCGACCGAGACCAGTCCGCCGGCCGAGTGCATCAGCCACAACGCGCCTGCGAACCCGTCGGCCCGCAGCGCCGCCTGCATCTTCGCCAGATAGCGCGCCATCAGCGGCTGCACATAGGCGTTGGCGCAGGTGGTGGTGCAGCGCTGGTACTCCCAGAGCTCTGCCACCACCTCGCTGGACAGCGACACCGCAAGCTGCGGGAACTCCGCCCTTAGCAGCGCCGCCGTCTGCTGTTCGTGGGCCGGGTTGCGGTAGGAGTGCAGGAAGCAGACCGCCACCGCCTGCACGCCCTGGTCCGCCATGCGCGCCGCCGCGCGGCGCACCGCCGACAGGTCCAGCGGCGTCACCACCACGCCGTCGCGGTCCATGCGCTCCGGCACCTCCAGGCGTAGCCGGCGCGGCACCAGCGGGTCGGGGAACTTCAGAAACAGGTCGTAGATGTCGTAGCGTTGCTCGGTGCCCATCTCCAGGATGTCGCGGAAGCCCTGGGTGGTGATCAGGCCGAGCCTGGCGCCGCGGCGCTCGATCAGCGCGTTGGTGACCAGCGTGGTGCCGTGGACGACGTCGGCGACCTCGGCCAGCGAGATGCCGGCGGCTTTGATCAGCTCCACGAGGCCTGCCAGCGCGCCGATAGATGGGTCCTCCGGCGTGGTGAGGCACTTGTGCAGCCGGATCTCTGAGCGCGCTGTGTCGAGCAGGATGAAGTCCGTGAACGTACCGCCGATGTCGAAGCCGATGCGATAGCGCGGCGTGCTGGAGCTCATATGTCGGTCCTTCAGGCGGGCAGGAGGTCGATGGCGGTCGCCACAAGGCGGCGGCAAAGCGCGTGGGCAGCGTGCCGATCGGGCCGAAGGTCTCGGCCTGCCTGGCATCCGGCAGCATCACGCCGACCGAGCCGCTGGCCGTGCACCAACGGCGTCGCGGCGGCCAGCCGGCGGTAAATGCCGGTGGAGATTACCACGATCAGATCGTAGCCGCCGTGGTCGAGCCGTGCGACGAGCTGCTGCAGCCGGTCTTCGATGAACGCGGCGCCAACCACGACGTGGCTGCCGTCGATCAGGCGTGTGTAGAGGGACGGTTCGCGGGCACGCGGTGCGTGACGGGCGATGGCGTGGGCGTCGAGGCCATCAAGGGCGCCGAATTCGTGACACTCCGGTGCCAGATCCAGGTTGGCCACAAGCTCGGGCACGACATCGGGACGCGGCGCCTGGCCGATCGTCACAAAGGCGATGGGTGGCGTTGCAGCGGGCTGCGGGACTTCATCCATGGCGGCTGGAGAGTGGCGTCTTCGAATGATCTTAGGCACTGTTGACGAATAATCGCTGCAGTTGACGCACGGTCGCATAATGTCGTCATGCCGACGAAGGTCGGCATCCACGTCTTCCTCCGCTGCGGCACTGCAAGACGTGGATGCCGACCTTCGTCGGCATGACGGGGCA
>DASXFW010000335.1:0-4287 GCA_036489395.1 Acetobacteraceae bacterium | reverse complement strand
CCTCAGTGAGGCGCTGCGCTACTTCCTCAAAGGCCGGCAACTGAGGCCGCCGATCCGACTCAACCCGGCTTGAACGCCAACTCGGGGTTGCAGACTCTCCTCGCCGGAAGGCTGAACGGAAATCCAACTGCCGGATTTAGGATGAAGTCAGGCGAACAAAGCTGCTCAAGCGTGAACGGACAAGTCTCGGGGATGAGCTCCAGCCACGCTATCGCGCGCAATTCCTCCTCCGTGCGATTCAGCCCCTCCGCCTTTCGGGATGCATCCCGTACCGCGCGTTGCCACAGTGGCTCGAGGTTGATACGGCCTAACAGGGACTCGCTGCTTCGGTTGTGAAGTTCTGCGTGAAAAGCTTCCACTTCGGTCAGCCAATGTCCGATGGCAGGCGACCCGGGCGCTGCACTGGCCAAAAGCAGGTGCGACAGCATTCTGCGGAGTAAGGATTCGACGGTCCGTAGATGACGCCGACCCATGACACCACTCCGTGAACGACTGTCTGTTCAGGGCGACGCCGACGTTTCCGTCTCATTCAGCTTCTGAAGGGCTGCCCTGACGCCAAACCGTTCCCCCAGCAGCTCGGCGAGAGAGAATGGACATGCCGAGCCGTCCAGCGTTCTCGCGCGCGCGGCGGCGGCAGTATTCTCAAATATCTCCAGCCGCTGAACGGCGTGACGCACGGAACTGGTCCAGAGGTCTTCCAACCGCACGAAGTCTGCCATCGTAGGAGTGAACCTGAGTTCCGCATCGGCGAGGCAGCCGATCAGCTTGCCGCTCCGCTCCCATATCGGCTCAGCATCGGGTGCGGCCCATGCCAGCACGATTTCTGTCAGGGCGCGGCCCAGAAGTACACGCACCTCGACCAGTTCGCCTTGCCCGACACTCTCGATCTCCTCGACGATGTGCTCCAGGTCGAGGTTATTCGGCAGGTCACCGCGCGCCGCCAGCCCCCGGAGCACCACAGCCTGCTGCTCCGACCAGGCAAGGATATCGCTGTCGTAGAGGCTCGTATCGTCCATTGGCCCCTCCAATACCTATACAGAATGGGATGGCAGGTCGGACGGCGCAACCGCCGCGTCAGGCTGTCGCAACTATCGCGATCGCGCCGTCGCGGGGCGCGCCGGCGCGGGGCGCGGAGCCGCAACGCCCGTCAGTCGTCGCGGTGCACCCGCTCCATCCGCTCGTGGCGCTCCTGCGCCTCGATCGACAGCGTGGCGATCGGCCGCGCCTCCAGCCGCCGGATGCCGATCGGCTCGCCGCTCTCCTCGCAGTAGCCGTAGCTGCCGTTGTCGATCCGCCCCAGCGCCTGGTCGATCTTGGAGATCAGCTTGCGGGCGCGGTCCCGGGTGCGCAGCTCCAGCGCGCGATCGGTCTCGACGCTGGCCCGATCGGTGATATCCGCCTCGTGGATGCCACCCTCGGACAGACTGGCCAGGGTGCCGTCCGCCTCCTTCAGCAGGTCGGTCCGCCACCGCAGCAATTTCTGGCGGAAATACTCGACCTGAATGGGGTTCATGAATTCTTCGCCCTCAAAGGGCCGATAGTCGGGCGGCAGCGTCACCATCATCTTGTTATCGGTCCTGCACTTTCCTCGTCGTCGCCGGGGCCCGCCCGTCACGCCCGTTACGGGTCGTGAACGCGCGGGCTTATAGCGACGCGGCTCTACCGCGCCAAGGGTGCGCGGTGCAAGATTCAACGACCTGCAATGAAGCGCCGACGCGCCGATTCATCCCAGACGACGGAATTAACCCGGTTCTGTCATCACGATGACGGGCTCGGCCGCGACACTGGCCGGTCGCGGCCCCGGGTTTCACACGCCGTGGCGTGCCAGCTCCACCCAGGCGCGCAGCCGGATCGAATCGAGGATCGCCCCCAGCGCCGGATCGGCCGCCTTCGGCGCCCCGTCGGCCAGCGTGTGCAGCCGGTCCAGGATGCGGGCGATGTCGCCCCCGCCCAGCAGCACCCGCTGCAGCGTATCCAGCGCCGCCAGAACCGCCTGCCCGTAGCGGCGGGCGACGCGGTCTTGCTCGGCCTCGACCTCCGTCTCCTGCAGCGCCAGCATGGCGTCCAGCGCCACCGGCGTCGGCATGCCGACGGCGGGCATTTGCGCATTCCGCCCGGCATCCGGCGGCACGGCAAACCCGGCGCGCCCGGCCACGCCACTCCGCATGCCAGAGCGTGCCGGCGGCGTCGGACCAAGTCCATCGATCATCGACATGAACCCGGCTCCTTCTTCCCACCGCACCTGCCGCACGGCAGATCGTGCCGGGGGCCGGTACGGCAGTCTTTGGCCGTTCCCGCGAGGTTCCCGAGTGGCACGGCCGTTGCTGCAACGCCAGAGAGAGTGACTCCAATTCCTTTCAACCTTACTACCATGCGCACAATCATCCCGGTTATCTTTGCCCTCCTCACGCTGGCCATGACTCTTGGCGCCGCCGTCCCCCCGGCAGCCGCCCAGGTCCGCATCAAGGACATCGCCGACGTGGAGGGCGTGCGCGACAACCAGTTGATCGGCTACGGCCTGGTCGTCGGCCTGAACGGCACCGGCGACAAGCTGAACGACAACATCTTCACCCGCGAATCGCTGATCGGCATGCTGGAGCGGCTCGGCGTGAACACCCAGGACCAGGCGGCCAACCTCTCCACCAAGGACCTGGCCGCGGTCATGGTCACCGCCGAGCTGCCCGCCTTCGCGCGCAACGGCGGCCGGATCGACGTCTCGGTCTCCGCCATGGGCGACGCCACCGACCTGACCGGCGGCACCTTGCTGGTCACCCCGCTGATCGCGGCCGACGGCGAGGTCTATGCCGTCTCCCAGGGTGCCCTGGCCACCGGCGCGATCGCCGCGCACGGCGCCGCCAGCTCGGTAACCCGCGGCGTGCCCACCGGCGCACGCATCGCCAACGGCGCGACGGTGGAGCGCGAGGTGCCGTTCAAGCTGGACAAGGTCGGCGAGGTCAGCCTCGGGCTGCGCAACCCGGACTTCACCACGGCGAAGCGCATCGAGGCGGCAATCAACGCGG
Source organism: Acetobacteraceae bacterium (assembly GCA_036489395.1). Taxonomy (GTDB): domain Bacteria; phylum Pseudomonadota; class Alphaproteobacteria; order Acetobacterales; family Acetobacteraceae; genus JASHVB01. The sequence goes on along the minus strand of DASXFW010000335.1, from coordinate 1,267 downwards.
CCGTCGGCCCGATCAGCCATGTGGCCGATCCGCGCACGGTGGTTGTCGTGTTCGGCGACCGCGACCCGATCGACACGCTGGCGACGCTGGAAGACCTGCGGGTGGAGCCTGACACACCGGCCAAGGTGGTGATCGACGAGGCCAGCGGCACCATCGTCATGGGCGCCAATGTCCGCATCAGCACCGTCGCCATCGCGCAGGGCAACCTGACCATACGAGTCACCGAGACGCCGCAGGTGAGCCAGCCCGGCCCGCTGTCCAACGGCACGACCGTAACGGTGCCGCGCACCCAGGTGCAGGTGGACGACCAGAACGACCGCAAGCTGGGCATCCTGACGTCGGGCGTCACGCTGCGCGACCTGGTGGCCAGCCTGAACGCGCTGGGCGTCGGACCGCGGGACCTGATCAGCATCCTGCAAGCGATCAAGGCCGCCGGCGCGTTGCAGGCGGATCTGGAGGTGCGATGATGAATATTGCCACGACGCCGGACCTGCCGCCGGCGCAGATCGCGAAGCTGAAGCAGTCGGCGCAGGATTTCGAGGCGATGGCGATCGGCCAGATGCTCGCGCCGATGTTCGACACGGTCGATACCGCGCACGGCGTGTTCGGCGGCGGCTCCGCAGAGGTCGCGTTCAAGCCGATGCTGGTGGACGCGATCGCCAGGCAGATGGCCGCGCATGGCGGATTGGGCCTGGCGGGGCCGATCTTCGATGCCCTGCTGCGCGCGCAGGAAGCCGGTTCGGGGAGGAAGCTGTCATGAGCGAACGATTGGCTGCCGCGCTCGCGCGGCTGGCGGACGTGCTGGCGCGGGAGAACGCCGCGCTGGCCGCGCTGAACCTGCGGCGTGCGGGTGCGCTGTTGCAGGAGAAGCGGGACGCCGCACAGGCATTGGCCGACGCGCAAGCGGAGCCGGTTACGCCGGCGCAACGCACCCGGCTGGCTGGTCCGGCGGATCGGCTGCGCGCGCTGGCAAGCGAGAATCGCCGGCTGCTGGAACATGCGATTACGGTGCAGACGCGCGTACTCGGCATCGTCGCACGCGCCAGCCGGGTGCTGACGCCGGCCCCAGGCTATCGCGCCACCGGACGTCTGGCGGACATCCGCGCCGCCCCTTGCGCTCTGTCGTCGCGGGCCTGATTGAGGCGCGAGAGACAAGGTTCCAAGGTCCCCCCTCCCCTTGAGGGAGGGGGTTAGGGGGAAGGGTGCTTGCTTTGAGGGAGGGGGTTAAGGGGAGGGGTGCTTACTTTGAGGGAGGGGGTTAGGGGGA
>DASXFW010000332.1:0-12675 GCA_036489395.1 Acetobacteraceae bacterium | reverse complement strand
CATCGTGTGTGTTGCAGCCACGTAGAGAATCGCAGCCGCTGGGGTCACGCAACCCCCGGCCGATCGCCCAACCGGCCGCGCTGGCTAACCGATTGAAATGACTCGGCCTATCGTTCCGTGATCGTTTCGGGTCAGCCTCTGAGACGATCCGACTACCCCAAATTGTCTCGATCAGATCGTTCTTGCTGACGACCCGGTGGCGGTTACAAATGAGATGGACCAGAAGATCGAAGACCTGAGGTTCGATCACGACCGGCGCGCCGCCGCGGCGCAGCTCACGCCGCTCGACATCGAGCGCACAATCGTCGAACGCAAAGATCACTGCAGCTCCTCGCGGAATCCGTCCAGGAAAGCATCATCCTGGCTCCGCACGTATCGCCTGCGCATTCCCTGAACTCGGTTGCGCCGAAGCCCTACGACAACCAGCCATAGACGGGAGGAACAAAATCGCCGGCCTGGTGCGCTTCCCCGGACCTGGCGAAACCGGCTGGGCCCCGGAGACATATCTAGCGTGCCAGGGAGCCATTATGATGCCACGCGATGGCGTCGTCGAGGCGATCGTCGCCCCAAAACAATTCCCTGCCGACCACGAACGTTGGCGACCCGAATATGCCGAGCTTGCGCGCTTCTTCGGTCGCCGCCTCGTAGCCTTCGCCGGTCTCAGTCCCTTCGGCGCGGGCGATTACGCGCACCGGATCCTGCCCTAGCTCACGCAAGCTGTCCCCGAGGTTGGGCTCGGCTCCCGGCTCAAGTCCTTCCTGAAACCACCGTCTATAGGTCGCCCGCGCATAACCGGAGACCCAGCCTTCGGCGGCAGCCACAATGGCGACGCGGTTGGCGACGTCCCATTGCGACAGTGGGTAAGGCACGGGAACGCGGATTGGCAGTCCGTACAGCATCGCGCGGCGCTCTATGTCGCGCCACATATAGGTCGCCTTCACCGGCTTGGTGCGGAATGGAATATTGTTCATCTCGATCATGATTTGCCTGACCGAAAAGGGCCGCCAGCGAAACGTGACGCCACGGGCGCGTTCGACCTCGGCCAGTCGCATGACCGACAGGTAGGTGTAGGTGCTGCCCACGGAAAACCAGAAATCGAGCACGTGCCCCTCCTTGCCATCACGCTGACGGCGGCTTCCTTTAGGTCTCCCGAAGTCCCGCCTTGCGCAAGCCTTCGGAATAGTGCTCGCGGTCAGCCAGCCGCGTGAACGGTCGGATGACGTCGGCGATCGTCCGTTCGGTCCCACCGACTTCGAGCATTTCGACGACTGCCACGGCGGCTTGCCGATGTAAATCAAGCTGCCCATAGCTGGCCGCCAGCACCCGGCTTGCGGTGGTGAAGCGGTGAGCGCTCCGACTTTGCAATGCTGTCTGGATCGCCTCGTCGTATCGCCGCAGCAGAAACAGCGCGGACGCGCGCGTCGCCAGCCAGGCAAACCGTTGCGGATCATTGGGGCTGAGGCGCAGCGCCATATCTATAGCTGTCAGCGCGGTTCCGATCTGCCCTCGATAGAGGCTCGCCACCGCCAATGCGAAATGACCCCACGGCATATTGGGATTGAGCTCAACCGCTTTACAAGCGGACTCCACCGCTACGGCAGCCTCGCCATGCGTCGCCTGTGTCATGGCAAGGATGTACCACGCGTAGGCGTTATCGTTGTCCAACTCCAAAGCCCGTCTAGCCGCCGTAATGGCACGGTGCAGATCGCTCTCGCTGTCAGTGCTGTGACCGTAAACCGCATTTCCATGCAAGGTGCGGGCAATCCCAACATGGGCGTCGGCGAGATCGCCGTCCAACACGGCAGCGCGTTCGAAGCATGCAAGCGCCTTGGCTCGACTATCAGCGCTCATCTGATGAAAATGCCATTGGCCATGCAGAAAGAAATCCCACGCCAGCATGTCCGCGGGCGGTTTACGCACCGCCACCTGGCCTTCCGTCCGGGTCAACGCCGGCTCGATAGCCGCCGCGATGTTCCGCGTTACTTCCTCCTGGACGGCGAATATGTCGATGAGTTGCCGATCGTAGCGGTCGGCCCATAGGTGTGAACCGGTCTCAGCTTCGACGAGTTGCGCCGTGATCCGCACACGGTTTCCGGCCTTTCGAACGCTGCCTTCCAAGACGTAACGAACACCGAGTTCCCTGCCGACCCGCTCCACATCGATGTCCCGACCTCTGTAGGTAAAGCTCGAATTGCGAGCGATCACGAAAAACCATCGCCATTTCGACAAGGCGGTGACGATATCCTCTGTTATTCCATCAGCGAAATACTCCTGTTCGGGGTCGCTGCTCATGTTGACAAAAGGAAGCACAGCGATCGAAGGCCTATCGGGCAGGGCGAGCGCGACCGCCTCAAGGGGTGCCACAGCACATTCGGCCGCAACCAATGTACCCCTCTCGGTTACCTCGCCAACAAAACGCACGCCCTTTCGAGGCACGGTGCGAATGAGGCTCTGGGTCGCCCCAGTATCCCCCACTGCCCTGCGCGCCGCGTTGAGGCGGGTGGTCACGGCCGACTCGGAAACGATCCGACCACCCCAGATACTCGCGATCAGCTCGTCCTTGCTGACGACCCGCTCGCGGTTACGAATAAGATGGACCAGAAGATCGAAGACCTGCGGTTCGATCGCCACCGGCGCGCCGCCGCGGCGCAGCTCCCGCCGCCCGATGTCCAACTCATGATCATGGAAAGCGAAGGTCACCGGTGGTGCTCCCAGACGGGGCGGCCTGGCATCTTAAGGATAAGGTAAGGTTGTCTAAAGGACAAAACACGCCGCCGGTAAAGTCTTTGGCAGCGGCCTCCGGCATCCTCCGACCATCGCGGCAACGCCGCGATGCACGGGTGAGGCGGATGAGGGCGTGGCCACGATCACAACCACCGCGATCCAGACTGGAGCCAGTCCGCACGCGTTCGCCGTCTCCCATCCGCCGGCCCGGGGCGAGGGGATCGGGGTGGCAAACTGTGACGCAGCTCACAGCGGCGGCGAGATCGTTTGTGCGAGAGTTCGTACGGTTAGAGGAAAGAAATGGTCAAGCAACAAGAAGCCACTGGTATCTATATCGCGCTGGCGCTGGCGACCTTCGCCGCGATCATGTCGGCCGAGAAGCCGGCTGCTCCCCGCGGGCTGACGGACTTCCTGCTGCTGACGAGCGCCCCCGAGGCCGCCGCCGCGGCGGGCGCGATCGGCGAAGACCCGGATGCCGTCACGCCTCGGTGATGCACAGCAAACCGAAATCACCGCCTGGCAAGGAGGGATGTTCCATGACCATGACCGAAAGAACGCTAAGAATAATCGCCGCGCGCGTCGGCGATCTCCGGCAGTTCCGTCCGGATGGTTTCGTACTCGCGCTCGCCGGAGTGGTCGTCGTGGCCACAATCCTCCCGTGCGATGGAGAAGGCGCCCGCGTCTTCGGCGCTCTCGCGAAAATCGCCATTGCGTTGCTGTTTTTCCTGCAGGGCGCGCGTTTGTCGCGCGAGGCGATCATCAATGGACTGACCCATTGGCGTATTCATTGCGTCACGTCATCCGTGACGTTCGCTGTCTTTCCGGCCATCGGGCTGATGATCAGCATGTTGTTCCCAGCGTTGCTGCCACCGACGCTCTGGATGGGAGTGCTGTTCGCCTGCGCTTTGCCATCTACGGTTCAGTCCTCGATCGCACTGACCTCCATCGCCGACGGCAACGTGGCGGCGGCCGTTTGTTCGGCGACCATGTCGAGCCTTGTGGGGATCGTGCTTTCTCCGCTTTTGTTCAGCATGATGTCGAGATTGCACGGTGGCGGAATCGATACGCATGGCATCTGGCAAATCATCCTGCAGCTGCTGGTGCCATTCGTGGCGGGCCATCTTCTTCGGCCGTGGATCGGCGCCTGGGCGGCGCGCAATCGCTCGATACTCGCGGTCACGGACCGGAGTTCGATACTCCTGGTTGTTTACACCGCCTTCAGCGCGGCGGTCGTGCATGGCATCTGGCATCAGGTACCCGCGACAACACTGCTGACGCTTGGTTTCGTCATGGCGCTGCTGTTGGCGAGCGGTCTGCTGGTCGCGGTGATGGGCGGACGTGCCATGGCGCTTCGCAAGGCGGATGAGGTCGCGGTGGTATTCTGCGGTTCGCAGAAATCGCTGGTGGTCGGGGTGCCGATGGCCAGCGCGCTGCTCGGCGGTGCGGCTGCCGGGACGCTGCTGCTCCCGATCATGATCTATCACCCCATGCAGCTCGTGGTCGGCACATGGTTGTCGCGCCGGTACGCGGCCGCTTCCACCGTGACGCCACATGCCGCGATAACCGCGCCGCCAGTCGCGATCAAACAAGCAACGACGCCGGTTCCGGTCTGAAGCGCGCCCCGCCAACCCATTCGGCACCACGCGACAACCGTAGGAGAGTCGCCATGTTCTCATTCGTTACCGTCACGCGCTCAACCTCCGCGGTGACCCGAAGCATGTCGGGGGCAGGGGACAGGCGCCATGAAACCGCGTTCGGGTCTGATCGGAGGTTGCCTCCGATGGAGGATGCGAACGCCTGGCCTGTATCTGCCGCAGGAGTCGCTCTCACGAACGCCAAAAATCTGTCGGAGCGGGAGGATCCCTGGCGACACCGCCTGACCGGAGTCGGATTCATATTGGGTCTCGCGCTTAGGGGTTTGATGCTCCCAGTGGGACTCTAATCCATGGGAAAATGAAATGAGGCTCGAACAGGTTGACGGAAGCGGGCTCCCGTTCATCGAACCGGAACGCGGTAATTCCAACCGTCCGGACCATTGACTCGTCGGTCAACGGACAACTCGTTGAAAGTGCTTGGTGTTATGTCCAGCCAATGAGTCCGTGGTTCGGACGATTGGTATAACTCGATCAACGACGATTCGACCCGAGAGGCGCACCTGTGGCAATTGGTCCACTTTCCACCCATGGCGGCGGTGCGGTACGGTGACCCCGGTGGCTACCGCCGGAATTCACCCGGTCATTGAAATGGACAATTGGTGTAAAGCCCCGATCCAACGTGTCCAATCTGCGAATCGTGCCCGGCAGCCTCCCCGATATTCGGGATTTCTTCGACTAAACTACCGGCGCCAGGCTGACCGTCGCGTTTGGCTTTGCGACTGTGCCTGGTCCGATGTCTTTGAGGCACGCTCGGCCACATCCTGCCAGTAGTCCCGCTCGTTTTGCCGCTCGGCCCGCTTTGCGCGGGCGATGGCGGCCAGTCGCTCGGCGAGTGCAGCTCCCGCGCGGGCAAGCCTAGCGACGGATTCACCATGACGCCGTAGCCGCTCGGCCAGGCCCGGCAACCGGCTCTCCAGGGCACGTCTGATCCGGCGCCGCTCAAGCCGCTCCGGCAAGCTCGTCGCCTGCTCCTGGGCCGCGGTGCGGGCTTCCATGGGCTGCAGCGACGCCTGCACGGCCTGGATGGTGCCGCGCCGGACATTCGCAGCACGTTCCAGCACGGAAACGGCGCTCTCTTTTTCGTCCTGCCGCGAGAAATTTCGTGTGACGTTCGCGAGCACGTCGCTGGGCGTGATCTCGCGCCGATCGCCAAGAGGGCGTCGGCCAGCGATTTCGGCGCGCTCGGCGCCATCCGATGTCACGATGAAGCTTTGCTCGCGATGTCGGCTGCCGGAGGTATAAGCCCCAAACGCTGTGACCAGGCTGCTCCCGCTCGGCATGGCGTGGATATGCTCGGTAACAGTCGACCCTTGGGCAGTATGGGTCGTCAGGGCCTCGCCATATGCAAGACGGAAACGGCCAGTTTCATCCTGAAGCCTACCCCAAGGAACAAAGCCCTGTTTCCCGTTGAGATTTTGCAGCATCAGGCCGTCATCCTGAATCTTTACCACGTCCAAGACGGAGCCATTGCGGCCGATGTTCCCGTGCGTGCCATTTGTAAAGGCCGCATTCACCTTGTCGAACAATCGCACCCGGTCGCCCTCGGCAAGCGCAAGGCTGTAGCGCCGCACCCCCTGACCGTCGGTCGCGGCCAGCGTCGTCTTGTCCTCACCCACCTCGCCAGCGGCTCGCCGGTGTGCGCGAATGGCCATGCTGATGTCGTGGGCCTCGGCATTGGTCGGTGCGCTCACCGTCACGGTGAAACCGGGCCGGTCCCAATTGGCCTCCCGCCGTTCTTGCCAGAGGGCAGCCACTCGTTCGATCGCCTCGCGGTAACCGCCCGGCACCGCCTGAAACGTGCCGTTGGCCGCCTTGCGTTGCATCGCCTCGGCCGTCTGGCCGTTGCGGAACATCAGCGTCGTTTCCCGTTCCTCGGCATCCTTCTGGCGGACCGAACTGCCCAGCTCCGGCACAGCATCGGCGCCGAGGCCCTGGCGCAGAAGCCTGATGACTGGTCCAGCCTCCACAGACTGCATTTGCTTCGGATCGCCCAGCATCACGAGCTGGAATCCGGTGCGCTGCTGCAGGGCGAGGATGTCATTGAGTTGGCGGGTACCGAGCAGTCCAACTTCATCCAGCACCACCACGGATTTCGCGTCGAGTGCGAGCCGTCCCCGCTCGGTAGCCGTGAGGAATGACGCGACGGCTCGGGTGCGGCCTTGAATACCGGCTTCGACCAAATCATCAGATTGCCGCCAGGCGAGGGCGATGCCGTGAACGGTGCGGCCGTCGTCCTGCCAGGCGTGGACAAGGGGCCTGAGCAAGGTGGTCTTGCCGGAACCGGCAACACCGATCGCGAGACTGATCCGGCCACCCGCGCCCAGCTTGTCGATGACCGCGCGCTGCGCCTGGCCGTGCTCGCTCGAGAAGTCCAGATCCGGAAATGCCCGCACCGCCGCGTCGATCGTCGCCGGCGTGAGGGCGGCACTCCGATCCTGCCCGCCCGCCGATGCCGTAGCGATCAGGGTTTCTTCCTCGCGCTCGTCGAGGGTCGTGGTAACGGCGGTACGGTCGCGGCCCCGGGCGCCGGCGACGGTGCCCCAGATGAGCGCGGCGTCCGAGCCGCGGCGCCGGATGCCACGCTCGCGGAAGGCGCGCGTCAGCATGCTGACATCCTCGGCCGACTCAATGCCGGCGAGGATCAACCCTTTGACGGCGGCAACGCGCGCGTCCGACCCGTCGATGACGGCCCGCCGGTCGAACTGCTTGCCAAGCAGCGGCATGGCGGCCTGGAAGGCCGTTTCCAGCCGCTCGTCGCGCGAGAGAGCGGGTCTGATGTCGTCGGGCCGAAGCACGCTGCGATGCCGGTAGCCGATCGCCTCTGCCATCGTCCGCCAGGTGGCGAGGTCGGTGACGTCGTCGGATTTCGCGCCGCGCGGATCTTGCACCCCGGATTTCAGGAGTCGGATTTTGTGCTCGGCATCCAGGCTGTCCCAATCGCGGCCAAGCGACTGCGCGTAAGCACGCGCGGCGTCGGTGCCGCCTATGGTCCGCTTGCTGAAATGCCCGGCCACGTGCTCCGGCACGTCTGCGAGCCGCGCCATCTCGTTTCGCGAATCCAGTGTGATGTCGACGCCGTGGCGCCGCAGATTATCGGCGAGGTGGGCCTGATACAGCGCGCCCCATTCATGGATACGGCCGTCGAGCCGGGCGAGGTCGAGGCCACCGACACGGCCGCTTGCCGTCTCCACGACATTGAACACTGCAACGTGGGTATGCACCTGCATGTCACCGGGCACGCGACCGCCAGTACCGGTCAGGCTGTGCAGCTCCGTCGCTTCGCGCCCATCCTCATCCCTGATGACAACCGCCACGGTCGGCCGGGCCGCGTAGTGGTCGAACGAGACCCAGCCGATCGCGCCGGGCTCATACCCGTCTTTGCCGCCCTTGCCCTTGCGCGCCCGCCCGATCTCCGTCTCGATGATCACCATGACGCTCTCGATCGCGTCGCTGTGCGCCTGGTGCAGAATGGCGCGCTCGGCATTGGTCGGCGCGAAGGCCCAGGCGACGGACAGCGATTTCGGCGCGGAAAACGTCAGGTCGATATAGCCGATGCGCGATTTGGAAGTTTCCAGCACCGTCATGTAGGCGCGATCGGACAGCTCCCGGCCATCCGCCATGCGGCCGGACAAGATGTGCTCTCGTTCCGAGGATGACATCGCCTCGCCGATGACGCCAAGCGCCGCCTCCAGACGCCGCACGGCCATCCTGGCGGTTTTCTCCGGCAACGCCTTGCCGGCGGCCGTTTGCCCAGCCAGCATTCGTTCGAGCTGTTCCCGGCCGGGCTTTACGCCGCCCCCAGGTTCGAAAATCTGGGTCAGCGGCAGCGTCGCCGCCTGCGTCTGCTTGCCCGCGATCTCCCGGCCATCCGCGCGCTGCCCGTTCAGTAACAGCGCCACCTCGCTCTGGGTCAGCCCCCGGTTCGGGTCGAGGCCGAGGCGGCGGGCAAGAGCGGGGTCCATGTCGCGCCGCGGCGTGGCGACCGCGCTGCTGTAATCGCGCGCCGTGGTGGACTCGGTGATCGCCGCCTCGAGTCGTTCCTCGAAACCCGGTCCGCCCGCTGCCATGCCCAGGCGCACCAGGCTCGCGGTTGCTGCCTCGCGGGTCAGAAGACCGGCTCCGATGAATGCCCCCACGGCGCGCAAATGCAGTTCGCCGGCATCGAGCGCGGCGCCGTCCGGGGCAACGGCGCTCTCGCCCAGGCGGGCAGCCTCGGCCGTCACCAGTTCGTCAAGTGCAGCGCCCTCAGGCAACGCACCGCCCACGGCCAGACGGCAATAGCGGCTATAGGCCGCTACAGCTGACGTCGGTCGCGTCACGCCCTGCTCGTAATACTCCGCCATGACCGCCATCTCCGGCGGCAAGGTCTGCTGCAACAAGTGCTCAGCCATGGCCCTGGCGGCCCGCGGCACCCCTGCTGCTCCGGTACGATAGGTCAGCATGTCAGGCCTCCTCGTCCGGTACCCGCGCCTCGCCGCCATCCATCGCAGCGCTGATCGCATCGGGCAGAGCGTCCAGCTTCGCGCTCAAGGTCTCTATGCCGGTGCCCATGTGCACCACGGCCTCGGTCAGCTCGTCGAGGCTCTGCACGATCGGCGAGGGTCCTGGCTCGTCCTTCACGGCTTCGGCGATCTCGCGCAGCAAATTCGTCTGCTGTTGCAGCGTGTCGAGCATCAAACCGAGGGCCTGGTTCATCGCCGACTGGCCGGCCTCGAGTGCGGTGAGGCGGATTGTGATAAGGTCGGCGGGCGGGGTCTCAGCCATCGAGTCTCCAGGGTCGAACGCTGTCCTCGAATGCTCTCCTGCGAGGCACCGTAGGGGGGGCCATGAGGTCCCGCAACCACGCACCCTTGGGTGCCTTGGTCTGTTGCAGATGACCCCCTCCCCCACCCCCCAGTCGGCCGGGTCGGGCCGCCCAAAATGAGCGGCGGAAAGGGACGCGGAATGAGCCGCGAAAAGAGCGGCGGAAAGGGACGCGAAATGAGCGGCGATTTGTTGACCTGGACACCGCGCTGAGGCAAGCTCGATCGGTCCATGCCGATCACGCGCCAGCCCTCCGAAGCCGAATTGGACGCCTTGGCGGACCGCTTCCGCGCGCTCTGGCGCCCGGGCGACGTGCTGCGGCCATGGCTGCGGAAGAATCACGCGACGATCCGCACGCTGGTCCATGACGACTGCTCGTGGGCGGCGATCGCGGAGGCCCTGACACGCGCGGGCATCACCTGGCGGACAGGACGCGCATGGTCCGCCGAGGGCCTGCGCCGTGAGATTGTCCGGGCGAGCATCCCGCTCAAGAGCCGCATCTGGGCGGCCGAAGCCACCGCCACAGCGGCATCCGATCCAGCACCGGGAGTGCCAGCCGTGCCGCAGGTAACGGCGGCCAGCCCGGTACTAGCACAGGCCATTTCTGCCCTTGCCCCGCCACCAAGTGAGGCACCCGTTCCCAGGTTCAAACCGGCGTCATTGAAGCCGTATGAACCCCCACGCCCGCCAACCGCCGATGAGGAAAAGGAGAGAGAGGCAGTTCGCAAAAAAATCTACGGATGAAAGGAAAGCCGATGGCCGATACCTCGTCTCAGCAATCCGCGCCAAAGGCGCTGAAGCCGAAATCCGCACCCTTCAAGCCGGATGGTGCGACGTTCCAGGGCAAGGACGTCGATTTTGCGGGTCTGGCGCCCCAGACCGAACCTGAACCGGCGATTGCCCAAGGCGTCGATCTCGCCGGCAAAACCAAGATCGCGTTCGCAGCCGGGCGCGGCAAAACCGGCAAGACCACCCTCCTGCGCTGGATCGCGGAAACGTCATTCCAGCGCGGTAGCACCCCGATCCTTGCGGACATTGACCCGAGCAACGCGAGCTTCTCCCGGTACTTTGATGGCGTCGCCCGCCCGGAGACGGACAGTCCGGCCGGGGTCGCGCGCTGGCTGCAACAGCTCATCGAGCACTGTGTCACCGAACACCAGTCGGCGATTGTGGACCTCGGCGGCGGTGACACCACGCTCCGAACGTTGGCAACCGAGATGCCCGGTCTGGCGGCCGCCATGGAAGCGGCCGGCGTAGCGCCCGTCATGCTTTATCTGCTCGGGACCCAAGCTGAGGATCTGACCCCTGCCCTCACCTTGAGCGCACGCGGCTTCGCGCCGAAGGCGCAGGCCCTCGTGCTGAACGAGGTCGCCATCGACGCCGGAACCACGCGCGCGGACGCCTTCGGCCGGATGACCAGCCTCCCCGGCTTCATCGACCTGGCGAAGACGAGCGTGCCCGTCTGGATGCCGCGCCTCTTCGCGGCGGAAGCCATCGAGGTCCGGCAATGCCGGTTCTTCGATGCGCGCGACGGCAAGGTGACGCCACCGCTCGGCATGTTCGATGGAGCGCGGCTGCGCGCCTGGCTGGATGCCATGGATCGGCGCCTCGCGGGTATCAGCTCGTGGATACCGTAACCACGACGGAGCGCCGGCCAGCCCTGCGCGCGAAGCTGGATGCGGCGATCGGTGCGATGCACCGCGCCGCATCCGCGGCCGTGCTGAAAGGTGATCCGCTCTCCGATCAGCTCCACGCCTTGGCAGAATCCATCGGAGCGCTCGGCACGATTTACGAGGCTAGCGCCGACACCCAGCTTGAGATCGCTGAAAAGCTCCGCACCCAGGCCGATGCGGTGGCGGATGACGCAATCGACCGGGTTCACGCCTCCGGCGTCGGCATCATTGACCAGCTCGCCCCTCGCCTTGCGACGCTGGTGGAACAAACTACCAGCGCGCACCGGGAAACCGTCCGGCGGCGCGTCATGCTCGGCGGCGCCGCCGGGCTGGCGATCGGCTTCGCCCTCGTCGCCGGCGTCTCCTACGCGGCTGGGTTCGGCGCCGGCCGGTCACACGGGGAAATCTCCGCACACACCATATCGGCCGCCATGGCTGCCGGACCTGGCGCCGCCGCCGCGTGGGCGTCCCTCATGGCTGATAACGACCCGGTGCGGGCCATCGCCGTCTGCGAGAAGTCAGTCGCCACCGATGCTCACGGCCGCCGGTATTGCTCGATGCCGGTCTGGCTTGATGCCCCCACAAAAGCGGTGCCTGGACAGTGAGCGGAACGCGCAGGGGCGGGTATGCGGCCGAGGGCGGTGCCGTGTGGCAGCTGCCCGAAATGTTCAGCGCCAGGCCGATCCGATCGGGCTGGCGCCAAGGAACGGTCAGGAGCGCTAACCGTGGGGCGGCATAATCCAGGTTCGGTCAGGGTATCAGTCCGCTTTCCCCTGCGACATGTCATTCCAGTCGGTCGCGCGGATCGGCCGGAGCCGCTCGACCAGGATGCCGCTGCCAGCAGCAATTTCGACGAGGCGCTCGGCGTAGCGATCACCGGCCCGATTCGCGTCGGTCGCGGCAACAAGACGGGCGCCGCGGTAGCCAGCGATGGCGCTGATCGCGTGCTGCAGAGCGGAGACCGTTCCCGGCCCGATGCCACCACCTGTGGCGAGGTGGAGCGTATCAGCGCGTGGACCCTCTATCGCGGCCAGGCTGAATGTCTCGATCGGCGCCTCGGTGACGGCGAGCCGACAGACCCCCTCCCCTGCCCGGCCGAACCGGAACAGCGTCTTGGTCCCGCCCCTCAGCGATCCTTTGTAGTCAGGACCGCGGATCTCGACGTGAGTGACAGCACCATCCTCGCCCCGATGGGCAAACCACGCGTTGCGGAAGGACCCATCCCGCACGATAACCGCCTCGGCCGCAGCCGTCAGAATTGAAGCCGGAATGCAACGCTGCCGGGACAGGTACGACCAGGCCGGAGATCCCTGTCGTGGCCTTGGACGGCGCTTCCAGCGCTCGGCGACCGAACGATCCGGCACATCGGAGCGTGACGGCCGCATCACCTCGGGGAATGTCGGCGCTACACCAACCAGGCGCCGGAGTTCCTTGCATGCCTGCGCGAAGCGCGTGACCCTTGCGGCACAGCCAGCGCAAGCGGTAGCGCCCTGCCCTGCCCCATCGTTCTCACGCCGCACGTGTCAGGGAAGCCCGTGCGAACGGCAATCGCTATTTAAGGCCTTACCTTGTGCTCGTTTTGATCTCAAGTGAGCGCGATGATAACGTATCGGCGAGATCGGGTTGGATGGGGTCGGGTCGATGATGATTGCCTTGGAGGCACGCGCGCCAGCACTGAACCTAAATCCGGCAGTTGGATTTCCGTTCAGCCTTCCGGCGAGGAGAGTCTGCAACCCCGAGTTGGCGTTCAAGCCGGGTTGAGTCGGATCGGCGGCCTCAGTTGCCGGCCTTTGAGGAAGTAGCGCAGCGCCTCACTGAGG
>DASXFW010000191.1:0-6463 GCA_036489395.1 Acetobacteraceae bacterium | reverse complement strand
GTTTGCAGGGAGCCTATGATGCGGTTCGTCAGTCCCCTTGTGGGTGATACCACCAACCGGAGAGCCGGATGCGGGAGAACCGCCAGTCCGGTTCGGAGGGAGGGGGAGGCGGGACAACCGTCTCTCCCTACCCCTATCACGTCTTTCTGGCTCGAAGCAAGGAACGACGTGGGTGGCCGGCCTTCGCCGGCCATGACACAAAGGGCGTCGGTGCAGCGGTTTCATCCAGCGCGGGTCGGCCGAGGGCCGGTGGCAACTCGCAATGATAAAAATTGGTATCAGTTGTCCTTCGCGCCCGCGGCAATCCACGCGCTGATCGTGCTCGCATCGCGTTTGTCCAACTCGTGCGCGGTTGGCGGCATGTGCGGATACTTGTCCTGGCCGAAGTTCAGCACCTTCACCAGTGGGCTCATCTCCGGCTGCCGCGGAATCACCGCCTGGCCCTGCCGCGAGCCGCTCATGACGCCATGATAATCGCTCAGATCCAGGTTGATCGCCTGGTAGCCAACCCCGCCAGGCGTATGGCACTGGCCGCAGTGCTGCTGCAGGATTGGCAGCACGTCATTGTGGAAACCGGGGGGCGTGGTCTCCGCCGCGCGTGCCGCGCCGGCGCCGAGCATGGCAAACGTCGCGCCCGCCAGCATGGCTGCCTGAGTTCGCGTTAGGCGTGGGCGCATCGGCATCTCCTCTTGCACGCTTACAGCGGTATTCATTCGCGGTTTGACCACATGTTGGCATTGATCTGCATCAACCGCTCAGCCGGCATGTTGCGATGCGCGTGCCCAGGAATTTGTTTCGCTTGCCAGCCGTGCGAGGCCGGCTTCCAACCGCGCCTCGCTCAGCGTGCCGAAGCCCAACAGCAGCACGCGCCGCTCCGCCGTGCCGACCGTATCGGCTTCGAGTCCGCAACGCCTGGCACGGACAGCCAGCGCATTGGGGTCGTCGAATTCCGGCGGAATCTCCCACGCCAGGTGCAGACCGGAGCTGCACACGGCGTCGCAGCCGAAATGCCGGTGCAAGCCGTGCAGCAGTGCATCGCGCCGGCTCAGGTAGGTCTTGCGCAGCCGGTGTACGTGCCGTGCATAGGCGCCGCTCTCCAGGAACTCCGCCAGGGCCGCGCACTCGACCGAGCCGGCCGCATCGTCGATCAGCCGCTTGGCCGCCCGCGCCGCCTCCACCATGGCAGGCGGCACTGCGAGATAACCCATCGTGATCCACGGCCCCAGCGGCGTGGCGAAACAGCCGATCTGGATCACCCGCCCCTCGCGATCCAGGTTCATCAGCGGCGGCGCTTCCATGCCGCCGTAACGGAATTCGCCGTCGCAGTCCTCCGCCACGATCGTGGCGCCGGCACGGGTGGCCCATTCCAGGACCGCGGCACGCCGCTCGGCGCTCAGCAGCATGCCCAGCGGCTGCTGGTGCTCTGGCGTCAGGTGCAGCAGCGCGGCGGCGCCTTCGGGCAGCAGATCGGGACGCAGGCCCGCGTGATCCACCGGCACGCCGACGATTTCGGCGCCGGCTTCCGCATAGGTCGAGGCGGTGCGGTCGTCGCACGGCTCCTCCACCACCGCGCGGGCGCCGGTGCACAGCAGCATCCGGGCGGCGAGGTGCACCGCCTGCTGCCGGCCGCTGACCAGGATGATCTGCGCCGGCGCCACGGCCAGCCCGCGCGAGGCGGACAGCCACCCTGCGATGGCGCTGCGCAGCCGCACCACGCCCGCCACGTGGTCGGCAGAGGACCCGACGCCCAGCCGGCCGACGGTGTCGCGCAGCAGCGCCCGCCAGCGGGCAACGGGAAACAACGCGGGATCCGGCCGGCCGATGCGGCCCTCGCCGATGCCGCCAGAGCATGGCGGCGCCCCAGCCGTCGCGGGATGGGCGCCATGCGCCACCGGACATCGCGCCATCGGGCTGGCCGGCCTGGCGACGAAGGTACCCTTGGCCGGGATCGTCTCCATGTGGCCGTCTGCAATCAGCCGCTCATACGTCAGCAGCACGGTAATGCGGGAAACGGCGAATTGTTCGGCGAGCATCCGGGTGGACGGCATGCGTGTGCCGGGCTGCAACCGGCCGGCGGCGATCAAGTCGCGCAACTGGTCATAGAGCTGCTGCTGCAACGGCTGGTCCCGCACGAGCTTCAGCGGGATCAGCATGACCCTGCCTCCGTCCAGAGGTTCTGTGCGGGGCACGGTTCGGACATTGGCCTCAGGCTCCTCGTTGCCGCGACCGCAGACCGGCGTTTTGCCGTTCGGGCCGGAGGGCAGAGTTAACGGGGAAACCTTAAGGATTCGTTAGGTCGTCGCCTTGATCTAGGTCAATGAGTTATGGAAGGTTTCCGATATCAGCGTTCACCACGGATCGTCGCTGCGGGGCTTGCCTTTCCGCTTCGATCGTCCGATCTGGTTGTCACTTGTTCTCAGACATGAAGGCGCCTCAGGCATGGTTGCATTCCACGCGTTCTGTCGCCGGGCCTTGGACGACATCCGTGCGCAGGGGCGCTATCGCGAATTCACCGCGCTGCGGAAGCAGGCAGACGGATTTCCGTATTATCGCCGGCCCGACGGCACCGAGGTGCTGGTCTGGTCGTCGAACGACTACCTGGCAATGGGCGGCCATCCCGTTGTGGTCGAAGCGGCCTGTGCCGCGGCGCGCGACATGGGCGCCGGCGCCGGTGGCACGCGCAACATCAGCGGCACCAGCCCGGCGCACGATGCGTTGGAAGCCGAGCTTGCGGAATTGCACGGCAAGCCGGCCGCGCTGCTGTTCACTTCCGGATTCGTATCGAACCAGGCGGCGCTGTCCACCATCCTGAGCAGTACGCCGGCGGGTCCGGAGCATCCGTGGCAGGTGTTCTCGGACGCGAAGAATCATGCGTCGATGATCGCCGGCATCCGTGGTGCGAAGGCCGTGCGCAACATCTACGCGCACAACGACATGGCGCATCTGGAGGCGCTGCTGCGCGCCGCACCGGTCGGTGCACCGAAACTGATCGCATTCGAATCGGTGTATTCGATGGATGCCGACATCGCACCGATCGGTGCGATCTGCGATCTCGCGGTCCGCTACGGCGCGATCACCTACCTGGATGAAGTGCACGCGGTCGGCATGTACGGCCCGAACGGCGGCGGCGTGTCGGAACGCGACGGCGTCGCACACCGCGTGGATCTCATCGAGGGCACGCTCGCCAAGGCGTTCGGCTGCCATGGCGGCTATGTCGCCGGCGATACGGACGTGATCGATTACATCCGGTCCGTGGCGCCCGGCTTCATCTTCACCACCTCGCTGCCGCCGATGACCGCGGCCGCCGCGCTCGCCGCGGTGCGGCACGTGAAGGCCGATCACGCGCGGCGTGTAAAATTGTTCGAACGCGCCGGCGCGTTGAAGCGCTGCTTCGATGCCGCCGGGCTGCCGCGTATCGAGTCGGAAAGCCACATCGTGCCGCTGCACATCGGCGATGCGGCGCTGTGCAAGGAAGTCAGCCGGCGGCTGCTGGACGAGTTCAACATGTATGCGACGCCGATCAACTACCCCACAGTGCCGCGCGGCGAGGAACGTCTTCGCTTCACGCCGGGTCCGCTGCATACCGACGCGATGATGGCGTCCCTGGTGGACGCGCTGTGTTCGATCCTGGCTCCGGCACAGCGGGCCGCTGCGTGACCGCGAATGGCGTGCCGCACCCGCTACCCGTCACGCGTCACCCGTCATGGCCGGATTTGACCCGGCCATCCACGCACGGGCGATCGGGTCGCATCGGTGCGCGTACGGGACCGACGCACTGGGGGAGGATGGCCGGGTCAAGCCCGGCCATGACGGGTGAAGGATGATCACCGAGCTCGGCCATTTCGCGCTGATCCTGGCGCTGTGCGTGTCGCTGGTGCAGTCCAGCGTGCCGCTCGTGGGCGCCGCGCGCGGCCAGGCCGCGTGGATGGCTGTCGGACGCAGCGCCGCGTTGACCGAGTTCGCACTGATCGCGCTGGCGCTGGCGTCGCTGATGCACGCTTACGTCACCAACGACTTCTCGGTGGTCAACGTCGTCGAGAACAGCCATACGGATAAGCCGCTGCTGTACCAGATCACCGGCGTGTGGGGGAACCACGAGGGATCGATGATCCTGTGGGTCTTCATGCTGGGTCTGTGCGCCGCCGCGCTGGCATTGTTCTCCGGCAATCTTCCCCCCGCATTGCGCGCGCGCGTGCTTGCCGTGCAAGGCATGATTGCCACCGGCTTCCTGCTGTTCATTTTGGCCACGTCCGATCCGTTCCTGCGCACCTGGCCGCCGGCGGCGAACGGCGAAGGGCTCAATCCCGTCCTGCAAGACCCCGGCTTGGCGTTCCATCCGCCGTTCCTTTACCTCGGGTATGTCGGGTTCAGCGTCGGCTTCGCCTTCGCCGTCGCCGCACTGATCGAGGGCCGCGTCGATGCCGCCTGGGCCCGCTGGGTGCGCCCCTGGACGTTGGCATCGTGGTGCTGCCTGACCATCGGCATCGCGATGGGTTCGTGGTGGGCGTACTACACGCTCGGCTGGGGCGGCTGGTGGTTCTGGGACCCGGTCGAGAACGCGTCGTTCATGCCGTGGCTGGTCGGCACCGCGCTGATCCATTCGTCGATCGTCGTGGAAAAGCGCGACACGATGAAAAGCTGGACCATCCTGCTGGCGATCATCACGTTCTCCCTGTCGCTGGTCGGCACGTTCCTGGTGCGCTCCGGCGTGTTGACGTCGGTGCACGCCTTCGCCACCGATCCGCGCCGCGGCGCCTTCATCCTGCTGCTGTTGCTGGTCGCGATCGGCGGTTCGCTGACGCTGTACGCGATGCGTGCGCCGGCACTGAAGGGCGGCGGATTGTTCGCACCGATCTCGCGTGAGGGCGCGCTGGTGCTGAACAACCTCGTCCTCACCTGCGGCTGCGCCACCGTCTTCCTGGGCACGCTGTATCCGCTGTTCCTTGACGCGGTGGGCGGACCGAAGCTGTCGGTCGGATTTCCATTCTTCAACCGCACCTTCGTGCCGCTGATGGTGCCGATGATCCTCGCGGTCGGCCTTGGCCCGCTGTTGTCATGGAAGCGCGGCGACCTGCTGGGCGCGCTGCAACGCGTGTGGGTCGCGTTCATCGCCGCCGCGCTCGCAACGCTGGTTGGCTTTTACGTCACGCATGGCGGCCCGGTCTTCGCGGTGCTCGGGCTGGGTCTCTCGGCTTGGGTCGCGGTCTCGGTGATCGTGGAATACGCCGAGCGCGTGCGCTTGTTCCGCGTGCCGTTCGGCGACGCGATGCGCCGTGCCGTGCACCTGCCGCGCTCCACCTACGGCATGAGCATCGCGCATTTCGGCCTGGCGGTGTCGATCGCCGGCTTCGCTGCATCGGCCTTCGACCTGCAGGAGATCAACGCGGTGCACGCCGGCAGCGACGTGCACATCGCCGGCTACACGTTGCATTTCGTCGGCGTGCAGCCCGTGCAGGGTGAGAATTTCACCGCACAGCGCGCGACCGTCGAGGTAAGCCGAAACGGCCAGCCCGTCACCGTGATGCATCCGGAGCAACGCTTCTTCCCGCTGCAGCAGCAGACCACGGGCGAAACGGCGATCCGCACCAACCTTCTGGCGGACCTGTACGTGGCGCTGGGCGACGGCGACAGCGCGGGCAACTGGACGCTGCGTGCTTACTGGAAGCCGCTGGTGCCGTGGATCTGGATCGGCGCTGTCATCATGGCGTTCGGCGGTGCGGTCAGCCTGAGCGATCGCCGCTGGCGAGTCGGCGTCGCGGCGCGCGCACGCCGCGCGGCACCGGTGCTGCAGCCCGCGCCGGGCGAGTAAGCCTGATGCGTCGTCTTATCTACCTGCTGCCGATGCTGCTGTTTCTGGTGCTCGCTGGATATTTCGCGCTGGCGCTGCGGCCGGGGTACGATCCGCAGTATCTGCCGTCGGCAATGATCGACAAGGAAGCACCGCAGTTCGATCTTGCCGGACTGAACGGCAACGCGTTGGCATTGAACTCGCTGAAGGGTGGTCCGGTGCTGATCAATTTCTTCGCGTCATGGTGCGTGCCGTGCCGTGCGGAGCAACCGGTGCTGATGCGCCTGGCAGAGCGCGACCACGTGCCGCTGTACGGCATCGACTACAAGGATAAGCCGCAGGATGCGCGGCGGTTGTTGGCGGAGTTCGGCGATCCATACCGCAATGTCGGACTGGATGCGGACGGCACCGTGGGGCTGAATTTCGGCGTGTACGGCGTGCCTGAAACCTACGTGTTGGACAGCACCGGCCGTATTCGCAAGCGCTTCGTCGGCCCACTGACGGCCGAGCAAGTCAACAAGGAACTGCTGCCCCTGTTGAAGGCGCTGGGCAAGTCATGAGGCCGCACCTGGTGCTTCGCTCCCCGTCATGGCCGGGCTTGTGCTCCCCGTCATGGCCGGGCTTGTGCTCCCCGTCATGGCCGGGCTTGACCCGGCCATCTGCGCACGATCGACC
>DASXFW010000128.1:0-15590 GCA_036489395.1 Acetobacteraceae bacterium | reverse complement strand
GTTGGGCTGGCGACGCCAGCCCAACGGCATCGTGCCCCCTCCCCTCCATCCAGCGAAACAGATGGATCCCAAAGGCTACGCCTTTGGTGGGGGGTCCAGGGGGGCAAAGCCCCCCGGTGGGGTCCAGGGGCAAAGCCCCTGAGCCTCACCCGTCAGCGCGAGGCACCCAGGGAATGCTCGAGACCTCGATGCCTTCCTCGGCCAGGGACTCGGCTTCGGTTGGCGTGGTCTCGCCGTAGATTCCGCGTTTTTCGCTCTCGCCGCGGTGCATCTTGCGGGCTTCGTCGGCGAACGACGGGCCAACATAGTCGCAATGTTTTTCCACCTCGGCACGCATGTGCTGCAGCATGGCCCGCAGATGTGCCGGCATAGGCCCGCCCGCGACAGGCGCGGGCACTTGCGGCGCAGCGGCTGGCGGCACGGCCTCCGATGCAGCGGGCACCGGCGGCGGTGGTGCCGCCTTGGGCGCTTCCCGCGTGGCAACCGCCGGCGCCATCATCGCGCGAGTCACTTTCACGTCGGCGCAGACCGGGCACTCGACCAGCCCGCGCTTCGCCTGCCTGTCGAAGCCGGCGCTGTCGGAAAACCAGCCGTCGAACTCGTGCCCCTGGCTGCAACGCAATTGGTAATGGATCATCCCGGTCCTGCCGTCATCGAATCGTCGCCGACGCTACATGGTCAATTTTGGCACTCACGGCAAGGGAGTGCCAGGGTCCTGGCGACCCACGCAACCTCGCTGCTCCCGGAAAGCTGACCGCGAGGCGGCTTGGCTGGCCGCTGTCCCGTCCCGATGCTCCTCTCGGAAGCCCAGGAGGTCAGGACCGGATGTCCAGCGAAGCGTTGCATGAAGACCGGGCGGTGCTCGGGAAGGACGTGCTCGACCGGCACCGCGCCATCGCCACGATCATGGAGGAGCTGGAGGCGGTCGATTGGTACGACCAGCGCATCGCCGCCACCGACAACGCCGAGCTGAAGGCCATCCTCACGCACAACCGCGACGAAGAGAAGGAGCATGCGTCGATGCTGCTGGAATGGCTGCGGCGGAATGACGCGGCACTCGCGCGGCACATGGGCGCGCAGCTTTTCCGCGACGGACCGGTCGAGGAGACGGCAGAAATCGAGACGGAAGCGTCCGGCGGACCCACGCAAGGTGACGCCAGTCTGGGCATCGGCAGTCTGGGCATCGGCAGTCTGGGCATCGGCAACCTGGGCGTCGGCAGTCTGGGCATCGGCAGCCTGCGCGCAACGGGAGGCCGGCGATGAACCATTTCTTCCGTGAACTCGCCCCGGTGACCGCCGCCGCGTGGGACGAGATCGAGAAGGAGGCGGCGCGCACGCTGCGGACCATGCTGGCCGCCCGCAAGCTCGCCGATTTCCGCGGCCCGCTGGGCTGGGACGCGGCCTCGGTCAGCACCGGGCACAGCGAGCCGGCCGCGCCGCCGCCCGGATGCGAGGCCGAGGCGCGCCTGCGCCGCGTGCTGCCGCTGGTGGAGCTGCGCGTGGTGTTCTCGCTGCGCCGCTCGGAGCTGGACGCGATCGAGCGCGGTGCGCAGGCGCCCGATCTCGATCCGATGGTCGCGGCGGCCCGCAAGATCGCGATCGCCGAGGATCGTGCGGTTTTCCATGGCTACGCAGCGGCCGGCATTCGTGGGATCGCCGAGGCGCCGGCAGACGCTGCGTTGGCGATGGGCGACGACGTGGCCGGCTATCCGGCCTCGATCGCCCGGGCACTGAACACGCTGCGGGACCGCGGGGTCGGCGGCCCGTACGCGGTGGCCCTGGGCGAGCGCTGCTTTACCCAACTGACCGAGGCGACGCACGCGGGGTATCCGGTGCTGGACCACGTGCGGCACCTGGTCGATGACCCACTGGTCTGGGCACCCGGGCTCGACGGTGCGCTGGTGCTGTCGCAGCGCGGCGGCGATTTCGAGCTGACGGTCGGGCAGGACGTGTCGATCGGCTACCTGTCGCACGACGCAGACCACGTGCGGCTGTATTTCGAGGAAAGCTTCACGTTCCGGGCGATCACGCCAGAGGCGGCGGTGCCGCTGACCGCGCGTCGGGAAGACGGCGGATAGGCTGAGCAGCGTCGCTTCCTCGCGAGTTGCCATCGAACCGAGATGCCGCTGCCCTGGCTGGCGTCATGGCCGGCGCAGGGCGGCGGCCAGGAAGAAAGTTTTAACGCAGATCAGGAAAGGCGATTCGCGCAAAACACGCAGATAGGCCGGAGTCTGGCTTGCGGCAGCACGGCCAATGCCGCGCAATCGAATCCGGCTGGTAGCGCGAGTCATTCAAAGTGATGTGTCCGACGCCGGTCCGTTACAACTGTGGATGAATCAGGTCCTGCCGTCGTAACCCGCAGGGCAATCGCCTATGCCGGGAAGCCGCGCGGAACACCCGGGCAGCGCCCGTGCGGTTCGTTACAAGTTTAGATTTTAACACGGAGGAAGATCGAGGACCACGGAGCGCCACGGAGCCGCTTTCCCGGTGGGCAACGCTGCAGCGAACGCCCCGTCTGCAATAGATTCTGTTGTATTCCACGGCTATGCAGGCAGCAGTACACGAGCGCGGTCGCTCCGTGGCACTCCGCGGCCCTCGATCTTCCTCCGTGTTAAAAGCTAAACTTGCAACGAACCGCACGGACCTCGCGGCCAAAGCGGAGAACCCCCACTGCCGCTCCCCGCTTCCCGCTGGCATCCGCCAAATGCGATTGCCCTGTCGGAACCTGTCAGAATCGCCGACGCAAGGTACTAGCCGCACTGCCACGGCCATCCCCAATCCCATCTGCGTGCATCAGCGTCCATCGTCTTTCCGATCTGCGCTAAACCCTTGCTTCCTTGCTTGCCCGCGCTCCCGCCTACCGCCCCCAGCCGCAATGCTTTCCACCTGCCGCAGCAAGCCGGAGTTCCTCGCATGGCGTGCGCCATCACACCGACTGATGACGCGGGACCGGATCGCGCATATCTCCGTCCCGTGACCCCACCCATCGCACCCGCCGCGTGACCCGCGGTCCCGAGCATTTCCGCCGTTCCGCGCGCCCGCGGCCGCAGGGCAACCGCCGCGCGCCGGGGCGGCTGCCCGAGACGACCATCATTCACATCACCGGCACCGATCCGGACGGCGATGCGCTCGGCCGGCCGGCGTCCTGGGATGCCGCCGACGGCCCGCCGCCCATCGTGTTCATGCGGCCGGAGCGACCGGGCCAGCCGGCCCTCGCGCCAGGCGAGCGCGTGCTGGCGCGGCTGAGGCCGCTGGGAGCCGGACGCTACGAAGGCCGCACCATCCATCGGCTGGCGTCGGCGCCGCGCCGCATCCTGGGGGTGTTCCGCCCCGGACCGCGCGAGAACCGCCTGGTGCCGACCGATCGCCGCGCCAAGGCCGAATGGATCGTGCCGCCCGGCGAGGATGGCGGCGCCGCGGCAGATGAAATCGTGCTGGCGGAGCCCCTGCCCCACCACAATCGCTTCGGCCTCCGCCCCGCGCGGGTGATCGAGCGGCTGGGCAACATGGGCGACGCCCGCTCGGTCAGCCTGATCGCGATCCACACGCACGACATTCCCGTCGAATTCCCCGACGCCGCGGTGGCGGAGGCGGAACGCGCGCGGGCGACGGCGCTCGGGCATCGCACCGACCTGCGCGACATCCCGCTGGTCACCATCGATGGCGCGGACGCGCGCGATTTCGACGACGCGGTGTTCGCGGAGCCGGACGCTGCCGGCGGCTTTCGCCTGATCGTCGCGATTGCGGATGTGGCGCACTACGTGCGGCCTGGCTCGGCGCTGGATCACGCGGCGCGCACCCGCGGCAACAGCGTGTATTTCCCCGATCGCGTCGTGCCGATGCTGCCGGAGGCGCTGTCCAACGGCTGGTGCAGCCTGCGCCCCGGGGAGGACCGCGGCTGCCTGTTTGTCGAGCTGCACATCGACGCGGGCGGCCGCAAGACCGCGCATCGTTTCGGCCGCGGTCTGATGCGCAGCGCGGCGCGGCTGACCTACGAACAAGCGCAGGCGGGGTTCGAGGCGGGAGAGACGCGGGCAGAGAGGCGAGCAGAGACCCCCTCCCCCCTTGTGGGGGAGGGCAGGGGTGAGGGGTCACACCCGCACCGGCCATCGCATGGCGAACCCCTCTCCCTGACCCTCCCCCTCAAGGGGGGAGGGGATGCTTTCTCTCCCCCCGCCATCGCCGCGATCCCTCACCTCCACGCCGCGTATCGCGCATTGCTTGCCGCCCGCACCGCGCGCGGCACGCTCGATCTCGACCTGCCGGAGCGCGCGATCACCCTCGACGCCCACGGACAGGTGACCAACGTCGCGCCGCGGCCGCGGCTCGACAGCCACCGGCTGATCGAGGAATTCATGATCCTCGCCAACGTGGCGGCGGCCGAGGAACTGGAACGCCGCCGGCAGCCCGCGATGTACCGCATCCACGCACCGCCGTCGGACGAAAAGCTGCAATCCCTGCGCGATTTCCTGCACACGCTCGATATCTCGTTGCCGCCGGGCAACCAGATCCACCCGCGCGATCTCGACCACGTGCTGCGCCGCGTCGCCGGCACGCCGCACGCGCCCGTCGTCAACGAGGTGATGCTGCGCAGCCAGTCGCAGGCCGCCTACAACCCGGACAACATCGGTCATTTCGGCCTGGCACTGCCGCGCTACGTGCATTTCACCAGCCCGATCCGCCGCTATGCGGACCTGCTGGTGCACCGCGCGCTGATCCGCGGCCTGCAACTTGGTGCTGACGGGCTGGGCGCCGACGGACTGGGCGACGACGAAGCCGCCGGCTTCGAGGCGGCCGCCGACCACATCACCGCCACCGAACGGCGTGCCCAGTTGGCGGAGCGGGACGCGACCGACCGTTACCTCGCTGCATACATGGCGGACAAAACGGGCGCGCATTTCGCTGCGCGAATTTCGGGCGTGACGCGATTCGCGCTGTTTGTCACAGTCGCGGAAAGCGGCGCGAGCGGAATCGTGCCCGTCTCCACGCTGCCGGACGATTATTGGCGGCACGACGAAAGAGAGCAAACGTTGACCGGCCGGCACACCCGCCTGGTGTTTCGACTGGCACAGGAAGTCGAGGTGCGGCTGGCGGAAGCCAGTCCGGTCACCGGAGGTCTGGTCTTTCACGTGCTGCAAGGAATGCCACGACCAGGGAAACGGTCTCACCGCAGGTGACCCGCCGCGCTGTCCTGCTGCTGTTGTTGTTCATCGTGCCCGCGAACGCGCAGCCGGCTGGCGGTTTCGATCCCGCGCTGATCACCAATGTCTATGCGGCGGCGCTGGCGTTCATGGCGCCGCGCACGCTCGATCCGGTGCCGGTGGGGACGCTGACCGTGTGGGGGCTGCGCGGGCTGACCGCGCTCGATCCGTCGCTGACGGCCGAGCTTCGCGACGGGAATCTGGTGCTCGCGGCGGGCGACCGCGTGGTGCTGACCGAAGTGCCGCCGGCGGGGCAGCAGCCGGCGGCCTGGGCCGCGGCGGTGGTGCGGCTGTACGCGTCCGCGATGGCGGTGTCGCCCGCCATACGGCGCGCCGGCACGCAGGCCATCATCCAGAGCTTCTTCGACGAGATGTTCAATCATCTCGATCCCTATTCGCGCTATGCCGCACCGGCCGAGGCTGCCGAGGACCGCGCGCACCGCAACGGCAGTGCCGGACTTGGCATCACGCTGGCGCAGCACGACGCGACGATCGTGGTGCAGCAGGCGGTAAGCGACGGGCCGGCAGTGCAGGCGGGCCTCGATCGCGGCGACACGATCCTGGCGGTCGATGGCGAACCGGTGCGGCAACTGGACGTGGGCGACGTCGAACGGCTGATGGCCGGACCGGAGGGGACCGGCGTGCGAATAAGCTGGCGCAACAGCGACGGCCATCCGCGCTCCGCCGATCTGGTACGCGCTCTGGTGCCGCCGGAGACGGTGTTTCCGGACATTCTTGGCGACATGCTGGTGCTGCGCATCTCCAGCTTCAGCGAGAGTACTGCGTCGCACCTGGAGCATGATCTGCGGCAGGGACTGGCCGACCCGCGGCAGCCCGCCGGCATCGTGCTGGACCTGCGCGGCAATCGCGGCGGGTTGCTCCGCCAGGCGGTCGAGGCGGCCGACATGCTGCTGCCCGCCGGCATGGTCGCGACCACGAAGGGGCGCGATCCAAATGCGGACCACGCGTTCACGTCCGGCCGTGGCGAAATGGCGAGGGATATGCCGGTGGTCGTGCTGGTCGATGGGCGCACGGCCAGTGCCGCGGAGATCCTGACGGCGGCGCTGGCGGATCGTGGGCGGGCGGTGGTGGTCGGCAGCAGCACGCTGGGCAAGGGCCTGGTGCAGACGATCGATCCGCTGCCGGACGGCGGCGAGTTGTTCGTCACCTGGAGCCGCGTGCTGGCGCCGCGCGGCTGGCCGATCCAGGGGCTCGGCGTGCTGCCGCAGGTCTGCACCAGCCTCGGCGAGGCCGCGCTGCACCGGCAGCTTGCCGCGCTGGCGGAGGGATTGCAGCCCGCCTCGCACGATCTGGCGGTGGATCGCGCCATGCGCCCGCCGTTGCAGCCGGCCGAGGTGGTGGCGATCCGCAATACGTGCCCCGCCGGCGAGGGCAGCGACCTGGATTTCGAGGCGGCCGATGCGCTGATCGACAATCCCGCGGCGTACGCGGCGGCGCTGCTGCCGCCGATGGGCCAGCCGATCGCGCCGTAGCCGCCGGTACTGTCATTGCGAGTTGGCAACCGGCCGGCGGCGGCCGACCCGCCCTGGATGAAACGTCGCCCCCCTGTCATTGCGAGGCCGCTTGGCCGAAGCAATCCCGTTCGTGACGAGCTGCCGGCAACTCGTCACGAACGGGATTGCTTCGGCCAAGCGGCCTCGCAATGACAGGGGGGCCAGTTTCTTGTTAGGAGCGCAGCGGTCCCCGGGCTTGACCCGGGGACCGCTGCGCGCCTCGCAATGACGGTGCATTCAGCACCATACGGTCGCCATTTACGACAATGGTATTATCGTCGCCGCAATGACAGTCTAACCCCGCCCGTATGCCCCGCCGCCGGGCGTTTCGATCACGAACGCATCGTCCGGCAGCAGCTCGGCGCTGTCGGTGCCGGTAAGGATATCGTGCGTGCCGTCGGCGCGTTCGACCCACTGGCGGCCGACGGCACCGTCGTCGCCGCCTTCCAGCCCAAACGGCGCGACGTTGCGGCGCGACGCGACGATGACCGCTGTCATCGGCTCCAGGAACCGCATGCGGCGGATCGCGCCGTCGCCGCCGTGCCACTTGCCGTCGCCGCCGGAGCCACGGCGGATTTCGAAGCGTTCCAGCCGCACCGGGTAGCGCAGCTCCAGCACTTCCGGATCGGTCATGCGCGTATTGGTCATGTGCGAATGGATCGCCGACGTACCGTGGAAACCCGGGCCCGCGCCGGTGCCGCCGCAGATGGTTTCGTAATACTGCCGCGTCGCGTCGCCGAAGATGAAGTTGTTCATCGTCGCCTGCGAGCATGCGATGGCGCCGAGCGCGCCGAACAACGCGTTGCAGGTGGCCTGGGAGACTTCGGTGTTGCCGGCGACGACCGCGGCACCGGGCTCGGGCGACAGGAACGTGCCAGGCGGGATAATCAGGTTCAGCGGCTTCAGGCAGCCGTCGTTCAGCGGGATGTCGTCGCCCACCAGCGTGCGGAACACGTAGAGCACCGCGGCGCGTGTCACCGCCGGCGGCGAATTGAAGTTGCCGTCGTGCTGGCGGCCGGTGCCGGTGAAATCCACCGTCGCGCTGCGTGCCGCATGATCGACGGTGACGCGGACGCGCAACGGCAGGCCGTTGTCCATCGTGTAATCGAAGCTGCCGCCGCCGATGCGGTCGATCACGCGGCGGACGGATTCCTCGGCGTTGTCCATCACGTGGCGCATATACGCGCTGACCGTCGGCCAGCCGTATTGCGACACCACGCGGCGCAGCTCCTGCACGCCTTTTTCGTTGGCGGCGACCTGCGCCTTGATGTCGGCGACGTTCACGTCGGGGCTGCGCGCGGGGTACTTTGCCCCGCGCAATAACGCGCGGAATTCGCTCTCGCGGAAATGGCCGCCATCGACCAGCAGGAAATCGTCGATGACGACGCCTTCTTCTTCCAGTGTGCGCGAGCCGGGCGGCGTGCTGCCGGGCGTGGTGCCGCCGATGTCGGCGTGGTGGCCGCGGCTGCCGACAAAGAACTGAAACTCGCCGCCGGCTTCGTCAAACACCGGGGTGATGACAGTGACGTCGGGCAGGTGCGTGCCGCCGTTGTAAGGGTTGTTGAGTGCGACCACGTCGCCGGGTTTCAGCGAACCGCCGCGGCGGCGCAGCACGGTGCGCACGCTCTCGCCCATCGCGCCGAGATGCACCGGCACGTGCGGCGCGTTGGCCACCAGGTAGCCTTGCGCGTCGAAGATGGCGCAGGAGAAGTCGAGGCGCTCCTTGATGTTCACGCTCATCGACGTGTTCTGCAGCACCGCGCCGGTTTGTTCCGCAACGTTCATGAACAGGTTGTTGAAGAGTTCCAGCAGAACGGGATCGGGGCGGTCGCTGCCGAGCGCGACGCGGGTGGCGAGCACCTCCGTGCGGCACAGCAGCATGTGGTCGAGGGGGCTGATGTCCGCGGTCCAGCCAGGCTCGACGACGGTGGTGGCATTGGCCTCGCGAATCAGCGCGGGTCCGGCGATGCGATCGCCGCCGAGCAGGTCCGTGCGGTCGTACACCGGCGCGGCCTGGTCGGCGCCATTCGTGAAGATGCGCGCCGTATCGATCGGCGTGGCTGCGCCGAACACGCGCACGGACACCGTGGTTTCGCGCGCGGTTTCGCCCGGCGCGAGCGCTTCGACCGACACGGTCTCCACGACCAGTTCCCGATCGGGCGTGGCGAACCCGAAGCGGGCGCGATGCGCCGCGGTGAAGTCGGCAACCATGCCGGCGTGGTCGTGCAGTTTGACGATCAGTGCGGCCTCGGTGCCGGCGTAGCGCAAGTGCAGGCTGCGTTCGGTTGCGATGCGCGCGGGATCGGCACCCTGCGCGGCGAGGGCGGCTTCGGCCTCGCGCGCCAGGCGATCGGCGAGCTCTTGCAGATCCGGCATGGCGTGCGGCTCGAACGGCAGTTCCACCGCTTGCTCGCGCATGACCGTCTGGTCGGCGAGGCCCATGCCATAGGCGGACAGTACGCCGGCGAACGGATGGATGAACACCGTCTCCATGCCCAGCGCATCCGCGACGAGACAGGCGTGCTGGCCGCCCGCGCCGCCGAAGCACTGCAACGCGAAGCGTGCGGGATCGTGGCCCTTCTGCACCGAGACCTGCTTGATCGCGTTGGCCATGTTAGCGACGGCGATGCGCAGAAAGCCTTCGGCGACCTGCTGCGGCGTGTGCGGCCGGCCGGTCGCTTGCGACACTTCGACGGCCAGCGCTGCGAATTTCTCCGCCACGACGTCGCCATCCAGCGGCGCGTCGCCGTTCGGACCGAAGATCGCCGGGAAATGTGCCGGCTGGATCTTGCCGACGCAGACATTGGCGTCGGTCACCGTTAGCGGCCCGCCGCGGCGATAACACGCGGGACCCGGATCGGCGCCGGCGCTGTCGGGTCCGACGCGCAGCCGCGCACCGTCGAAATGCAGGATCGAGCCGCCGCCCGCCGCGACCGTGTTGATCGACATCATCGGCGCGCGCATGCGCACGCCGGCGACCGCGGTCTCGAACGCGCGTTCGAACGCGCCGTCGTACAGCGCGACGTCGGTCGATGTGCCGCCCATGTCGAAGCCGATGATGCGGGAGATTCCCGCCATTTCCGCGGTGCGCGCGGCGCCGACGATGCCGCCGGCGGGACCGGACAGGATCGCGTCCTTGCCCTGGAACGCACCCGCATCCGCCAGGCCGCCGTTCGACTGCATGAAGTACAGCCGCACGCCTTCAAGTTCGGCCGCCACCTGATCCACATAGCGGCGCAGAATCGGCGACAGATACGCATCCACGACAGTCGTGTCGCCGCGCGGCACCAGGCGCAGCAGCGGACTGACCGCGTGACTCGCCGACACCTGCGTGAACCCCGCCTCCCTCGCCAACCCCGCCAGTCGCTGCTCATGTTCCGGATATTTCCAGGCGTGCATCAGCACGATGGCGCAGGCGGTGATGCCATGCGTACGCGCGTTGAACAGCGCGTGGCGGGCGGCGGTTTCGTCGAGCGGTTCGACCTCCTGGCCATCCACGCCGACACGGCCGGGGATCTCCGCGACCTGCGCGTACAGCATCGTCGGCAGCACGATGGCGAGATCGAACAAGCGCGGACGCGCCTGGTTGCCGATGCGCAGCGCGTCGGCGAAACCGCGGTTCACCAGCAGCAGGACAGGCTCGCCCTTGCGCTCCAGCAGCGCGTTGGTGGCGACGGTGGTGCCCATCTTCACGGATTCTACGACGCCGTGCGGGATCGGCTGGTCGAGCGGGATGCCGAGAACCGTCTTGATGCCGGCGATGGCCGCGTCTCGATAGCGGCCGGGGTTTTCCGACAGCAGCTTGTGGGTGGAAAGCTGGCCGGAGGGATCGCGCGCGACGATGTCGGTGAAGGTGCCGCCGCGGTCGATCCAGAATTGCCATTGCGCCGAAGTCATTGCCATCTCCCGGAAGGCCGCCCTGCATCTGTCATTGCGAGCGGAGCGAAGCAATCCCCCGCGCAGCAGCGCCACCGGGATGCCGAGCGCGCGGGCACGTCCGTAACCTGCGCTGGCATGTCTTTCGCACCTTCTCTTGCGACGGCATCGTAGAGGGACCGCCGACCCGCCGGCAAACCGCTGCGATCAGTCGGATGACCAGCAGAGAACAGAGCCGCCGACCGGACGTAGGTGCGTCAGCTCTGCTGTCGGCATTTGTTGGCGGCATCGCGAAGCAAGCATTTCAACGCAGATGACAGAAGATGCACGCAGAACACGCAGATGGCGCGCGGCTGCATGATCTGCGGGGCGGGTGACCGGTTGCGATGCACCAATTATCTGAAAACGACCGGCGTTCTGCTCCGCCCGTTGCTCAATTCCCAAAAGCCGCGCCGGAAATCGAACGTGTTGTCCGAGACCGACGAACCGCACGAAACCATCTGCGTGTTCTACGTGCATCTTCTGTCATCTGCGTTTAGATTCTTTCTTGTCTTCCGGCGTTGCAAGTACTGGCCTGCGTGCCTGGACCATATGCGAATTCGGGCCATGCGAGCCGCCACCGCAGCGTGCGCTGCCGGTCGGGATTACAGTGCGGGGGTACTCATACCAGGAGCTGAAAGAACCGACTCGCCGTTTGATCGCACCGGCATCGCGCGCCGGCCGAGCCCGCCGGAGGTCTGGAATTGCCGGCAGACCTGAAATTTCAGCTCGATCGCGACGCGCGGCCGCAATGGGTCATCCTCGATGACATGAACCGTTTCATGTGGCCGGGTTACGACCTCAGACGGCTGCCCGGAACCGTCGCGGATCGTTCCGGGATGATCCCTGAACCGCTGTTCCGGGCAATACTCCAGGACGTGCTGGCATGCCACCTTACCCGCAAAGGTACGCTGACCGACCGGGACCGAGGAACAATCGCGCCATGAGGCACGGGCCCGTGGCGCAAACAGGGCGACAACGCTAATCTACCCGCGACAGGAGGGCTTCCCCATGGACGCAGACAAAGTCGCCGCGATGGCCCGGCCGCAGGGCATGCCGTTCAGGCTGAACAAGATCGGCCATCTCGCGCTGTACGTGCAGGACCTCGAGAGTTCGGCGAAGTTCTACACCGAGGTGCTCGGCTTCCAGATCACCGACGTGTATGCCGAGAACGCCGGCCTGCTGCCGGGCGGCGCGGTGTTCGTGCGGCTGAACGCCGACCACCACGGCATCGCCTTGTTCAAGGCCACCAAGGAGAACCGGCACGGCGCCGGGCTGCACCACCTCGCATTCGAGGTCTCGAGCCTGGACGAGGTGCTGCGCGCGCGCGACCACCTGCGCAAGCACGACGTGCGCATCCATTTCGAGGGCCGCCGCCGCGCCGGCGTGCAGCTTGCCGTGGAATTCCAGGACCCGGACGGCCACAACCTGGAGATCTACTGGGGCATCGACCAGATCGGCTCGGACGGCCGCGCCCGCCCGGCGGAGCAATGGAAGGGCGCGAGCAGCCTGGAAGCGGCGATCGCGGACCCGGTGGTGGGACAGGACACGACGGTGCGGGACCGCTCGCTGCTGGGGGCCTGACCCGGCGCGATGGGCTACTGGGGTAAGATCATCGGCGGCATGGCGGGCTTCGCCATGGGCGGCCCGTTCGGCGCGGCGATCGGCGCGGCGGTCGGGCATGCCGCCGACACCGGCGCGATGCAGAACATGCGCATGCCGTTCGGCGGCGCGACGCCGTTCAATCCGGCTCGGCTGGCGGCAATGGTGGGGCGGCGCGACCAGTTGTTCTCGATCTGCGTCGTGGTGCTGGCTGCCAAGCTGGCGAAATGCGACGGCCCGGTGAAACGCGCCGAGATCGACGCGTTCCGCCGCCACTTCCGCATTCCCGCCGAATCCGTGCGCGACATCGGCCGCTTGTTCGATCAGGCGCGCGACAGCACCGAGGGCTTCGAGGAATACGCACGCCAGCTTGGCGACGCGTTCGACGACAATCACGGCGTGCTGGAGGACGTGCTGTCCGCGTTGTTCGTGATCGCCCGTGCGGACGGGCCGGTGAACCGGGCGGAGGAAGCGTTCCTGTCCCGCACGCACAAGGCGTTCGGGCTGGGGCAGCCGGCGTGGGACCGCGCGGTGGGGGCCATGCCGCGGCCGGCGGACGACGCGCCCGATCCGTATGCCGTGCTGGGCGTGCCCGCGTCGGCCAGTGCCGAGGTGATCCGCGCCACGTGGAAGCGGCTGATGCGGGAGAACCACCCGGACAGCCTGGCGTCGCGCGGCGTGCCGGCGGAGTTCATCGAGCGCGCCACCGGGAAAGTCGCGCAGATCAACGCCGCCTGGGATCGCATCAAGCGCGAGCGGAAGCTGTGACCAAGGAGACGGAAGCGGAAGGGGCAGCGGCAGCGGCAGCGGCAGCGGAACCCCCTCTCCCCTTGTGGGAGAGGGTTGGCGTGAGGGGTGCGTACTCCCCAGCCCTTCGAGGTTTGCACCCCTCACCCCAACCCTCTCCCCCAAGGGGAGAGGGGGCGTTTGGCGGACACATCCGCGAGCTGCCCAGCCCGAACCAGTCCGATCGCCCCGCCGGCATACCGATCGACACGCTGATCCTGCACTACACCGGCATGCAGACCGCGCAGGCGGCGATCGACCGGCTGCGCGATCCGGACGCCCGTGTGTCCTCGCATTACGTGGTGGATGAGGACGGCGCCGTGTTCCGCCTGGTTCCGGAGGCGCGCCGCGCCTTCCACGCGGGAATTTCGTTCTGGCGCGGCAACACCGGCCTGAACGACCGTTCGATCGGCATCGAGATCGTCAATCCCGGCCACGAATGGGGCTATCGCGACTTTCCGGCCTTGCAGATGGCGGCGGTGTGCGACCTGTGCCTGGAAATCCTGTCGCGCCATCCGATTCCGCCGCGCAACGTCGTCGCGCACAGCGACGTGGCGCCGGACCGCAAGGAAGATCCAGGCGAACTCTTCGACTGGCCGGGCCTGGCGCGCAACGGCGTCGGGCTGTGGCCGGAGGACGTGCCGGACTTCGGCATCGGCGGTGCCGTGCGGGACGCCGCCCAATTGCGCGACGTGCGCGCCGCACTGGCGGCGATCGGCTATCAGGTAGCGCCGGAGGGGCCGCTCGATCCGTCGCTGGCAACAGTGCTGCGTGCATTCCAGCGCCACTGGCGCCCGGAAGCGATCACCGGCGAGGCCGACGCAGGCACAATTTCACGATTGCACGCCGTCGCACGGATGGTCGCCGGCGACAGCCCGCGTTAGACCGAACGCATGACCCTGCTGCGCCGTCGCGAACTGCTGCAAGCATCCGCCGCGCTCGCCGGCCTCGCCGCACAGCCGGCCGCGGCTGCCGCCAGGCCGGCGACGCTGTCCGACATCGACCACATCATCGTTCTGATGAAGGAGAACCGTTCCTTCGATCATTACTTCGGCACGCTGCGCGGCGTGCGCGGCTTCGACGACCCGTCCGCGCTGCGGCTGCCGGACGGGCGCAGCGTGTTCTACCAGCCCGATCCGGAGAACCCGGACGGCCACGTGCTGCCGTTCCATCTGGACACCGCGACGACCAGCGCGCAGCGGCTGCACGACCTGAGCCACTCGTGGCAGCCGCTGCACTGGTGTCTGAACGGCGGCGCAATGGATGCGTGGGTGCCTGCGCACCGCCGAGTCAACGGGCAGTTCGCGCCGCTGACCATGGGCTATTTCACCCGCACCGACGTGCCGTTCTACCACGCGCTGGCCGACGCGTTCACCATCTGCGACGGCTATCATTGTTCCATGTTCGGACCGACGCATCCGAACCGCCTCTACCTGATGACCGGGACGATCGATCCGCACGGGCTTGCCGGCGGGCCTGCGCTGAACAACGAAGGCCGGCATTTCGGGTGGGAGACCTACCCGCAGCGGCTGCAGCGCGCCGGCATCACCTGGCGCGTGTACCACGAGGCGGACGACTACGGCTGCAACGTCTGCAAGTGGTTCCCGGCCTTCGCCGACTCCGCGCCGACCTCCGACCTGCATGACAACCTGATGCGCAACCGCGGTTTCGGCGAGCTGCTGCTCGACCTGCGCACCGGCAACATCCCGCAGGTGACGTGGATCGTGCCGCCCTCCAGGGTGACGGAGCACCCGTCCTATCTGCCCGCCGCCGGGGAGAACCATACGCGGCGCGTGCTGGAGGCGCTGTGGTCCAACCGGCGGCTTTGGGCGCGCACCGCGCTGATCCTGAACTATGACGAGAACGATGGCTTGTTCGACCACGTCGTGCCGCCATTGCCTGAACCGGGCACAGCGGACGAGTTCGTCGAAGGCCTGCCGATCGGCCTGGGCTTCCGTGTGCCGTGCCTGGTGATCTCGCCGTTCAGCAGCGGCGGGTTCGTGTGCGGCACGACGTTCGACCACACCTCCACGCTGCGGCTGATCGAGACGCGGTTCGGGGTGGAGGTGCCCAACCTGAGCGCGTGGCGGCGACGGGTATGCGGGGATTTGACGCAGACGTTCGGCTTCGGCGAGCCGGCGCGGTTCGAGGTGCCGGCGCTGCCCGAGACGGCGGCCGCGCTGCGGCGGGCGGAGGCTGCGGCCGTTGAGTTGCCGCAGCCGGAAGTGCCGCTGGCGCAGGCGATGCCGCGGCAGGAAGCGGGAACGCGGCCGCGACGCGGGTGAGGCGCGGCGTCTCGCTCGAGTCTCGTTTCGTAGTGGGTAACATGGCCGCGGACGATGGGGTAGCGGGTAAGTTTGAATGTCGGGTCTCGACCCGAAGCGGACGTTTCACGCCTGGGCCGCAGCGCCCTAAGCGGAGCACCCGAGTGCCGGATAAACCGGCTTGTCATGCGCCTGTCGACAGGTCCACACCCCCCAGGCCGCGTAAGGCGCCTTATGGTAACTGTCTTGTGCTGCCGTCGTGTCGGGAATCACCATCTTACAGGAGCCACGATAATGAGCCGTCACAC
>DASXFW010000054.1:0-2922 GCA_036489395.1 Acetobacteraceae bacterium | reverse complement strand
GATTGAGGGGATCAGCCGGCGAGAGGCGGCGCGGCGTTTCGGGATAGACCCTCGGACGGTGGCGAAGATGCTGTCGTTCTCGGTGCCGCCTGGCTACCGGCGGAGCCGGCGGCCGGCGCGTCCGAAGCTGGATCCGTTCGTCGGGATCATCGACCGGATCCTGGTCGAGGATAAGGACCGACCGGCGAAGCAGCGGCACACGTCCAGGCGGATCTTCGAGCGTCTGCGCGACGAGCACGGCTACGGCGGCGGCCTGACGATCGTGAAGGACTACGTGCTGACGCAGCGGCAGCGGCAGCGCGAGGTGTTCGTGCCACTGCGGCATGATCCCGGGCACGCGCAGGCGGACTTCGGCGAGGCGCTTGCGGTGATCGGCGGGGTGGAACGGAAGATCCACTTCTTCGCGATGGACCTGCCGCACAGCGATGCCGGCTTCGTGCAGGCGTATCCGGCGGAGACGACGGAGGCATTCTGCGCCGGCCATGTGGCGGCGTTCGCGTTCTTTGGCGGCGTGCCGGCGTCGATCCTGTACGACAACACCAAGCTGGCGGTGGCGCGCATTCTGGGCGACGGAACACGACAGCGGACGCGCGTGTTCAGCGAACTGCAGTCGCACTACCTATTTGCCGATCGGTTCGGCCGGCCCGGCAAGGGCAACGATAAGGGCAAGGTTGAGGGTCTGGTCGGGCTGATCCGGCGGAACTTCCTTGTGCCGCTGCCGCACGCCGTCAGTTTCGCTGCGTTGAACGAGCAGTTGCTGGCGGATTGCCGCCGGCGTCTCGGCGATCGGTTGCGCGGTCACGACGAGACGATCGGCGCTCGATTGGCGCGCGACCTTGAGCGCCTTCGCGACTTGCCTGCGGCGCCCTACGACGCCTGCGAGAAGAGGGCGGGCCGGGTCAATTCGCTGTCGCTGGTGCGCTATCGCGGCACCGACTACTCGGTGCCGACCGCCTACGGCCATCGCGAGGTGCTGATCCGCGGCTACGTCGACAGCGTGGTGATCTCCTGCGGCGCCGACATCATTGCTCGGCACACTCGGTCCTACGAGCGGGAAGATTTTGTGTTCGACCCGCTGCACTATCTGGCGTTGTTGGAGCGCAAGATCGGCGCGCTCGACCAGGCAGCGCCCCTGGCCGGTTGGGACTTGCCCGAAGTGTTCACGACATTGCGCCGTCTGCTTGAGGCGCGCATGGGCAAGCAGGGCAAGCGCGAGTTCGTGCAAGTACTTCGGCTGCTGGAAGCGTTCGCGGTCGACGATGTCGCGGCCGGCGTGCGCGCGGCGATCGATCGCGGCGTGATCGGCTTCGACGCGGTGAAGCATCTGCTGCTGTGCCGGCTCGAGCGGCGGCCGCCACGGCTCGACATGACGGTGTATCCGTACCTGCCGCGCGCCAGCGTGGCGATCACTTCGGCCCGGAGCTACCTGGATCTGCTCACCGGGCTCGCGTCGTGAGCGGCACACCGCAGATGCTGCTCACCCATCACCTGAAGGCGCTGAAGCTGCCGACCTTCCTGCGCGAGTATGACAAGCTGGCCCGGCAGTGCGCGACCGACGCCGTCGATCATGTCCGCTACCTGCTGCGGCTGACCGAACTGGAGCTGATCGAGCGGGAGCGCCGGATGGTCGAGCGGCGCATCAGGGAGGCAAAATTCCCGGCGGTCAAAAGCCTCGACAGCTTCGACTTCCTGGCGCTGCCGTCGCTGAACAAGGCATTGGTGCTGGAACTGGCCCGCTCGGAGTATGTGTCGCGGCGGGAGAACGTGATCGCGGTCGGCAACAGCGGCACCGGCAAGACGCATGTGGCGCTCGGCCTGGGACTGGCGGCCTGCCAGAAGGGCTTGTCGGTCGGCTTCGCCACGGCGGCGACCGTGGTGCACGAACTGATCGAGGCGCGCGACGACAAGCGACTGCTGCGGCTGCAACGCCAGCTTGCCAGCTACAAGCTGCTGGTGATCGACGAACTCGGCTACGTGCCCCTGTCGCAGACCGGTGCCGAATTGCTGTTCGAGGTGTTCAGCCAACGCTACGAGCGCGGCTCGACCATCGTCACCAGCAATCTGCCGTTCGACGAGTGGACCAGCGTGTTCGCCTCCGAGCGCCTCACCGGCGCACTGCTCGACCGGCTCACACACCACGTCCATATCCTCGAAATGAACGGCGACAGCTACCGGCTGAAACAAAGCAAGCGGCGCCAGCGCGGCACACGCTCCGTCGAGACCCCGGATACTGCACCCGAGGGATGATTCCGCGGCGCGTTGTGCGTTCTGGGTTTCGTGACGTCACGCTTCGGAGTGGAACCATGCCACGCAAATCGATCGGTGAGAGGCCCATGACCGACGCGGAACGCCAGACCCGCCATCGCGCCGCACGCGCGGCTGGTGCGCCGGTCGTTCGCACGCGCCGCCCGACCGGTCATCACGGGCGGGCCCGGCGCTGGCATGACGCCGTCGCCGAACTGACAGACTCACAGGCGCACTATGCCTCCTGGCTGGAGGCGTTGCCGAGCAACCTGCAAGACAGCGCGCTGGCCGCCGCGCTACAGGCGATCTGCGATCTCGATCTCACCGAGCTCCAGGCGATCGACCCGCCGCGAGGATTCGGCAGGGACTGACCACCCGGCCCAGGGCCTCCGCGCCTCGTACCGACAGACCTCAACGAGAACCCTGCCGGCGCCAGTGCGCCGAAACGCCAGAAGGCCCCCGCGGGGGCCTTCTGGCGTTCGTCCCTGATGCATCTTTGCTCCGGCGCGCCGATGCATTTTCTCTCCGGCGTTGACAGATTGAGGGGATCAGCCGGCGAGAGGCGGCGCGGCGTTTCGGGATAGACCCTCGGACGGTGGCGAAGATGCTGTCGTTCTCGGTGCCGCCTGGCTACCGGCGGAGCCGGCGGCCGGCGCGTCCGAAGCTGGATCCGTTCGT
>DASXFW010000007.1:0-2407 GCA_036489395.1 Acetobacteraceae bacterium | reverse complement strand
GGGGAGGGGTCGAAACGTAAGCATCGACCCCTCCCCCTAACCCCCTCCCTCAAGGGGAGGGGGAACCTTGGTTTCTTGTTAGATACGCTCCTTGCAATCACAATACGTCGGCGCGGATACGCACAAAGGTCGGTCGTTCGGCGCGCTGCCCTGGCAGCGGCCGCGTGCAACTGCCGGGTTCGCCAACGATTCAGGCAATTCGCCAGACCACACCTAACATATTCGCGACAAGGGTCGCATCTCCGGCGCGACGTGATAGTTCTTTGGCACTCGATGGTCGAGCGACCGGTCCCATAACGAAGGGCATGGTGCGGAGCCAGAACGCACGTGCGCCCCACGGATCGAGCCGAACCCTGTCTGGTCATGCAGCAGAAGATCGTAACCGCGTGCCGGCATGGCGCTTAGCGGCGCCGGTGCGCGTGTCCGTAACAATCGGCATTTTGGTTTCTTGAAACAAACAGGAGCGAGCAATGGCACAGGCACCTGAGACACGGGCACCCGAGACACGGGCGCGGACCGCCGCGGACGAGACCTTGGCGCCGGAGCGCGAACACCAGGCGTCGCGCCACAGTGCCGCGACGGAGCACGACATGACATCGGCCGGTGCAGCCGCGGCGCGCCAGGGCGGCGAGGCGTTTCAGCAGGGCACGCAGCAGGCCGCCGATATGCTGCGGCGTGCCGGCGCCGCGGAGTCCCGCGCAGCACGCACGGCCGCCGATGCGGGAACCCGCACGGCACGCTCCGTCATGTCGGAGATCGTCACGGCACAAGGACGGCTGCTGCAGGACGTGGCGGAACGCTTCGAGAGCATCGGCCGGAATGTAGCGCGTGCGACACGGGACACCGCCGCTGGCCTGCGTGCCTTCAGCATGCCGCCGGCGATGCTGACCGACGATTTCCGCGAGCTCCAGGACGGCATCGCCGAAACGTTCCGCGGCGTAATGCAGACCAACCTTGGGGCGACGCAGGAACTCATGCGGATGACCGACCCGGGCAAGGTGTTCGATCTGCAGCGGCGGTTCGCCCGCGATTATCTCGACACGGTCATGCACGGCACTGCTGCGCTGAGCCGCGCCGCACGCCGCGCGGCAGAGCATGCGCTGCGTCCGATCGAGCAGCGGACCGGATATGGCGAGGGTCATGAGCGGAACGAGTTCGCTGGCGATCATGCCGTGGTGGCCGATGTGATGACGCACGACGTGCGGCTCGCCACGCCGGAGGATACCGTGCAGCAGGCAACGCGAATGATGCGCGACGGCGACACCGACATCGTGCCGGTGGGTGAGGACGACCGGCTCGTTGGTGTCGTCACCGACCGCGATGTGGCTCGGCTTCTGGTCGCGGAAGGCAAGGATCCGGCGCGCACCAAGGTGCGTGACGTGATGACGCGCGATGCACGCTTTGTGTTCGCCGACGATGAACTCGGTGGCGTCGCGGACGACATGGCCGAGCACCAGACGCATCGCCTGCCCGTGGTGAACCGCGACCGACGCGTGGTCGGCGTGGTTTCGCTGCGCGACGCGACGCTTGGCAGAAGCCGCACCGGTGGACGCGGCGTGCGCAGCGATTCCGGGCCGCGGCTGCAGGGCGCGGCGGAATAGCGCAGGGCCGAGGATGCACCCGCCGCCGCTGGGCAATCCCGCGGTGGCGGTGCATCATCTTTCTGTCTGCATCACAACACGGAGGAAACCATGCTGCGTATCCACGGCTCTGCCCGTTCTCGTGGCCTTCGGACGCTGTGGATGGTGGGGGAGCTGGGGCTTCCCTACGAGCATGTCGATCTGCTGCCGCGTTCGCCTGGCACGCGGACGCCGGAATACCTCGCGCTTAATCCGAACGCGCGCGTACCGACGATCGAGGACGATGGCTTCGTGCTGTCGGAATCGATGGCGATCAACTTCTATCTGGCAAAGAAGCATAACAGCCCGCTGTATCCCTCGGATCCGCGCAATGAGGCGCTGGCCTGGCAGTGGAGCTTCTGGGAAACCGACCGGCTGGACCGGCAGCAGACGAATTATGCCAACCACACAACGGGGCTGCCCGAGGCCGAGCGCAAGCCGGAGATCGCCGCCGCGGCGTGGGCCGACATCGTGCCGGCGATGGATGTGCTGGAGGGTGCGCTGAAAAAGGCGCGTTGGCTTGCCGGCAATGATTTCAGCATCGCGGACCTGAATGTCGCCGCGGCGATGTATCGCTCGCTGAGCATGGACCTGAGCCGCTGGCCGGTGGTGTCCGAATGGCTGCATCGCTGCTGGGATCGGCCCGCGGCGAAGCGGGCACGGGCGATGCGGGAGTAACACCAGGTGCCGAAATGCCTGAGTCTTCGGCCCACGTCCCCACCGTCATGCCGACGCAGGTCGGCATCCACGCCTTTGCAGCATGCAGCAACGGTAAGTCGTGGATGCCG
>DASXFW010000005.1:0-7928 GCA_036489395.1 Acetobacteraceae bacterium | reverse complement strand
GAGGATTGACCCGGCCATCCATGCACGGACTCCGGTACAGCAAAAACGCGGCACGCACGATCGTGCGTGGATGGCCGGGTCAATCCTCGGGTCAAGCCCAAGGACATGGCCCGGCCATGACGGGAAATGCCGATGCCGACGCGACCAGCCGATGAGTCGGTACTTTCGGCCCCTGGTCTGACACCCGGCCCCTTCCGGCGCAGCCAGTCGAGCATGCCGACCTACCGCAGCGCCGTCATCGCGACATTCGTGTCGCAGCAGTGCATCGGGCGCCCGCTCCGATTGCGAACCAACCGATCGACCCGCAACAGGTCCGCATCTGCCGACAGCACAAGGTCAGCGTCGAATGCAGCAGCCGCCATCAAATGCAATCCGTCCGCGGCGCGGACGCGATGATTCACCAGTTCGTCGGCGCGGGCCAATGCTTCAACCGCATCCTCCACCAAGGGCAGCACGGTCAGGCCGAAGAACCGTGCCGCGGTCAGGGCCTGTCCCAGGATCGGACGCGCCGCGGTCAGGCGCGCGGCAGCCGCATGCGGCTGCCCTTGGAGCGACACACGGATCAGGCGATACAGTGCTTCCTCGGCTTCATAGCAGGCGAAGGCCGATGCCGCGCCTTCATGCCGTGCTGAAATTTCCTGCAGCACTTCGGTCGCGTCGGCGAGCAAACGGGCCGGGTCGCGTCCGCGGCGCGTGGTGGCGCGCAACATGGCGAAGGGTCCCTGCGCCAGGTAGTCAATGAGGATACCGGTCTCGACGTACACCCTCACGTCAATGCGGGCACCAGTATTGTGTCGCGGAATTCCTCGGGCGACAGAACCACCGGCTTACCGCCGTCTGCGAGCCCGCCGACCATCGCATGGCGCGTCACAAGGTAATCGCAGTCCGCCGCGCTGCTGAACATAAGAACGTCGTTCGAGTGCATGCCGCGGTTGCGCAATGCGCGGGCGCGCGGCAGCAGGCCCTGCGCGCGATCGAATTGCACGGGCAGCATTTCTGCCCGGGAACGGACTGCGTCCAACCGGTCCGGATGCCCAGCGACATCGGCACCCAACACAGTCTGCTGGAACACGACCGGGTTGATCGCGTAACGGACGCGTTCCAGTGCTGCCGGGCCAAACAGCCAATCGATCTTTCCGTTCAGATAGTCGATGACGACGTTGGAATCGAGGAACACGAGCGGTCGTGGATCGCGCATCTGTGTTCGTTCAACCTGCCCCACCTGCATCTCCTTGCCGGAGATCCGGCATCAGCCAGGTCACATCGTATCATACGTTGGCCTGCCGCTCTACCGGCGCGCCGCCGACGGGTTCGAGCGTCTGCTCGGCCCGGAGCATCCTTCGAGCAGAATGGCCCGGGGCAATTACGCGCGATGCGAGCGCGAGGTCGCGGCGGCACCGAGCGGGCCAACGCCCGGACGTCACGCCAGCCGGACCGGGCGCCAGCCGAGTGCCGCGCCGTGGTGGCGGCGTTGGCTCAGGTGACCGTTTCGGCTGCCATCTTCTCGCGCAGGATGCGATTGATCTCGGTCTGGTAACCCGGCCCCTTCCGGCGCAGCCAGTCGAGCACGTCCATATCCAGCCGCAGCGAGATCGCCTCCTTGCGCGGCCTGTAGAATTTACCCCGCACGGCGGTGGCCCAATTGGCTTCGGGCACCGGGGGAAAATCGTCGTCGTCCCCAACGCGCGCCTCGATCTCATCCAACCGGGCGATCTGTGCCGGCGTCAGCTTGCTGCCATCATCGGTGCGATACTTGCTCATAACGTCTCCGTTCTGCCGCGTCCGCGGGCCGCATGCTGATGATGTGGACCCATTCGACCCCGTCACCGTCCGGGAAAGTGTGGATCACAACCACCACCCTCAATGCGCCGCCGGCGAACAACGTGCCGATCGTTCGCCATCGTTCCTCCTGCTGTACGACCCGATCGAAGACCGTCACGGCGAACGGATCCTCGAACACCATCGCGGCCGAAACGAAGTCGAGCCCGTGGTTGCGAAGGTTGCGGCCGCGTTTGTCCTCGCGCCACGTGATCTCCATGTCCCACACCTCCCGGGAAGCGTGAGACCGGCCGCGCCATGTTAAGGTTTGGCAAAGATGACGCGGGCACTTGGATGTATATACTATTTCGCATATACGGACTCAACCTCTTTGAGACAAGGTGTGAGGCCGCTACCGGCCGGGGTCGTCCCCAGGCACTTGCCGCGCATTCCCCTTTCGTAGCGGATGCCGAACCGTCCGCGTCAGTGCTGTGCAAGACGTCGCCAGGAAATGGAAACCGGCAGCGACCGTCATCCGCATCCGTATCCGCGTATCGCCAGACGGCGCGATCACCGGATATGCCCCTGGCAGTCCGCCCGGAGAGCACGACGCCCTCATCATCCTCTCCCCGGAGCCGCGTTCGCCGGATGGGGAGACGGACGTCATCGTTCCGATCCGTGACAGACAGGAGGACATGGCGAGGCTGCCTGTGCTGGACCAGAAACCAGCGTTCGACACCTCAACTGCCCCGGAGCAATTACGCCAGAGTCTGGTCGTCCGGCTTCAAGCACCCGGGATCGGCGACCTCTATGTGACGCGCGACCACGACACTGGCGGCAATCCCGCAATGCGAGCGGCAGCCTTGATCGTGGCCGACGCATGCCGCCGACGTCATTCCTCGAACATCTCGCGCAACGCGGCAAGCGTCGCGCGCAGCGTGGCCGCATCGACACCTCCGAGGCGCCGGACCAGCCGCAGTTTGTCCAGCGTGCGGATCCGATCGAGCAGGATCAGGCCGCTTTGGCGCCGGAAGCGAATGGGGATGCGGTAGGGCGCCGGCTGACTGCCCGTCGTCATCGGAGCGACGGTGACCGTGCGCAGGAAATCATGCATTTCCGGTGGCGAGATGATGATGCAGGGACGCGTCTTCTGAATCTCACTGCCGACCGTCGGATCGAGCGCAGCCAGCCAGACCTCACCGCGAGTCACCACGGCCGGGCGAGCCACCGCGGCCGGGCGAGTCACCACAGCAGCGTGTCATCGCCGGCGTTAACAAATTCGGGCCACGCAAGGTCCTCGCCGGAGGCCGCGACCTTGCGCGACGCGTCCGCCCAGCCGGCACGCCTGCGCGGCCTGGCCGGAGCCAGTACCAGCCGGC
Organism: Acetobacteraceae bacterium; assembly: GCA_036489395.1. Lineage (GTDB taxonomy): Bacteria > Pseudomonadota > Alphaproteobacteria > Acetobacterales > Acetobacteraceae > JASHVB01. Next base: position 4,791 of record DASXFW010000005.1, on the reverse strand, counting down.
CGTCTTCCAGCCGGACGTCCACGGCGTCGCCGGCGGACAGACCGAGCTGGGACAGCACGGCCTTCGGGATGATCAGCCCGGCTGAATTGCCGAGTTTCCGCACTGTTGTCTGCATGGATAACCTAACAAGAAAATGGCCCGGGCCATTCTGTCATTGCGAGGCCGCTTGGCCGAAGCAATCCCGTTCGTGACGAGCCGCAGGCGGTTCGTCACGAACGGGATTGCTTCGGCCACGCGGCCTCGCAATGACAGAATGCTGCCGTTTTATCCAGGGCGGGTCGGTCGCCGCCGGCCGGTGGCCAACTCGCATGCGCTATATGGCATGCGGGACCTTCCGTTCCAACAATGTTGGAACGCCGCTACGCCCCCTGGTCCGTGCCTTCCGCCCGCCGCCGGTCGCCCGGTCCGTGCGCCGTCTCCAGGTTCAGCGCCGCGTTGATCAGCGCGAGATGCGAGAACGCCTGCGGAAAATTCCCAAGCTGGCGGCGTTCCACCGGATCGTATTCTTCCGCCAGCAGACCGACATCGTTGCACAACGACAGCAATCGCTCGAACAACGCGCGCGCCTCCGCCTCGCGCCCCAGCAGCGCCAGACAATCGACGTACCAGAAGCTGCACGCGAGGAACACGCCCTCCCCCGGCGGCAGCCCATCCACACCCTTATGCGTGCGATAACGCTGGATCAGGCCGTCGGTCATCAGCTCGCGCCCGATCGCCTCGATCGTGCCCTTCATGCGCGGATCGTCGGCCGGCAGGAACCCGACCATCGGCATCAGCAGCAGGCTCGCATCCAGCTCGTCCGCGCCGTAGTACTGCACGAACGCGCCCTTCGACATGTTGAACCCGTCGCGGCAGACCGAGTCATGGATGCGCGCGCGCAGCGTCCGCCATTTCTCCACTGGTCCCGGCAGGCCGAATTCCTCCACCGCGCGGATCACCCGGTCGAACGCGACCCAGCACATCACCTTGGAAAACGTGAATTGCTGCGCCTCGCTCCGCACCTCCCATATGCTCTCGTCCGGCTGCTCCCAGATCGTTTCCAGATGTGCGATCAGCGCGGTTTGCAGGTCCCAACTGTCGCGCGGCTTCACCAGGCCCAGATGCGCCTCCTGGTACAGCGCATCCGCCAGCTCGCCATACACATCGAGCTGCACCTGCATGCTCGCGGCATTGCCGATGCGGACCGGCCTGGCGCCCTGATAACCGGCCAGCCACGGCACTTCCCATTCCATGATCCAGCGCTCGCCGGCCAGGCCATACAATGTCTGCACCTGCGCCGGAGTGCCGGCGACGCTGCGGCGCAGCCAGGCGCCCCACGCTTTCGCCTCCTCCCGATACCCGGCATGCATCAGTGCCAGCAGGGTGAGCGTGGCGTCGCGCAGCCAGCAATAGCGGTAGTCCCAGTTGCGCGTGCCGCCGAGCTTCTCGGGCAGCGACGTGGTGGGCGCGGCGACGATGCCGCCGGTGGGCGCAAAGGACAGCGCCTTCAGCGTCAGCAACGAGCGGTGCACCGCGTCGGCCCATTCGCCGTGGTAGGTGCAGCGGTCCGACCATTCGGTCCAACGGGCCTCGGCCTCCGCCAGCGCCTTGTCGGCGTCCAGCGGTTCAGGCGGCGGCTGGTGCGACGGGGTGCGGGTCAGCGCGAAGCGAACGCGCTGGCCCTCGGCGACGGTGAAATCCCCGACCGTGCGCATGTGCCGCCCGTGCAGCGGCACGTCGCTGCGCAGCAGGACCTGGTGCGGTCCGGCAATGGCGCGGATGCCATGGCCGTGATCGTACCGCGTTACCCAGGGAACCGCCGAGCCGTATTCGAAACGCAGTGCCACATCGACGTGCATCGCGACGCTGCCGCTGCGCCCCTCGACGATGCGGATCACCGAGCTGCGCTCCGGCACCATGCAGTCGATCAGCGCGACGCGTCCGTTCGCGGTTTCGAACTCGGTTTCCAGCACCAGCGTGTTCGGATGATAGCGGCGGGTGATGCGCGGCATCGGATCGGTTGGCGCGATCAGCCACCGGCCGTTCTCCGGCGTGCCCAGCAAGGCCGCGAACACCGCGCCGCTGTCGAAGCGCGGCCAGCACAGCCAGTCGATCGAGCCGGTGCGGCTGACCAGCGCCGCGGTGTGGCAGTCGCCGATCAGCGCGTAGTCCTCGATCGACGACGGGTGTTCCTCCGGGGCGGGTTCATCCTGCGTCCGGTGTGGATCGTGGGGCCGCCTCGAGGTGGACTCCGTGCGTCGGCCAGCCGCCATCAGGAGGCGTGGCCCCAGACCTGCTGCCCGTTGTTGTCACGGCAATAGCATGCGGACCCGGAGGAAATCGGACGCTCCATCGGGCAGATATAGGCACCGGCATTGCAGGACTGGCCGCCATAGGGCGACTGTGCCGCGGGTGGCGCGTAGCTCTGAGCTGGCGGCGCGTAGCTCTGGGCTGGCGGCGCATAGCCCTGGGCCGGCGGCGAATAATACGCGGCTGGCGGCGGATAGTAGGCCGGCGGGGGATAATAAGCCGGCGGCGGGTAGTAGGCCGGCGGCCCAAAATACAGCGGGAAACCGAAGCCGACCCAGACGCGGCTATAGGCCGGGCTGGCCAGCGCAAAGCTGCCGAGCAATCCGCCCAGCAAGGCAACGACGGCAATCCGGCGCGTGAGGAACTGCATGGCGGCTCTTCCCATCCCAATGGACACCGCGGGACGATAGTCGAATTGTGACCTCGGAAGGAACACTGCAAGTCCTTCGCGCGGCAGATCACGCAGCGGTCAAGGAGACGGCTGCGGAACGGAGTTTCCCCCTCCACGTTTTCACCCGACGAACTTCACCAGCCTGCCGCCCGGCGTGCCCAGCACCTCATCGTCGCGCATCACCGTCCGGCCGCGCACGATGGTGGCGACCGGCCAGCCGGTGATGTCCATGCCGGCGAACGGCGTCCAGCCGCAGGGGGAGACGATCCAGGATTCCTCGATCCGCCGCTGCTTCTTCATATCGACCAGCGTGAAGTCCGCGTCGTAGCCCGCGGCCAGCCGCCCCTTGCCCACCGCGCCATAAACCCGCGCCGGGCCGGCGCACATCAGATCGACCAGCCGCGTCAGTGGCAGGCGCCCCGCATTCACATGGTGCAGCATGACCGGGACGATGGTCTGCACGCCGGTCAGCCCCGCGGGGCAATCCGGCCAGGGCAGCTTCTTCTTGTCGCGCGCATGCGGCGCGTGGTCGGAGCCGACGGTATCGACCGTGCCGTCGTTGATCGCGCGCCAGGCCGCCGCCTGCACCTCCGGCCCGCGGATCGGCGGGTTCATTACGCCGAAGCCCTCCAGGCGGTCGTAGCAGTCGGGCGCCACCTGGGTGAGGTGGTTCACCAGCACCTCGCAGGTCGCGATGTCGCGGAAGTCCTTGAGGTAATCGAGTTCCTCGGCGGTGGAGACGTGCAGGATATGCGCCGGCCGGCCCGTCGCGCGCGCCAGCGCCATCAGGCGCCGCGTGCCGAGGAACGCGCACTCCACGTCGCGCCATTCCATGTGGCGGCGGTGCGGATCGCCGCGATGGAACATGTGCTTGCGGTCCTGCAGCCGGTATTCGTCCTCCGAATGGTAGGCGATGCGGCGGCGGCCGGAGCGCATGACGCGTTCCAGGTGCTCGTCGTCCTCCACCAGCAGGTCGCCGGTGGAGCTGCCGGCGAAGATCTTGATGCCGCACACGCCGCGGCCGAGTTCCAGCTTCGCCAGCTCCGGAATGTTGGTCTTGGTGCCGCCGACATACAGACCCATGTCGCACCAGGCCTCATGCTCTGCATAGTCCTGCTTCCAGGCCAGCCTGTCGGTGTCGGTGATTGAAGGCGTGGTGTTCGGCATGTCGAACACGGCGGCGAGGCCGCCCAGCACCGCGGCGCGCGTGCCGGTGGGGATGCTCTCCACCGCCTTGTCGCCGGGATCGCGCAGATGCACGTGCGGGTCGATCAGGCCGGGCAGCACGTGCAGGCCGCGCGCGTCGATCGTGTGGTCTGCCGTCGCGTCGGGGCCGACTCCCAGCGCGGCGATGCGGCCGTTGCGCACGCCCACGTCGGTGGCCTCCACGCCCCAGGGCAGCACGCAGGTGCCGTTGCGGATCAGCAGATCGAAATGTGCGGTCATGTGGATCACCCTGGGTTCAGTCGGGGCCTGGCACAGTGCAGGATCGCCGTTACGGGGACTCGGTCAAGCCGCCGTGCGAGTTGGGCTCCTGTTAACACAATGCTAGGTTTTCTCGTGCATTCGTAGAATGCCACAGCAACCTCCCGCCGGAGGCCGCCATGACCCGCCCAAGCGATCCGTCCGCCGCGCGCTCGCCGGAGATGGAGAACTACCTTGCCTATCGCAGGCTGCTGTACCGCGGCTACGTTCTGTACGCGCGCGTCACCGCGCTGCAGTGCTTGCTCGCGGTGGTGTCGCCGTTCGCGACGCCGGGCATCATCCGGGCCATTCGCCGCTGGTTCGAGCATGTGGCCACGGATGTGAATGCGCTGAACCGCTCGGTGCGAAGCCTGCGGCTGCGCATCGCGGCGGAGCGCAAGGCGCAGTCGGTGCTGGAACGGACCGCGCCGGTCATGGTGGAGTTCCGCAATCCCTGGGTGTGATCGCGCGGCCGGCAACACTGTCATTGCGAGTTGGCCACCGGCCTTCGGCCGACCCGCGACTGGATGAAACGGCGTCGGCCGCTTGACGTAGGTCCCCCCTCCCCTTGAGGGGGGATGGGTTGGGGGAGGGGTGCGTACATCCACCGACTGCGGATGTTCGCACCCCTCCCCCAACCCCTCCCT
>DASXFW010000372.1:0-13197 GCA_036489395.1 Acetobacteraceae bacterium | reverse complement strand
CCATCGTGTGTGTTGCAGCCACGTAGAGAATCGCAGCCGCTGGGGTCACGCAACCCCCGGCCGATCGCCCAACCGGCCGCGCTGGCTAACCGATTGAAATGACTCGGCCTATCGTTCCGTGATCGTTTCGGGTCAGCCTCTAAGGTGCCTGCACGGGCGCGAGGATCGCATGACCAAAGTGGCAGACCCGCAGTTTATCGAAAGCACCGCAGGCGAAGTCGCGGCTGAACTTGTACGCCGTGGCATTGCCCCGGACCGGCATGTGACGATCACCGTTGAGCCGGACGACTGGCTGGCCGAAGTGCGCCGTTACGCGCGGCCAAAAGTCATCGAGGCCGGATGGTCGGATGACGATATCGACCGGCTCATCAAGCAGGCACAGAAGGAAGTCGAACCGGGACCTCGATGAGGCTCGTTGTTGACACCAACGTGTTTGTCAGCGCGGCACTCAAGGAATCGTCCTGGCCGGGAATGGTCGTCCGCTGGCTTGACGAGTCCGGCAGACTACTGAAAACCGGCGCGACAGAAGGGCAGGCGATCGAGGTCTTGCAGCGGCCCCATTTTGCCGCGAAGTTGCTGCCGGCCTACCTTGCGCGGGTGCGGCGGATATTTGCCAATGCCGAGCTGGTGACGATTGCCGAGCGCATTGCCGCGTACCGCGATCCCACGGACGACAAGTTTCTCGAACTGGCGGTCAATGGGCGCGGATATGATCGTGACTGGCGATCGCGACCTGCCGGTGCTGAACCCTTTCCGGGGCATCCCCGATCATAACCCCGATTGCCTTCAGCCACGCGCAGGCAGGGTGATCGCACTTCCGCGCTGCACGAAGCGTGCTGCGCCAGGTCCGGGGGCTACCGCCGGCCGGTCGCTGACTATTTGTCGCTGGCGTTATTTCGGTTTGGACCGGGCAATGATCGCGCGTTCCTTCGCCCGTGCTGCGCCAGAACCCGCCGATTGTCCTTTACCGTGTCGTGGCGCCACCGCCGGTCCGCATACCTCCGGTCCGCCATTGGGCGGTGTCAGGTCCACGTCCTTCCGTAACCACGGCATGTCGGCGGCAAAGAGCGCAGCAAGCCGTCGCGCGACGGTCGCCATGCTTGGCGGCTTGGGCGTGCTGGCAGCCGTCTTCCGTGGCCCCGCCTGCGGAGCCGAACGGGATAGCGCATGGGTTCGGAGTGCTTTGGTCATCACATGATCTTCCACCAGCAATATGGGGTTTGCCGCTTCGGGGTGGCAAGCCGTAGGCAACGCCATCATCGTAGTAGTCTACAATGATTGGCTCAAAAGATGGTTGGCCAAGCTGAATTTGACACTCCATGCAGGGAGCGGGGACTTTCAATTCATGGATTTCTACAAGCTACGCAGAAGGCCCGCCGTGTCGCAGACATCCTTCGCCGTTGACCTGAGGACCGACATTATCCCGTCGCAAATTACCACCGTTCCTTCAAGCCTAACTACCCCGTGCTACCGGCCACCTCGGTGGACAGCCGAATGGAAGACAAGGATAGCCAACGCGGAGTCGTGCGCCGCTCAAAGCACGGTCACGCCCGCCGTCCGGCACGCGTCGCGCAATTCGGCGTCGAGTGTCGCGATCGGCAGATCGCGGCGCAATGCAAGCTCAAGGTAAGAAGCGTCGTAGGCGGTAAGCCGGTAGCGGATGGCAATGGCGTGCACCTCGGCCAGAATCCGTTGTATGCCATCCAGATCCACGGTGATGTTCAGCGCTGCAAGATCTTCTAGAAATTCCGCGGCCCTGGGCGCCGGCAGCAGGTCCCTGACCTGTGCGCGAGCAAGAACAGCGCTCACCTCATAGCGCCAGAGAACGGGCACAACAGCTGCGCGTGCCTGCGATTCCAATTGCCGAAGAATGTCGTCGGCATAGTCGTTGCTGCCACCGTCGAAGCACCAGCGCATGGTTACCGAATTGTCGAGGACGAAATCGCTCACGCGCGGCCGTGCGTCATCAGTTCGCGCAAGGCCGCGTCGCTGAGCCGTGGATTGCCGGCGCGGGCGCGTCGCATCCGGGTAGCGGCTTCCGCCGGTGAGCGCTGCGGCTTGGCAGGGGGCAGCGGTTGCCGCGTCAGGTAATCCGCCACCGCGTCATGCAGCACGTCGAGCGGCGGGCGATGCTGCACCTCCGCCGCAGCCACGATCTGGGCAGCAAGAGCCGGGGGGACGGCAAGCTTCGAGACATGTTCTTGGGTCATGGTTTGATCCTGGCGCAAGGTCGGCCTGACGGGCAAGAACGGCTTGCGGCAAGAGAGGGTGCCTACGCTTCCTCTGCAACCGATTCCCGCTCGCCAGCCGCCCGCCATCTCGCCCAGGTCCGGTAGGAATGACTTCTTCTCTCCCGCGCCGGCGCTGCTCCAGCTTGCGCAGCAGGGCACGCGCCAAGTGGAATCCGGCGAACCCGTTGCCGCGCAGGCGGCAAGCGTGGGGGGGCAGCTTCGTGATTGGTTGATAGTGCTGCTCACTACGGTCCGGAGTTTTCCGAACGAACTGCCCAGAAATATCTAGTATATAACGGTTTCTCGGCGATTTTTGATGGTGTCGATTTGAAGTTGGCGCCGGTTTTTTCCGACCACTTCCCGAGGAGGGGTCGCCCGTGAACGCCGGAATGACGCTATTCCCGCCTCTTCGACGCCGCGAATGGCGTCGAAGAGGCCGTTTCGCCAAGTTGCTTTGTACACATATGAGCGCCTCATTCCCGTCAAATAATCAGGAAAAGTCCAGACGGTGTCAGCGATCATGATGAGGGGTACACAGTCTTATCCCGTAACGTACAGAAGCTCTAGGGAATATCTGAAACCTTCACCGGACGGCAGTGAGCGCTGCTCTGGGTGCCACGCGTAGCGTCACGGCTCGCTTTGAGCGGGGCACCCAATCGCGGTAACCGGTTCCGCCGAGTGAATTTGCTCTCGGCCGGCCCCGAGAATCCGCGCGACCGCAGGCACCCAGATGCGCAATGCCAACCAGTCCAGGTTGCTTACGTCACAGATGGTGATTCTCGGTCAACAGCTCGAAGAGCTTCTTGACGGCCCATACAGCAGCCAACCGGACGATAGTGCCAAAACCAAGCTCGCCGGCCTTCCGTAACGCCGGGAACACCACCGTCTTGAGATTGGCAAGACGAACCGTGGTCGCAGCCAAAAGGGCTTTGGCCGCCCTCAGTTCCGCAGCGAGCCGTCGACGCTCCTCTGGCGGTACTTCCACCGAGTTGGATGTCTCGATAAGTCGCGCCACTTTATCCATGGCTTCAATCGCGGCCGTTTTGGCGCCGCTGTTGTGTCCGATCCCGATAACTTCCCCTGGATACATGCTGTCCAGGGCGTCAGACATGAGCTCGTGTTCGAGTGCCTCCAAACTGATCCAATACACCTCCCCTTTAAGCTCTGGATGATCGTGGCGATTAGGCTTCCCAATGTCCCCCCGCCCGATGCAAATAAGCCCCGGCCCTCCGGGCTGGTATCTCGAATAAACCTCGTGCAAACGATCAAGGGGTGCGTGGCTGTCGCACGGCCAGATTTCGACGTTCCACTTACGTTCTATCCCACGGAACGCGCCCACGAATGTGGCATCGTAGTGCGTCCGTTTTGCACCCTCGTGGAAGGACAGAGCTGCGCCCGGATATCGCTTACGTAGCACATCCATCGCGTCTTCTACGAATTTAGTCGGATCAGTTGGTTTGGAGGTGGACAGCGGCGTCGGCATCGATTTCCTCCGCAATTAAAGGTACCCCTCGCGATTTGGGAACTATTGCGTAAATTCAGCCGTCCGCCAACAAGAAAACCACGACCTCTCGGTACCGCGAGCGGTGTGAGCGCTCCGATGCGATTGTCTGCCGCCTGTTCGCGGGGTGTGTAACGGGAACTAGCGAGGCGGCCGGTTCACTTCCGGCGTCCTGTTCGCATGGCGCAGCGCCCATACGTGAGCCAGATGCAGATATCTATGGCCATTGACCGCCTCAGTGACTGCAACCGACCCTACCCCCGCCCCCGCAGCCAATCCCCCCCACCCAGCATCGCCCCCGCCAGCTCCGCCGCCGGCCCGCGCATCGCCCGCCCCGCGCCCAGCACCACGAACTCCACCTCCCCCAACTCCGGCAGCCGCAGCGAGGCCGGCATCTCCGTCAGCCCCTCCGGCATCAGCCCCCGCGCGTGCACCGTCACCCCCAGCCCGGCCAGCGCCGCCGCGCGCAGCCCGCTCAGGCTCCCGCTGCTGCACACGATCCGCCACGCCCGCCCGGCATGTTCCAGCGCCTCCAGTGCCGCCGTCCGCGTGACGCTCGGCGGCGAGAACACGATCAGCGGCAGCGGCTGCGCCGGATCGATGCGTGTCGCCTCGCAGCCGATCCACGCCAGCCGGTCGCGCCACACAAGCTGTCCGCGATCGTCGCCCGCGCGCCGCTTGCACAGCGCCACGTCCAGGTCGCCCGCGTCGAGCATCTGGTGCAGCGTCGCGCTCAGGCTGACCGTCAGCTCCAGATCGACCAGCGGATGCAGCCGCACGAAATCCGCCAGCAACTCCGGCAGGCGGGAGCTGACGAAATCCTCCGACGTGCCGAACCGCACCCGCCCGCGCACCTGCGAGCCGGCGAAATACCGCGCCGCCCGATCGGTCGCGTCCAGGATCGACCGCGCGAACCCGACCATCGCCTCGCCGTCCGCGGTCGGCACCACGCGGTGCGTGTCGCGGACGAACAAGCGCCGCCCGGCGGCTTCCTCCAGTTTGCGCACGTGCTGGCTGACGGTGGACTGGCGCAGGCCGAGCCGCCGCCCCGCCTCGGAGAAGTTCCGCGTCTGCGCCACCGCCAGGAAGCTTTCCAGCAGCACGGGTTCCAGCATGCGCCGCCCTCCGCTTATCACAATCCACGATCACAATAACCATGCTAAGCGTGCTTTACAATAACCGCCCCCCGAGCGATCTTCCGCTCGCGCCGGAGGACCCCGCCCATGCAGCCCCTGCTCTCCCGCCTCGCCATCGACCCCTACATCGTCGCCATCGTCAGCATGGTCGGCCTGGCCACGCTGCTGCCCGCGCACGGTGCCGGCGTGGCCTACGCCAACGGCGCCACAGTCGCGGCGATCGCCCTGATGTTCTTCCTGCAAGGCGCCCGCCTGGCCCCGAGCGCCGCGCTCGCCGGCGCCAGCCACTGGCGCCTGCACCTCGTCGTGTTCCTCAGCACCTTCGCCCTGTTCCCCCTGCTCGGCCTCGCTGCCCGCGCCGTCGCGCCGGGGCTGCTGACCCCGCCACTGTGGTCCGGCGTGCTGCTGCTCTGCATGCTGCCCTCGACAGTGCAGGCGTCGATCGCGTTCACCTCGATCGCCCGAGGCAACGTGCCGGCGGCGATTTGCTCCGCCACCGCCTCCAACCTGCTCGGCATCGTGGTGACGCCGCTGCTCGCCGCGCTGCTGCTGCGGACGCAGGGCGGGTTCTCGGCGCACGGGGTGGGGGACATCCTGCTGCAACTGCTGCTGCCGTTCGCCGCCGGCCAGGCCGCCCGCCCGTGGATCGGCGCGTGGGCGGCGCGCAACAAGACGCTGGTGGGCCTGGCCGATCGCGGCTCCATCCTGCTGATCGTCTATGCCGCGTTCAGCGAGGGCGTGACGCACGGCATCTGGCACCAGGTGGACCTCGCGCAGATGGCGAAGCTGGTGGCGGTCGATGCGGCGCTGCTGGGCACGGTGCTGCTGGCCACCGCCGGCCTGGCGCGGGCGCTGCGCTTCAACCGAGCCGACGCGATCACCATCATCTTCTGCGGCTCCAAAAAGAGCCTGGCGAGCGGCCTGCCGATGGCCGGCATCCTCTTCGCCGGCCAGCCGGTCGGCCTGATCATCCTGCCGCTGATGTTGTTCCATCAGATCCAGCTCATGACCTGCGCCACCCTGGCCCGCCGCTTCGCCGCAGCCGGCCAAACAACGCACAAAGCGCCGGCCGGTGCGTCGCAAGCAGCAGCCTGAACCGCCGCAGCCATATCCCCCCTCCCCTTGAGGGAGGGGGTAGGGGGAGGGGTGCCTCCATCCGCAGGCCCGCGGCTGTAAGCACCCCTCCCCCAACCCCTCCCGCAAGGGGAGGGGGGACACGCCACCCCCCCCTCCCCCGCCGTTGTCTCCCGCACCGCCGCGGCACAATATCGCCGCCAAACACAATCCACGCGGGAGCCGACGTCCATGCCCCACGCCCTCAGCTACGCCAGCGGTCCGTCCGCGACCCCCCTGCTCGGCGAGACCATCGGCGCGCATTTCGACCGCACCGTCGCGCGCTGGCCCACCCACCCCGGCCTGATCGTCCGCCAGCAGGCCCTGCGCTGGACCTGGAGCGAACTCGGCGAGCGTGTGAACGCCTTCGCCGCCGGCCTGGTCGCACTCGGCTTGAAGCCAGGCGACCGCATCGGCATCTGGTCCCCAAACAACGCCGAGTGGGTCGTCACGCAATTCGCCACCGCCAAGGCCGGCCTGATCCTGGTGAACATCAACCCCGCCTACCGCCTGTCCGAGCTCGAATACGCCCTGAACAAGGTCGGCTGCCGCGCGCTGGTCACCGCGACATCCTTCAAGACGTCCGACTACGTCGGCATGGTCAACACGCTGGCGCCCGAGCTGCACCACGCGCGCCCCGGCCACCTGGACGCGGCAAAGCTGCCGGCCCTGCGCATCGTCATCCAGATCGGCGATACGCCCGCGCCCGGCACGATCCCGTTCGACAGCGTCTATGCGATGGGCGAGCCGTCGCACCGCGCGTCCCTGGATGAACTCGCCGGCAAGCTGCAATTCGACGAGCCGATCAACATCCAGTTCACCTCAGGCACCACAGGTCTGCCGAAGGGCGCGACGCTCACGCACCACAACATCCTCAACAACGGATATTTCCTCGGCGAGGCGATGCACTACACGCCGGACGACAAGGTCTGCATCCCGGTGCCGCTGTATCACTGCTTCGGCATGGTGATCGGCAACCTCGCATGCATGACGCACGGCTCGGCGCTGGTGCTGCCGGGCGAGGGCTTCGACCCGCTCGCCACCCTGCAGACCGTGGCCGAGGAACGCTGCACGTCACTATACGGCGTCCCCACGATGTTCATTGCGGAGCTCGATCATCCGGAATTTGCCGGCTTCGATCTGAACAGCCTGCGCACCGGCATGATGGCAGGAGCCCCCTGCCCGATCGAGGTGATGCGCCGCTGCATCCGCGACATGCACCTGACCGAAATGACCATCGGTTACGGCATGACGGAGACCAGCCCGGTCAGCACGCAAACCGCGCTCGACGATCCGATCGAGCGCCGCGTTTCCACCGTCGGCCGCGTCCATCCGCACGTGGAGATCAAGGTCATCGACACGGAAGGCCGCGTGGTCCCGTGCGGCACACCCGGCGAGTTCTGCACCCGCGGCTATTCTGTCATGCTCGGCTATTGGGACGATGAGGAACGCACGCACCAGGCGATCGACGCCACCGGCTGGATGCACACCGGCGACCTGGCAACGATGGACGCCGACGGCTACTGCAACATCGTCGGCCGCATCAAGGACATGGTGATCCGCGGCGGCGAGAACGTGTATCCGCGGGAGATCGAGGAATTCCTCTATCGCCACCCCAAGATCCAGGACGTGCAGGTATTCGGCATCCCCGACGCGCGCTACGGCGAGGAAATCTGCGCCTGGGTAAAAATCCGCCCCGGCGAGACGCTGACGGCCGAAGACGTGCGCGAGTTCTGCCGCGACCAGATCGCGCACTACAAGGTCCCGCGCCACATCCGTTTCGTCGATGAATTCCCCATGACCGTCACGGGCAAGATTCAGAAATTCATCATGCGCGAAAGCATGGTTTCCGAGCTCGGGGTAAAGGAAGCGGCGACCGCCTGACATGGGGCTGCTCCCCCTCGCCGTATTGTTCCTCATCCGGTTGTCTGGCGGGATCGAATTCCAATCGGTGGCGGTGGCAACGCCGATGCTGGTGGCGCACGGCCTGAGCTACGCCGACGCCGGAGCGTTGCTCGGCGCGTTCGTGCTGCCAGGCATCGTCGTCACCGTCCCCGCCGGCATGCTGGCCCAACGCTTCGGCGACCGCTGGGTGCTGGCCGGCGGCTTGCTGCTGATGGCGCTCGGCGGCGGTCTTCTGTCCGTCGCGCCAAACTTCCCCGCGATGCTGCTCGCGCGTGTGCTGTCCGGCATCGGCGGCGTCGCGGTGGTGATGCTGACGATCAAGATGACCGCGGATCGTTACGCCCGCTCCACCGCATTGGCCGTCGTCATCACCGCGTGGCCCGCGGGCATGGCGGTGGGGCTGCTGGTGCTGGGCCCGTTGCCTGTGCTCCTCGGATGGCGCGCGACGCTCGCGTTTGGCAGTTTGCCCGCGCTGTGCGCTCTGCCGCTGGTGGCCGTGCTGGCATCGGTGCGCAGCCACGATGCAGCGCCCGGAACCACGCACGCCACCGCGCCGAAGCTCGGATTCATTGCACTTGCGGCGAGCGCCTGGTCGCTGCTGAACGCAGCGCTCGCGGTGATGGCCGGCTTCCTGCCGGCGTACCTGATCTCGGTCGGCGATGCGCCGAAGATCGCCGGTGCGAAGGCCAGCATCGCGATCTGGTCGGCTGCCGCCATTCCGCTCGGCGGCGTGCTCGCGGATTTGTTCATCGGCCGCACGCCGGCCGTGGTGGGCGGCACGCTGCTGACCGCCGCGATGTTCTGCATCACCCCCGCCGTCGGCGGCGCGATTCCCGCATTGCTCGCGCTGGGAACAGCGTTCGCGATTGCACCGGCGCCGCTTACCGCGCAGGTGGGACAGGCAACGCCGGCCGGCGCACGCGCCATCGTGTTCGGCTGGTACAGCGGCGCGGCGTTCCTCGGCATGACCGTCGCGCCCTGGCTGGCCGGCATCATGCGCGACGTCACCGGCCACCCCGCCGCCCCGCTGCTCTTCGCCGCCGCATTGATGCTGGGTGTCCTGCCGCTCTACGCCGCGTTCCTGCGCGCGCGTTGACGGCCTGATCGACAAGTCCTGCCGATCGTCCTACCGTCCGCGTCACCGATCGCGAGTGCCGACCCGAACAAATCGGGCAGCCCAGCCTGACGACACCTCAGGAGACGGTCCATGAAAAACGGCTTCCGCGTTTTTGATTCGGACACGCACATCAACCCCGCGGCAGAGGTCCTCGACAGATACGTCGATCCGGATTTTCGCTCGCGCCTGCCGGAGCTCGCGCCGTATCGCGCGCCCATCCGCCAGGGCGTGGACGGGCCCACCGATTACCATAATTACCGTACCGGCATGAAATTCTACCGCCGCATCCTGGGCGAGGCGGCGCCGCGCGAGAACTTCAGCGGCCGCGATTCAAAGTGGATGGGCAGCCGCCGCCCGCGTCCCGGCATCCAGGACGACCAGGCGCGCAACCGCGTGCTGGACATGGACGACGAAGGCACCGACACGCATTTCCTGATCCCGACACCGTGGTTGAGCCTGTGCGGGCTGGACGATACGTCGATCGAAGTGGCGATCACGCGCGCCTATCATCGGCACATGGCGGATTTCTGCGGCCAGTTCCCCGATAGGCTGACCGGCCCGATCGTCGCGTCATGCCGCGAGCCGGACGAAGCCGTGCGAGAAATCCGAGCGCACGGCAAGGCAAAATGGGCGGTCGCTGTCATGCCGCTGCTGCCCGAGGGATTGCCGGTGGATCACCCCAGCCTGCATCCGATCTGGGCCGATGCGCAGGAATTCGACCTGCCGATCGCCAATCACAGCTTCACCTGGACGCCGCCGTATTATCCCGGCTATCGCGACCTGTGGGATAACATCTTCATCGGCCGGTTGGCCGCGCATCCCTGGGGCGCAATGCGCTTCGTCGCCGGGTTCATCGGCGCGGGCTTGTTCGACCAGTATCCGAAGCTGCGCATGGGCGTGCTGGAATGCGGCTTCGGCTGGCTGCCCTTCTGGGGCAAGCGCATGGACGAGCAAGCCGAGTACGTCGGCGGCATCCCGGAGCTCAAGCAGCATCCGAGCGATTACATGAAAAGCGGCCGCTTCTTTTGCTCGATAGAGCATCATGAGGGCGAGGACATGTTCGCTGACGTGACGCGCTTCCTGGGCGACGAAGTGCTGATGTACGCGTCGGATTATCCGCATTCCGAGTGCCAGTTCCCAGATTCCGTAGCCAACATCCTGGAGTGGTCGGCGATGGGCGAGCCGCGGATGCGCAAGCTGCTGTCCGGCAACGCGGACCGATTCTTCCGCCGCACGTAACACACCGCACGTAACACACCGCACCTTTGCAGCCGGCCAGGCGTCCCCACATCAGGCGCGCATCGTTGGGGGGAGAACACACGTGCAGGCTCATCATTTTGCCCGCCGCCATCTGTGGCGCGCGGCCGCCGTCGCGGCATGGCTCGTCGCCGCCGGCGCGGCGCAGGCGCAGACACCGCAGCCCGTGCGGCTGCGCGCCACGATCGACGCGATCACCGCGGACAGCATCAGCGTCACCACGCGCGGCGGCGAGAAAGACACCGTGGCGCTGACGCCGAAGACCGGCGTGTCGGCGATCGCGCCCGTGTCGCTCGCCGACATCAAATCCGGCTCGTTCATCGGCACCGCCGCGATGCCACAGTCCGACGGCACACAACGCGCGCTGGAGGTGCACGTGTTCCCCGAGAGCATGCGCGGCACCGGCGAAGGCTTCCGTCCGTTCGATCTGCAGCCGCAGAGCACGATGACGAATGGCACGGTCGGGTCGGTGACCGGCAGCTCGGGCCGCACGCTGACGATCAGCTACAAAGGCGGCCAGCAGACCGTCATGGTGCCGCCGGGCACTCCGGTTGTAACGTTCGAGCCTGGCTCGCGCGCGATGCTGGTGCCTGGCGCGCATGTCATCGTTTTCGCATCAAAATCAGCCGACGGCACGCTGACCGCGAACCGTATTGCAGTGGGCAAGAACGGGCTCGTGCCGCCGATGTAGGCGGCAGCGACGGGGGTTGTACTGGTCGGTCATCGTGTAGGAATGCGAAGCTTTCCCGGTTTGGCTCGGCTCGCATTTCAACACAGAGTCATGCAGAGGCAGGCACAGTGTTTTACAGAATTTCCGCTTCTGCATTACCAGTACCTCGCGTCAGCGATTCTGACGGGTTCCGACAGGGCCGTCGCATGTGGCGGATGCCAGCGCGGAGCGGCGGCGGGGGACTCTCCGCTTTACCCGCGAAGTCCGTGCGATTCGTTGCAAGTGTAGATTTTAACACGGAGGACGGGCGAGGGCCACGGAGAACCACGGAGCGACCGTGCTCGTGTACTGCTGCCTGCATAGCCGTGGAATACAACAGAATCTATTGCAGACGAGGCGTTCGCTGCAGCGTTGCCCACCGGGAAAGCGGCTCCGTGGCACTCCGTGTTCCTCGATCTTTCTCCGTGTTAAAATCTAAACTTGCAACGGTCCGCACGGGCGCTGCCCGGGTGTTCCGCGCGGATTCCCGGCATAGGCGATTGCCCTGCGGTTTACGACGGCAGGACCTGAGCCATCCACAGTTGTGACGGACCGGCGTCGAACACATCGCTTTGAATGACTCGCGCCACCAGAGCATGGTCGCTTGAGGTTGACTCGCGCACGCCGGTGGCACCCTGATGCCGGCACTGCGCGATGAAGACGACACTGACCACGATACAGCCCGGTTACGCGGCACTGTCTCTGTCGAGAGATGGCGCAGAATGCTGCGCGGGCGCTGCCGCCGCGGTGCTGGCGGAACTTCGTCACATGTTCGTGCACCTGCCGCCGGATCGTGCCGGCGTGCGCATTGCCGGCCTGACGACTCTCCGGCCGTTGCTTGCCTGTGATGGCGCGATCGGCCGTGTTGCCGCCGCCGCGCTCGGACCGCGCTGCCAAGCGGTTCGAGCCATTCTGTTCGACAAGACGGCCGCGATGAACTGGTCGCTCGACTGGCATCAGGATCGCACGATCAGTGTTGTCGAACGACGGGACGTCGATGGTTACGGTCCGTGGACAATGAAGCGAGGCATGCTGCATGTTGCACCGCCGTTCGATCTGCTGGCCGGAATGGTCACGTTGCGCGTGCATCTTGACGATGTCCCAGACACCAACGCGCCGCTGCTGATTGCACCTGGCTCTCACCGGTTGGGTCGGTTGCGCAGCGGCGAAATCGGCGCCGTTGTCCGTAAATGCGGGACTATCTCGTGCATCGCCCGGGCTGGCGACATCTGGCTGTACGGCACCCCGATCGTGCACGCATCCGAGGCCGCAGCGCTGCCGGCGCGCCGGCGCGTGCTTCAAGTGGACTATGCGGCTCGGGACTTACCGGGCGGGCTGCAATGGCTCGGGGTCTGACCTTTGCATGCCGCCCCTACTCGCGAGTAACCTGCGGCCAATCCAGGAGCGACGAGGCAGATGGCCGCGACAGACGCAAGCAACACGACCGCCGGCGACACGCCGATTCCCGAATACGACGCCATCGTCATCGGCGCCGGCATGTCGGGCATCTACCAGCTCTACCGACTGCGCGAACTCGGCATGCGCGTGCGCGTGCTGGAGGCGGGATCCAACGTCGGCGGCACCTGGTACTGGAACCGCTATCCCGGCTGCCGGTGCGACATTCCCAGCCTCAGTTACTCCTACGCCTGGTCGGAGGAACTGCTGCATACGTGGCGGTGGACCGAGAAGTACGCCACCCAGCCGGAAATCCTCGCCTACGCCCGCTTCGTCGCCGAGACCTACGACCTGCGGCCGCTGATCGCGTTCGAAACCGCGGTGCAGACGGCGAGCTTCGACGCCGCCGCCAACCTCTGGACCATCGCGACGGATCGCGGCGACAGCATCAGGGCGCGGTTCCTGATCATGGCGACGGGGTGCCTGTCGATGCCGCGCGAGCCGGACATCGCCGGCGCCGACCGCTTCGAGGGCCCGACCTACCACACCGGCCGGTGGCCGCATGCGGGCGTCGACTTCACCGGCCAGCGCGTCGCGGTGATCGGCACCGGCTCTTCGGCGATCCAGTCGATCCCGATCATCGCGGCGCAGGCGGCGCACGTCACGGTGTTCCAGCGGACGCCGAATTTCTCGGTGCCGGCCAACAACCGCCCGCTGACGGACGAAGAGCGCGGCGCGTGGATCGAGAACCACGCCAATTACCTGCGCATGCTCCGGGGCACTGGCATGGACGTCACCGAGGCGCCGGGCGCGGCGCAACGGGCTGCCGCGCT
>DASXFW010000280.1:0-11025 GCA_036489395.1 Acetobacteraceae bacterium | reverse complement strand
ACACATTGCTCCAGGTGATTTCAGTCACAGTGTTTGAGAAGATCGGGATAAAATCAGCACTTTCTCATACCGCCGACGAATCCGAGACCGACATGAACCCTAACCAATTGAAACTATGGGGGAATTGACCGGACACTAGTGGCTAGCGGTCTTAGTTGTACTCGTAATCGGGGCCGGTCACGATACCAAATCGCTTGGTACGGAGTCAACCTCAAGCGACCACGCTCTAATGAACAGGGGAATGATGAAGCTGACGTCGAGATAAATTTTCACCTCCGGTCTTCATCACGCATGCGGCTAAGCAAGGTGCCGGCGTCCTCGACCGGGTGGCGCAAGTTGACGCGCGCGCCGTAAGCCATGTCAGGTCCGCGTGGGTAATCCGTTGTGGGGGTGCCGGAATCGGCTTTACTCATCAGCCGGCAAGTAGGGCGACACTGCCCACAGTGTCATGACCGGGCCATGCCCACGGGCTTGGCCCGAGGGTTGACCCGGCCATCCACGTCTTTCCTTCGTGTTGCACGGCAAAGTCGTGGGTGGCCGGCCGGAGCTTGTCCTCGGGCGCGCCTTTGGCGCGACCCGTGGGCCGGCCATGACACATTACTAATCGTCGCCCAACTTGCCGACTGCTGAGTAGTTCAGCGACCGGGCGGCCATGCCGCGTGATCACCACGGACTCACCGGCCAGTGCGCGGTCGATCAGTGCAGGAACTGCAGGAAGGTGGTTCTTGACTTCGGCGACGCTTTACGCGCTCATGCCGCAATTATAGTCATGTCACGGCTATAACATTGAGGCGGCTGGGCGCTTTGCCGGCACCCGACCCGTCCGATCTCGCAGGGACCGCACTACTCCGCCGCGTCCGCGTACGCCTCCAGCGGGGCGCACGTGCAGACCAGATGCCGGTCGCCGTACACGTTGTCCACCCGCTTCACCGGCGGCCAGTACTTTGCCGCCGCGACCCATGACAGCGGGAATGCCGCTTGCTCGCGCGAATAGCCGTGCGTCCACACCTCCGCCATCACTTCCCGAGCGGTGTGCGGCGCGTGTTTCAGCGGGTTGTCCGACCGATCCAGGCGCCCCGCCGCGATCACCGCGATTTCCGCACGGATCGCCAGCATCGCCTCGCAGAACCGGTCGAGTTCGGCTTTGCTTTCGCTTTCCGTCGGCTCGATCATCAGCGTGCCCGCCACCGGCCATGACATGGTCGGCGCGTGGAAGCCGAAATCCGCCAGACGCTTGGCGATGTCTTCAACCATGACGCCCGCCTCGGCCTGGAAGCCGCGACAGTCGATGATGCACTCGTGCGCGACCATCCCGCCCGGCCCTGTGTAAAGCACCGGATAAGCGTCACGCAGCCGATGCGCGATATAGTTCGCATTCAGGATCGCGACTTCCGACGCGCGCGTCAGCCCCGCTGCGCCCATCATGCGGATATACGCATAGGAAATCGGCAGGATCAGCGCCGAGCCGAACGGCGCCGCCGACACCGGTCCGAACCCCGTCGCCGGCCCGGCATCCGCGCGCAGCGGATGGTTCGGCAGGAACGGCGCCAGATGCGCCGCGACGCCGATCGGTCCGACGCCAGGCCCGCCGCCGCCATGCGGAATACAGAACGTCTTGTGCAGGTTCAGATGACACACGTCGGCGCCCACCGCCGCGGGCGACGTAAGCCCCACCTGCGCGTTCAGGTTGGCGCCGTCCATGTAAACCTGACCGCCGGCTTCGTGCACGATGGTGCAGATCTCGCGGATCGCCGCCTCGAACACGCCATGCGTGCTGGGATAGGTCACCATCAGCGCCGCGAGACGATCGCGATGCAGTGCCGCCTTGGTCCGCAGGTCCGCCAGATCGACGTTGCCCTCGCGATCGCAGCCCACCACGACCACGCGCAGCCCCGCCATCGCCGCACTCGCCGGATTGGTGCCGTGCGCGGACGACGGGATCAGGCAAACGTCGCGCGCGGCCTCGCCACGCGACTCGTGCCAGGCACGGATCGTCAGCAGGCCGGAGTATTCGCCCTGCGAGCCGGCATTCGGCTGCACCGTCACCGCCGCGAAGCCGGTGATCTCCTGTAGCCACGTCGTCAGCCGATGGATCAGCGTGGCGTAGCCCTCGGTCTGGTCCTCCGGCGCAAAGGGATGGATGTCGGCGAAGCCGGGCAGCGAGACGGCAAACATCTCCGCCGCCGCATTCAGCTTCATCGTGCACGAACCCAGCGGGATCATGCTGCGGTTCAGCGCGATGTCCTTGTCTTCCAGCCGCTTCAGATACCGCAGCATCTCATGCTCCGAGCGGTACTGGTTGAACGCCGCTTGTTCCAGGAAGAACGTGTTGCGCACCAGTGCCGCCGGAATACTGGCCGGCGCTTCGTTGAGTTCCCCGCCCAGCACACCGGCCAGCGCCGACAGTTCCTCGTGCGTCACCGTCTCGTCCAGCGCGATACCCACCGCACCATCGTCCACGCGACGCAGATTAAACCCCGCCGCGGCAGCGGCGCGCAGCATCGCATCCGCATTCCCGCACTCGACCACGATCGTATCGAAGAACGCGCCGTGCCGCTGCTCGTAACCGGCATGCGCGCAAACGTCGGCCAGCAGCCGCGCCATCAAATTCACCCGGCGGGCGATGCGCTTCAGTCCCTCCGGCCCATGCCACACTGCATAGAACCCGGCGATCACGCCCAGCAGCACCTGCGACGTGCAGATGTTCGACGTGGCCTTCTCGCGCCTTATGTGTTGCTCGCGCGTTTGCAGCGCGAGCCGCGTCGCCGGCGCGCCGGCCGCATCCACCGACACGCCGACCAGCCGCCCGGGCATGTGGCGCTTGTAGATATCGCGCGTCGCAAAGAACCCGGCATGCGGGCCGCCGAATCCCATCGGCACGCCGAATCGCTGCGCGGAGCCGACCACCACGTCGGCGTCCATCTCGCCGGGCGGCGTCAGCAGCGCCAACGCCAGCAGATCGGCCGCGACGATCGCCAGCGCATCGACGTCGTGCGCCGCGTCTATTTCCGCGAACAAGGGCCGGATCTCGCCCGTCGTGCCGGGGTATTGCAGCATCAGCGCGAACGGCCGCGCCGCGCGGATCGCCGCCACGTCGCCGGGTGCGACATCGACCAGCGTTATGCCGATCGGCTTGGCCCGCGTTGCCAGGACCGCGCGGGTTTGCGGATGCAGGTCGGCGGCGACCGCCAGAACGTCGGACTTCGTCCGCCCTGCGCCGTGTGCCATCGCCATCGCTTCGGCCGCGGCGGTCGCTTCGTCCAGCAGCGAGGCGTTCGCGATCTCCATGCCGGTCAGTTCGCAAATCATGGTCTGGAAGTTCAGCAACGCCTCAAGCCGGCCCTGGGAAATCTCCGCCTGGTACGGCGTGTAGGCGGTGTACCAGCCGGGATTCTCGAACACGTTGCGCTGGATCACCGGCGGCATGTGCGTGCCGTGATAGCCCATGCCGATCAGCGACTTCTTGCGCACGTTGCGCTCCGCCAGCCCGCGCAGCTCGGCGATCGCCGCGGCTTCGTCCAACGGCGGCGGCAGGTCCAGCTTCGCGTGCGCGCGGATGTCAGGCGGCACCGTCTTCGCCGCCAGTTCTTCCAACGTGGCGGCGCCAACCACGCGCAGCATCGCCGCGAGGTCGGATTCCGAGGGGCCGATGTGCCGCGTCGCGAAGCCGTCGGCCGCCGCGAGCTCCGCCAGCTCGGCCAGCGCGGAAGGTTCGAAGTCCATCAGCCGAGCGTCTCCACGTATTCGCCATAGGCGTCCGCATCCATCAGCGCATCGAGCGCCGCGGTGTCGTCGAGCTCGAGGCGGAAGAACCAGGCCTCGCCCTCCGCATCGGAATTCACCAATGCCGGGTCATCGACGATCGCGGAGTTGGTCTCGACTACCTTGCCGGTCAGCGGCGCATATATATCCGACGCCGCCTTCACGCTTTCCACCACGGCACAGGCCTCGCCGGCGGTGACCGCGCGGTTCACCTCGGGCAGTTCGACGAACACCACGTCGCCGAGTTGCTCCTGCGCGTGATCGGTGATGCCGATCGTGGCGATGTCGCCATCCAGCGACACCCACTCGTGTTCTTTGGTGTAGCGCTTGTCCGTGCTCTTGCTGGGCATGGAAAGGTTCCTTTTATCGGGCATAGCGATGAGGGACGAAGGGCAGCGGCACGACTCGCGCCGGCAGCGGTTTGTCGCGCACGATCAGGTGGACGCGCGTGCCGTCGGCGGCGAGGTCGCGGCGCACGTAGCCCATGGCGATCGGCGCATTCAGCGACGGCGAGAACCCACCCGACGTGACGACCCCGGCCTCGGTGCCATCATCGGCAACGATATCCGCCAGGGCACGCGCCGGCGCGCGCCCATCGGGGCGGATGCCGACGCGTTGCCGCGTGGTGCCGTTGTCGAGTTGGTCGCGCACGACCGCCGCGCCCGGAAAGTCCCACGCCATACGCCGGCGCTTGCCGATGGCCCATACGAGATCCGCCTCCACCGGCGTGGTCAGCTCGTCGATGTCGTTGCCGTACAGGCAAAGCCCCGCCTCCAGCCGCAGCGAATCGCGCGCACCCAGGCCGGCGGGAGCGACTTCCGGTTCCTGCAACAGGCGGTCGGCCAGGGCCTCGGCCCGGTCTGCCGGGACCGACAATTCGAACCCGTCCTCGCCGGTGTAGCCGGAGCGCGAGACCAGGCAGCCGATCCCCGCGACCGAGACTTCCGCCACACCCATGAACGGCAAATGCGCCGCCTCGGGAGCCAACCGCCCCAGGACCGCCGCGGCGTCCGGTCCTTGCACCGCCAGCAGCGCGCGATCCTCATGCTCGGTCAGCGTCACACCGGCCGGCAGTCCATCGGCGAGATGCACGAAGTCGTCCGCCTTGCGGCTGGCGTTCACCACCACGAACATGCGCTCGCGGCCGATGTTGGCGACCATCAGGTCGTCGAGGATGCCCCCCGCCTCGTTGGTGAACAGGGTGTAGCGCTGGCGTCCGGGCTTCAGGCCGAGAATGTCGCCGGGGACGAGGCGCTCCAGCGCCGCGGCGGCGGTGGCGCCGGTCAGCGTCGCCTGGCCCATGTGCGAGACGTCGAACAACGCGGCGTGCCGTCGGCAGTGCAGGTGCTCCGCCAGGATGCCGCCACGGCAACGTGCGGCCAGGTCGCCGGCGAAATCGTACTGCACCGGCATCGCATAGCCGGCGAACGGCACCATGCGGGCGCCAAGACGCCGGTGCCATGCGTCCAGCGGCGTCGCCCGCAGCGGAACAGGCGTGGGATCGTCGGGCAGCGCGTTCTCGATCAAGGGGCCACTCCAGACTCGGGTCACCCCGCCGGCATTGTGCCAACGTGGCTGACCCCCCTCTGTCGCGGAACCTGAGAGATTCGGGGCTGCGGCCCCTTACTCCGTCGGTGCGGCACACGCCGTCTTTCCAGAGATCCCAAACCCGCCGCGGTCCGTTGTGCCTGAGCGTTTCCGGGGGCCGGTTGCGCCTTCGGCGGCGGGGCATGACCCGCTCTCTCCCGCGCCGGGCGGCCGGGACGCGGGCACCATGACGCCGATGGCGGAGAAAAGCCAAGGGGAAATCGGCAATGCGGCTGTCGTTCTGAGCATGAGCCGGTTTGCGGGCCGCTCCCGGTGGGCGGGAGGGGGCGGAAAGGACGGGGGCTTCGCCCCCGAAACCCCCACCAAGGGGCTCTGCCCCTTGGAACCCCGCCAAGGGCATCGCCCTTGGAACCCTTTACTCGGCAGGATGGCGGGGAGGGGGCACGCGATCGCCGGCGTACTGCTTGATGATGGAAAACGAATAGACGTGATGCCGCACGGTATCGCTGTCGCGGAAGACGACCGTGCCGCCGGTATGGACGACGACGACCTCCGGCATGAACGTTTCATCGCGCTGGTCGATGGTGGCCGTGGCCAGACGTTCCCGCACGCCGGCCGGCACCGCGACCGCGCCCACCGGCGTGACGGTCACCACCGCATGTTCCAGCGGCTTGCCGGAATCGTCGGTCACCGTGGCCTCGATGCGCGCGGCGGAGGCCGGGGTACAAGCCACCACCGGCCAGAGGACCACCAGTCCCACGGCAAGCACGCCGGCACGCCAGCCGCAGAACAATCCCCTTGCGGTCATGTGCCGCCCATTCTCCGCCATTTCGCCGCCCGGTGGGCCGCCCGGTACCTTCGGATGTCAACGCCCGGCGGCACAGTGTAATTCCGTTTGGTTGCAGACGAGTGCCATGTTCGGCGATCAAACATGCTCTATCATTCGCCCCACCGCCTTCGGCATGATTCGTTGCGGCAAGCAGCCTGCGGCGCTCCGCCGGGCAAGCCCGTCACGTGCCCAGCGCAGGAGAACCTGGATGCCCCGAACCGTCTCGCTGCGCGCACTGGCGAGCGCCGCCATGTTGCTGGCCTTTTCGGCCGGCGCGGCCGCCGACCGAACCCCCAGCGTCACCACCTATCACGCCGACGCCGCGCGCAGCGGCCACTACAGCGCGCCGGGCCTGACGTGGGCCGCGGCATCCCACCTCGCCCCTGACCCCGGCTTCGACGGTCGCATCCCGGGCCACGTCTATGCCCAGCCGTTGTTCTGGCAGCCGCCCGCTGGCGGCCCGGGCCTCGTCGTGGTCGCGACCGAGGACAATATCGTGCTGGCGCTCGACGCCGCCACCGGCAAGCCGGCCTGGCAGCACCGGCTCGGCGCGCCCGTCCCGGCGACGGCGCTGCCCTGCACCAATATCGACCCGCTCGGCATCACCGGCACGCCGGTGATCGATCCGGCACGGGGTGCGATTTTCCTCGATGCCGCGCTGGATGGACCGCGCGGCGCACGCCACACCATGTTCGGCCTGCGCCTGGCCGATGGCGCGATCCTGCCAGGCTGGCCACTCGATGTCGGCGTCGCTCTGGCCGCGCGAGGCGTTCGCTTCGTCTCCCATGACCAGAACCAGCGCGCGGCGCTGGCACTGCTGGACGGTAGCGTGTTCGTGGCCTTCGGCGGGCACGCGGGCGACTGCGGCGACTACCACGGCATGGTCGTCGGCTTTGCCACCGCGTCGCCCCACGTGGTCGCCGCGTGGATAACGCGAGGCCCCAAAGGCGGCGTCTGGTCGCCCGGCGGCATGAGCGTCGCCGACGATCACCTGTATTTCACCACCGGCAACACAGAGCATGCCCCCACGGTGGTGGATCCCTGGGACGACGGGATGAGCGCCTTTCGCGAATCCCCTGCCCTGCCGCACAGCATCGACCCGCACGATTTCTTCGCGCCGCGCGATTTCGCCGCGCTGAACGAGCACGACCTGGACCTCGGCGGCACGGTGCCCGTACCGGTCGATCTGCCCGGCGACGTGCGTCGCCTCGTGGCGCTGGGCAAGGACGGCAACGCCTATCTGCTTGACCGCGACAACATGGGCGGCATCGGCGGCGCACTGGCAGTGCGGCGCGTCGCGAACGGAGTGATCATCCAGGCGCCGGTGGTCTATCGCAGCGGCAGCCAGATGCTGGTCGCCTTCCGCGCGCCGGGCGCGCTCTGCCCGGACGGACGCAGCACGACCGCGGTTATGGCGCTGGCGGTCAGCCCGACCGATCTGCGGCCGGTCTGGTGCGCACCCATGAAGGGACGCGGCATCCCCATCGTTACCACGTCATCAGGCGACGCGGAGCCGATCGTCTGGATCGCCGGCGCCGAGGGCGACGAGCGCCTGCATGGCTATCGCGGCGACACCGGCGCCCCGGTGTTCGCCAGCCAGCCGCTTCCCGGCCTGCGCCACTTCGTCACGCCGATCGTGGCGGCCGGACGGATCTACCTGGCGGGGGACGGAAGGGTGTTCGCCTTCCGCTGGGATGCGCCACAGTGAGTATCCCGAACGGCGCCAGATTCCGCGCGACACCACCGCAATGCCGGCGCAACGTGGTGCCACCGCGGCACGACTGACCGCGCAATATGCCATGGAGAGAGGACAAGACATGCCGACGCGTACTGGCGGCGTCCGATGGTCGCTGATGTTCTTTCTGCTGGCGCCGATCACCTTCGTGATGTCGCTCGACCGCACGGCGATCGCCGTCGCGGCACCCACCATCCAGCACGAGTACGGCTTCTCGCTCTACGAGATGTCGCTGATCCTCACCAGTTTCTCCTGGACCTATGCGCTGCTGCAGGTTCCCGGCGGCTGGCTGGCCGAGCGTTTCGGCCCGCGCCGCACCTTGTTCTGGGCCAACGCCCTGTGGTCGGTGCTAACCGCGGCCACGCCGCTCGGCTTCAGCCTGACGTCGTTCATCGGCCTGCGCGCGTTGCTGGGCGTCGGCCAGGCCGCCGACTGGCCAAGCTCCATCGTCGCCATCCGCCGCTGGTTCCCGCTGCGCGAGCGCGGCAAGGGCAACTCCATCCTGCTCGGCGGCCTGTACCTCGGGCCAATCGCCGCCGCGCCGATCACCACATGGGTCATCCTGGAATTCGGCTGGCGCTGGGCGTTCTACGCCTACGGCGCGTTGGGCATCTTCCTCGCCTTCGCGTGGTGGGCGTTCTTCCGCGACCGCCCGTCGGAGCACCCCAAGATCACACCCGCGGAAATCGCCATCATCGGCGAGGGCGACGAACACCTCGCGCCGCCAATCCCGCCCGGCGCGTTCGCGCGCTGCCTGCGCGAGGCGCAGTTCTGGGCGATCGGCGTGCAGTACTTCTTCCTGGTGATGATCCAGAGTTTCTACGGCACCTGGCTGCCCACCTACCTGATTACCGCACGGCACCTGTCGCTGAAGGCGATGGGCATCTACGCGTCGCTGCCCTGGGTGGCGATGTTTTGCTCGGTCTTCATCACCGGCGCGGTGGCGGATGCGATCCTGCGCCGCACCGGATCGGTCTGGGCGACGCGCGTGCCGCTGGCGATTGCCGGCTTCGTGGTCAGCGCGGTGGCACTGATGGCGGCGGCACGCACGCCGGGCATTCCGCTGATGATGGCGCTGTTGTGCCTGTCGCTGGCCTCGGTCGGCGTGACGCAGGTGTCGATCTGGCCCTCCACGCAGGACCTGGGACGCGGCGCGACGGGGCTGGTGTCCGGGTGGACGAATTTCTGGGGGAACGCGGCGGGCGTGGCCGGGCCAATGCTGATGGCGGCGCTGGTCAGTTGGACCGGAAGCTGGTCGGGCGCGATGATCGGCATCGCGCTGTCAGGGGTGGCGGGCGCAGTGCTGTGGTTGTTCGTGCATCCGCAGCGGCCGCTGGCGGCGCTGGCCGAGGCATAGCCTGCCCCCTTTGTCATTGCGTGTTGCCACCGGCCGGCGGGCCGACCCGCGCTGGATGAGACTGTGACGGTCGCAGCGTAGGTCCCCCCTCCCCTTGAGGGAGGGGTTGGGGGAGGGGTCGAGGCGTACAAATCGACCCCTCCCCCAACCCCTCCCACAAGGGGAGGGGAGGCCTTGTTTCTTGTTAGGCCGCCTGGCCGAAGCAATCCCGGTCGTGACGAGCGTTCCTCGGCTCGTCCCGACCGGGATTGCTTCGTCGCTTCGCTTCTCGCAATGACAGAGGGCCGGGTGGGCCGATCGCCGGGGTAAGGTAAAATTAATACACTTCCGCCATTCTGCATTCGATCGGGCAACGTTGTCCGGCCGCTGGAGTTTGACAGATCATGACCTCGACGACGAATCACTCGAGCTCGAAGCGTTGGTTTGTGCTGTTCCTGATCAGCCTGATGTACCTGATCGCCTATCTCGACCGGGTCAACATGTCCACCGCTGCGCCAGTTATCAGCAAGGAATTCGGCTTCAACAAGATCACCATGGGCGCCATCTTCAGCGCCTTTGTCTGGAGCTACGCGCTGTTCCAAATCCCCGGCGGCTGGCTAGGGGATCGTTTCGGCCCCCGCCGAGTGCTGGCGGCGCTGATGGCCTACTGGTCGATCATGACGGCATCCGTCGCCGCCGCCACCGGCGTGACGTCCTTCGCCGCCATGCGCTTCCTCTCCGGTATCGGCGAGGCGGGAGCATTTCCGACCGCGACGCGCTCGATGCAGCTATGGTTCCCGCGCCACGAACGCGGCCTGGTGCAGGGCGTGTCGCACAGCGCCAGCCGGCTTGGCGCCGCCATCGCGCCGCCGTTCGCGGTGGCGATCATCGCAGCATTCGGCTGGCGTTGGGTGTTCTACATCTCCGGCGGGCTCGCGCTGGCCTGGTCCGTGTTGTGGTACCTCTGCTATCGCAACGCGCCGGAGGAACAGCGCTCGGTGAGCCTGGAGGAGCTGGCGTATATTCGAGGGGTTGACGAACAGGGGAAGATCAACCCGACGCCGGTTGTGAACACGGCGACGCTGCCGTGGGCAACGCTGTTCCGGTCTCCCAACATGTGGGCGATCATGTGCGCCTACTTCACCTATGTGTATTGCCTGTGGATTTTCCTGAGCTGGCTGCCTTCGTACCTGATCGAATACCGGCACTTCACGCTGCTCAAGGTCGGCATTTTCGCCTCGCTGCCGCTCTGGGCCGGGGTCGTCGGCGACACGTTCGGCGGGTTGGCCACCGACTGGCTGCTGGTGAAGACCGGACGCACGAAACTTGCGCGCCGGCTGGTCGCGATCGTGGGTCTGCTCGGCTGCGCCCTGTTCATCGTGCCGGCTGCGATGGCCAACAATGCCTATACCGCGGTGCTATGCCTGACGGCATCGATGTTCTTCCTGGAATGCACGATCGGTCCTTCGTGGTCCGTGCCCATGCATGTCGGTGGGCAATACTCCGGCACCGTGTCCGGGATGATGAACATGGCAGGGAATATCGGTGGCGCGCTGTCGCCGGTGGTGTTCGGCATTCTCGTGCAATACGGCTCCTGGCGGGCGCCGTTCATCGTGGCCGCGGCGTTGCTTGTATCCGGCGCAGCGGTGTGGGCGTTCTGGCTGGATCCCGAAGTGTCGGTGGTCGAGAAGCGGTAAAGTCCGGCGACGCACCGCATCCGCCGGCACATGTGTCATTGCGAGTTGGCCACCGACCCTGGATGAAGCGGCGTCGGCGGAACTTGAGGTTCCCCCTCCCCTTGAGGGAGGGGGTTAG
>DASXFW010000257.1:0-32065 GCA_036489395.1 Acetobacteraceae bacterium | reverse complement strand
CATTGCCGGATCGTTGTGGATCATGGCGCATTTGAACCACAACATGATGCCGATGCCGATGCCGATGCCGATGGCGCGGTGATGCGGTGATGCGGTGATGCGGTGATGCGGTGATGCCGTGATGCCGTGATGCGGGTGCATGTTGCGTTTTGCCGAACGCAGCAATGCAATTCGCGTCGCGAAATGTCTGTATCGGAAGCTGGCACAGCCGGGACTCGCGTCCCGGCCGTGCCGTTGCAGCCTAACCGAGCGTTACTTCGGCCTCGATCACTTCCAGATCGGCGGTCATGATCATGCCTTTGGTTTCCGGCCCCAGATAGACCGCGATGATAAACACGACCAGCGAACCAATCGCGCCGTACATCATCGGTCGAGCGAACCCCATGCCCTGGTTCACCGCAAAGTAAGTCAGGATCGGCGCGACTGCCGCGCCCCAGACCGCGCCCTGGTGATAGATGAAACCGGCGGCGGTGGCGCGTACCTCGGTTGGGAAGCGTTCCGACAGCCAGCCGGGGTTCAACGCGTCCTTGCCGCTGAAGAAACAAATGAACAGCAGGAAGAATGCGAGGAACAAGGTCCGGTCGGTC
The DNA here is from genome assembly GCA_036489395.1 of Acetobacteraceae bacterium. GTDB lineage: Bacteria > Pseudomonadota > Alphaproteobacteria > Acetobacterales > Acetobacteraceae > JASHVB01. Next base: position 31,478 of record DASXFW010000257.1, on the reverse strand, counting down.
TGCATGATGTAGAGCGGAATGAGGAACAAGGCGACGGTCGTGGGGATCATCAGCGCCCAGCGCCGGCCGACTCGCTCCGACACCGCACCCCAGAAGGCGCAGGCCATGAACGTGAGGATGTTGCCCCAGAACACCGGAACCGAGACCTGCGCCGGCGTCCAGCCCAGTTGTTTCGTCAGGTAAGTGCCGAGCATGGCCCAGACTGCGTAGTAGGTGCAGAAGTTCGCGGCCATCCACAGGCAGCCCGTCAGCGTATTGTAGAGATACTTGCGCTTGAAGATGGCGAACAGCGGCAGGGTGACCTGCTGCTGCGTTGCGTTCTGGATCTTCTTGTTTTCCGACCAGACCTCGGGCTCTTTCACGTAGATGCGGATCCAGACGCAGGCCAGGGCCGGCAGCACGCCCAGGATCAGCATGCCGCGCCAGCCGTAGCCCTTATGCCATGCTTCCAACGGCGCGTACAGGAAGCCGTAAGCCAGGCCGGACAGTGCGAAGCCGAGGCCCCAGGAGCCCTGCAGGACGCCGGACATCAGCCCGCGCGACCGTGCCGGCCAGGATTCCATCGCGAGTGCCGCGCCGGCCGGCCATTCCGCCCCCATGCCGATGCCCAGGATCGCCCGGATCACGAACAGGAACGTAAAGTTGGGCGAGAAGCCGGCGAGGAAATTGCAGACGGAATACCAAAGAATGGAGATCAGCAGAGGCGCCCGGCGTCCCAGCCGATCGGCCAGCCAGCCGGATGCCGTCGCGCCGCTCAGGCGCATGATCAGCGTGACCGAGAAGATCGCGGTCACGTCGATCAGCGGAACTTTGAACTCCTGCGCGATCGGCGCCATGATCAGCAGGAAGACGGTGAAGTCGAACGCGTCGAGCGTCCAACCCATCCAGGCGGCGCAATAGGCGTACCATTGGTCCTTGGTGGGTTCTTTCCACCACGGAATCTCTGCGGTTCTGGCGTACCCGGACATCGATTTGAACTCCCTGATTTGTGGCCTGCCTGTCGTGGAGGGCTTATCTTTGCCCACGCAGAACGGACCCTATCAGCAGGTTCGTGTCAGATGCAACCATGACACGACAGGATCGCATCACCGCGCGGTGTCGGGCATCTGCTGACACATAAGGCGCGTCGGAACGCCGACAGGCGGGTCGCGGCCAACGTCAGGCCAGGCGGGCGCCGCCGCGGGCGGATGGCGGTGCTTCGCCGATCCTACCGCCGATGCCGGGGTAATGGCGTCAGTGGCCGTCCGCCCCAGCGCCCGGCGCTGTCAGCCGCGCCGGGGCGGTTTGGCCGGCAGGGTCAATCGGCCGCCGCGGGTGCCGGCTGGTGGCGCAGGCGTTCGACCTTGGCCATCGCAGCGGGGCCGGGCCATTCCTCGACAAGCCACTGCGGCAGCGGATCGTTTGCGGCGCTCAAGGGCAGCACTTCGTCCTCGTCGCCGCGACCGTTCGGAAACAGCTCCAGCGACCCGGGCATTTCGTAATAGATCTCCAGGCCATTGCCGTCAGGATCGGCGAAATAGATGCTGCGCTGGCAGATATGGTCGGCGGCTCGCTGGATCTCGACGCCGTTCTGCAGCAGGTGGGTGTAGGCGTCGCGCAACGCCGCATAGCTGGCGACCTTGAACGCGATGTGCCCAAGCCCGAGCTGTCCGCGCTGCGGCCTTGGCGCATCCTGCGGTGCGGAATGCTGGAACACGTCGATGGTATGAAAGCCGTCGCCCAGGGTCATGAACACGCCGCCATGCTCTGGGTCCTGCTCCGCGATGCGAAAGCCCAGCACGTCGCGGTAGAACCGCTTGGAGGCTTCCTCGTCGGAGACCCGCAACAGAACGTGGCCGATACTGCTCAGGTTGATCATGTCAGGCTTTCCCCCTCTTGGACGAATGCATATTAGCCGAGCGGCCGGACGTGGAATAGCGACCATCGGAACGGCCGGTTTCGTCGAGGCGGGACGCGCGCATCATGCCCAATGTCCGAGGACCCAGTAAGGACCATTCCAATGCGGCGGGACCCAAACCCGACCGACGACAACGGGCGGCGGCGCATAGACGACCGGCGGAACAACGCCGACGACGACATGTGGACCCCAGCAGCAGCCGTGCCAGCCATAATGCCAACCGGGATGCCAACCCCAGCCGTGGTGGTACCACGCCGCCGACGCCGGCGTCGGCATCAGCGCAACGGAGGAAAACGTCGCCAGTACAGCGGCGCACAGGACAGTCCGCAGGCAAGACGAGATTTTCTGCATGGCAATTGCTCCTGACAGGCCCAGCAGGCGGCGCAACACATTCCTCGTATCCATGCGGCAGGCATCAGCGGCCGCAACGATTCGGATGCCAGTAGCACCATCCACCGCCGGGTCCGGGTGCGACGACGCAGCCGCTCAACGCCAGAGCCAGGCCGATCAGCAACGCTCTCATGAGTGACGATTTCATCTTCAGGCTCTCCCTTGTTGTCGAGCGACTCCGAATCCCGGTCCCGCGCTTCGGCCGCGCAGGCCGTGCCGTGCCCGCGGCGACGGCAATTGCAGTCCGGCCACCGTCACGTGGGTTCGCACCAGGCTGATCGTGCCGCCCGCGGCGGCAGCCAGATCGTCCGCTATCTTCAGTCCGTCGCCGGCGTCCGGGCTGCCGTTGAATCCCCAGCCGTCATCGGTGACAAAAAGCGCCGTGCCGCCATCGATGCCGGTTACCAGACGCACCGCGATCGTGCCGACGAGGCGTGCGTGCATGCCGTGCCGGACGGCGTTGCCAACGAATTCGTGAGCAACCCGCAACACCAGTTGCTGCAGGTGTTCCGGACAGTCGCCGGCGACCGTCACGTCCAGGCGGATCTCCTGCGTGCCGTCAGCAAACATTCGGATCGTGCTGTCGGTCAGCACGCGAAGCCGCTCGGGCATCGAAGGCGGCGAACACGTGATGCCGAACAGCGAGTCGGAAATCTGCGCGGACAACAGGATGCGGCGCTGTAGGTCGGCCAACAGCCGGCTGCCGCGCACTGTGAGCTTCAGCTCATGGGCATGCTCGATCTGCAGCAGGATTTGCTGAAGCACGTTCTTCGTGTGGTGGCGGAGCTGGCGAAAATCGCACTCGCCGGCCGGCCAGCCGGGCTCCCCGCACCCGGGTTCGATCCAGGTTTCCGGGCCGGTCGCTGCGGCTTGGGCGTGGGGCACGGGGCAATCCTCGCTGTGGACTCTGGGGCGATTTCGGCGCAACTTACGTGGGAAATAATCCCACGTCAACACCATGTGGGCTTTTGTCCCACGGTCCCCTAGTCTCGCATCCGAACCCATCGACACCCGAATGGTCCCGCCCCGCTCCCCGTTCACCCTTCAGTCCGACGCGCTGCTTCGGCCGGTGCGGCGCCTTTTGCGCCCCCTGGTGCGGCTGCTGATCCAGGGTGGGGTCACCTGGCCGGTGCTGGCGGACGTGCTGCGCAGCCTCTACGTCGAGGTCGCCGCGCACGATCTGTTGAACGATCCGCGCGCCCAGACCGACAGCCGGATCAGCTTGCTCACCGGCGTGCATCGCAAGGAAATCCGCCGGTGGCGGTCGGAGACCCATGCGCCCGAGGCGGTGCCGCCGGTGATCACGCGCACCAGCCAGATCATTGCCCGCTGGCTGCGCGCGGACTTGTATGTCGATGCCGACGGGCGGCCACGCCCGCTGCCGCGCCTGCCGCGGCCGGAGGGCGGTCCCTCGTTCGAAAGCCTGGTGCAGTCCGTGACGTCGGACGTGCGGCCGCGCGCGGTGCTGGACGACTGGCTGAACCACGGCATCGTGACGGTGGACGCCGACGATCGCGTGGTGCTGGACACCGCGGCGTTCGTGCCGCGGCCCGGCAGTGCGGAGCAATTGTTCTACTTCGGCCGAAATCTGCACGACCACCTGTCCGCCGCCGCGGCGAACGTGACCGCCGCTGAAGCGGCGCCCTTCGTCGAGCGTGCCGCGCATTACGACAACCTGAGCCCGGCGACGGTGGCTCGGCTGGAAGCCCTGGGGCGGCAAGCCGCGCAGCGACTTCTCACAGAGTTCAATCGCCAGGCGCTGGATTTGCTGGATACCAACGACCGGGAGCTGGAGAGCGCGCCCGAGACTCCGCGCCATCGACTCAATCTCGGTCTCTACTTGTTCGTGGACAACGACTCCGCCGGTGAGGAGCCATGAAAGCGGCGCGCCGCGTGGTCTGCCTGGTGCTGGCACTGTGGGGCGCCTGCGTTCCCCCGGGCGGCACGCCGGCCGCCGACCGGGGCATCGGCGGTACCGGCGCTCCGGCCGCCGGTCCCGGGATCAGCGCTGGGCCGGGGATCAGCGCTGGGCCGGGGATCAGCGCCGGCCCGGAGATGAGCGACCGCGGCATCGGCGGCACCGGGATCGTCGGCGTCATCACCGGCTTCGGCAGCGTCTTCGTCGATGGCCAGGAGATCGCCTACGCGCCGAGCACTCCGCTGACCGTGGACGGGGTGTCCGACACGCCGGCCGCCCTGCGCGTCGGGCAGCTCGCCGCCGTTGTCGCCAGCGACGACCACGGGCTGCACGCGGCCAGCATCGCAGTGGTTCATGAGGTGTCCGGCCCGGTGACATCGGTCAGCGCCACCGGCGGACCCGGCGGCCGCACGCTGGTCGTTGCGGGACAGCTTGTGGCGATCGGCAGCGGCACGGAGGGTCTGCAGGCGGTGCGTCCCGGGGATTGGATCGCGGTGAGCGGGCTGCGGCAGCCCGACGGCACCATCGACGCCAGTCGCATCGACCGGCGGGTGCCCGGCACGGTGCTGGTGCGCGGACCGGCGACGGCCAGCGCCGGAGGCTGGCGGATTGGCGGCCTCGTGGTTCGGCCGCCCAACGGGACCGCCGTGACGCCGGGGGAAAGCATCACCGCCCGCGGCACCATGGCGAACGGGACATTGTCGGCTGCGACGGCCAGCCCCTATGTGCTCGGCTCGGATCCCGCGGCGTTTTTCGGCAGCCATGTCCGGCGGATGGTGATCGAAAGCTATGTCAGCGGCGGCGACGGGCACGTTCGGTTCGGTCGCGGATTCCTGGCGACGACCGCCCGGGGAGTCGCCGTGCCGGCGGGGACGCACCGCGCCATCGTCGAACTTGAACGCGGCGCCCAAGGTGGCTTCATCGCGACGCACCTGCGCGGGGCTGGCCCACCGGTTGGGCCGCATCGCGCACCGTTCGCGCCGCGGCGGCACGGTGCCTTGGTGCGACCGCACGTGGCGCCGCACGCGTTCAGGCCGACCCACTATCGGCCGCATCCCTGGCTCAATCGTCACCCGGGCTTTGGGTATCGCGGTGCCGCGCGGCCACGCCGCGGATGCGCTGGCGGCGGGGGATGCCGGCCCGATCGACGGCCGTGACGACGCCTGCTTTCGCGCGATGCCGCGCTGACGCCGGCCGCCGCCGTCATGGGCGGGCTTGACCGGCCATGACATGTTGACCATCGGTTGCGCAGCGATGGGAGGCTCGTGCGATCCATGAAAGAGAACAGTATAAGGCGGGCGGTGCGCGAGGGGCGGGCCGCGCTGGGGACCGGGCTCAAGGAGTTCGCGTCGCGCGGGGTGCCGTGGATCATCGAGGCCTCCGGCTTCGATTACTGCATGATCGACCACGAACATGGCGCGTTCGACATGGAAACGATCGCGGATCTCGCCGGGTGGTTTCAGGCCACCGATGTTTCGACGATCGTGCGCATCCATAAGTCGTTCACGTATCTGATCCCCGCGATCCTCGATCAGGGGATCATGGGCGTGCAGGTTTCGGAGGTCGATAACGCTGAGGAGGCGCGTGCGATTGCGCGGCAGGCGAAATATCCGCCGATCGGCGATCGCGGCATCTCGGGGCAGGGGATGCATACCGGATACCGGAGTTTTGGCGCCCGCCACGCAACCGAGTATGCGCCGTGGGCCAATGCCAACATCGTGGTGGCCGTGTCGATCGAGTCGCTCGAGGGGCTGGAGAATGTCGAGGCGATCGCGGCGGTGGATGGCATCGACATGATCGCGTATGGGCACTCGGACCTGAGCGCGCGGCTTGGGGTGCATTTGCAGTTGGAGCACCCGACGTTTCGGGCGGCCGTGCGGCGGATCGCGGAGGCCTGTGGGGCGCATGGGAAGCTGGCGCGTGGGTCGGCCGAGACCGAGGCGCAGATCGAGGAGTACTGGCGTTTGGGGTGCAAGGTGCTGAACCTGCCCGGGACGGATGTCAGCACGTACCTGGATGGGCTGAAGGCGCGGGCCGGGCGGGCGCATGCGCGGCTGAAGTCGATCGGGGTGCCGGTGCCATGAGAGGTGCGGAGTGAAACGATGCCGAAGCTGATCCCTGTCTCCGATGCGTTGAGCAAGCCGTTCTGGGACGCCGTCAATCAAAGGCGGCTGGTGTTGCAGCACTGCACTGCCTGCGACCGGCTGCAATACCCGCCGCAGCCCGCCTGCCAGGTTTGCAACTCGGCTGGCAGTCTGGTCTGGAAGGAGGTCGAGGGCAGAGGCCATGTCGCGGCCTTCATCGTGATCGAGGATGGCCGCCTCAACCGGCGCATGCCCGATCAGCCGTATAACCTTGCCATGGTGACGCTGGACGCTGACCCGCGGGTCAATTTCTATTCCAATCTCCCGGGCACCCCGCCCTACCAGGTGCCCGTGGGCGCCGTCGTTGCGGTGACGTTCGAGGAGGTGGCCCCGGACCAGCTCATCCACGAGTGGCGGGTTGTCGGGTAGTACCCGCAATCGGTCCAGGCCACAGAACCACAGAGCCCGAGGGAGCAGCAGATGCAGTTTCTCAGTGGCACGGCGCTCCGAAATGCGATTAACGAGATTACATTCGGGGCAAACGTACGCTGCGCCGTTGCCTTCTGGGGGACTGGTTCAGAGACACTCTTTCCCAAACGCAAGGACAAGAAAATCCGGATCATTTGCAATTTGAAAATGGGCGGCACCAATCCGTTTACTTTGGAGGAGTTTCTTTCGCCGCGATTCGCGGTTCGCCAGCACGACACACTTCATGCCAAGGTTTACATTAACGATAAAGGGGCCGTTGTGACATCCGCCAATGCCTCTGCAAATGGCCTTGGCCTTGAGGGACGGGAACAGGCCACTTGGAACGAGGCCGGCCTCTTCTCCGACGATCCGGACGTAGTAAAGACGATCGGGCGTTGGTTCGAAGATACATGGAACGCAAGCCGGGACATCGATGGAGGCGATATTGAAAATGCGAAAGCCGCATGGAGAGCCCGACAAGCCGCGAAGCCCCCGCTCACCTCGTTCACTGAGTTCGAGGTGATGACCGCCAATCTCCCACTGATTTGTTGGTATGAGAACTCCGACTGGGAAGTGAACCCCAAACTAATAGAGGGCAAAACTCGACGACAAGCGAATTGGTTGACGGAGCGCATTGAAGATGGTCTTGATGTTGATGGGCCGGAGGATCGCACGGCACTTACACCGGGCACATGGGTGCTCCAATTCAGGCGTTCAATGAGGGGCCCGCCGGACGCCCGATGTCGGATGTCGTGGACGAATGTCGGCCCCATTCTCGAAGGTGCTTACAGGATTCGAGGTGAAAGAAACTACCGATCGGTGGCGCTGGCTGCCGAGCGTCCGGAACCTGGACCGTTTCCGCTCAACGAGAGACGCTTTCGCAATTTGTTCCAAAAGGTGATATCCGACGCTCAATTCAAAGAGCTATTGACGGACGATTATGAGGGAGCTTGGTTCACTCCGATGCGGCGGCAGTTGATGCGGGATTTCTGGGGAATTTTGCACGATCTGTACTCCAGCTAGTACCCTCGACCAATGAGGGGCGACAAAGGGCTCGAATTCGGGCCGGGCGGGCTTTGGACCGTGTGCTGGCATTTCCCCTGGGGGCAGCGCCTCACGATCCAGCGATTGTGCGCGCCAGTTCGTCCCCGCCATCCCGTCACAGCCAGAGCATCGAGGAAAGGGGAAGCCATGACCGTGCCAGACCGGTATCAGTGGCAGCGAGATAAGGACGGCCTCGGCGTATGGCAGCGTCGCGGCAAGGTCGCCGTGGCCGGTGTCGGACGTTCGCCGATCGACCAAAAATGCAAGTGTAAACCACCCGGCTTTTCATGATATCTTGCCTGTATGATCGATATCGACTGGACCGAATGCACTCTGATCGAGACCGTGCCCGGCAAGATGTCGGGGGCGCCGGTCCTGCGCGGCACGCGGGTTCGACCCGACGATCTACTGGTGAACCGGGAGGAAGGGATCGACTGGCTGGTCGAGAATTTCGACATCCCGGCTGATGTCATCCGGCGGCTCTTCGTGTTCCACGACCGGCAACAAGCAGCCCGTGCCCCGCAGCCTGCTTGATGAGAACCTTCCCATTGCGCTGAAGCGATTGTTGGCCGGCCATGAGGTGGCCACGGTCAAGGACATGGGCTGGAAGGGCATTCAGAATGGAGCGCTGCGGGCATTGGCGCAGCAGTCCGGATTCGAGGTGCTGATCACGGGCGACAAGAAGCTGAGCTACCAGCAGAATCCCGCTGGACGGATGATTGCCCTGGTTGTTCTGTCTGAAACCCAGTGGCAGGTCGTGAGAAGCGGATCTGATCGTATTCTGGAAGCCTTGATGGGGATCGCCGCCGGGAGTTATCGGGAGGTCGCTCTTGCCAGGCCAGGACTGGTCCGCCGGCCACCTCCCACTCGCCCGGAGAATGGCTAGAGCGGCGCTTGCTCGGATGCGGTTACGGGGCCTGTCGCCGATAGACCGCGAAAGCGGCCGTGTGCTTCAGTAATGGCCTTCGATCGTCTTGACTATTCTGCGAGTGACTCGCACCACTGGTGCGTCCCTTCCACACCTTCACAGCCAGAGGATAGAGCAAAGGTGGAACCATGAGCGGGCCGGACCGGTATCAGTGGCGGCGAGACAAGGATGGGCTCGGCGTGTGGGAGCATCGCGGCAAGGTCGCGGTGGCTGGCGTCGGGCATTCGCCGGTTGACCGCCGCTGGGACGGCGTCGCGATGGACCAGACGCTGGGTGCCTACTCCATCCTGGCCTGCCAGAAGGCGATGGACGAGGCCGGCGTGACGCCGGATCAGATCGACGGCGTTATCTGCTGCGACAGCCATATTGCAGGGGGCAGCGGCGGGTCGGCGTCGCAGTGGAAGCCTCGGCCGTATTTCGACCCGCCGTACGATTCGGAGTTGGGGCTCACTCTGGTCAACGCGCAGTGGCTCATCGCACAGATGGGGCTGCGCAACGTGCGGTTTGCTCCGACGGGATTGCCGACCATCAGCGAAATGGTGGGGATGGCGGCACAGGCCGTGGGTGACGGCGTTTGCAGCACCTGTCTCGTGATCTATCCGACAGGCAATCTCGAAGGCCGCTATCGGCGCGGTGGGGAGAACGCCGACGACTACGCGCGCGGCGCTCGCCAATGGACGGCGCCGTGGGGCAATCACGGCGGCAACGACTTCATCAACATGTTCCCGCACGGGCAGTACTGCCTGAAATACGGCGGCAAGCACGACGACCTGGCGCCCTTCGTCGTCAACCAGCATCGCAACGGGTTGCTTACGCCGTGGGGGTTCAATGCCACCCACAACGTGCCGCAGCTTACCGTCGAGGAGTACCTGAGTTCGCGCTACGTGCTGAACCCGCTGCGGCTGTGGGATTGCGACCGGCCGGTCAACGCATCGGCCGCGTATTTGTTCTCCACGGCCGAGCGCGCCCGCGACATGCGGCAGAAGCCGGTCTATGTGCTCAATCACTCGCAGCATAATTTCAGGCAGCGCTCCACGCAGGCCGATCTGGAGCAGATCGAGGACTGGACGGATCGTGCTGCCGCGCGGATGTACGAGGGTGCCGGGCTTGGGCCCGCGGACGTCGATATATTCAATCCGTACGACGGCTATGCACCCATGACGCAGTTCTTCCTGGAGGCGTTCCAGTGGCACGGTGTCAAACGCGGCGATGCGTTCGCGTTCTACGCGGGCGATATCAGGGTGGAGGGGCCGCACCCGCTGTGCTCCAGCGGCGGCAATCTGGGGAACGGGCGGACGCGGACGGCGATGTACACCGACTGCATCGAGCAGCTTCGCGGCACGGCTGGCGCTCGGCAGGTGAGGGTTCGGGCGGAGACCGCGCTGGGGGCGTTCACCACGCCGAGCAGCGGTGGGTGGATCATGTTCGGGAAGCAGCCGGGGTGATGTGACACTGGAGCCTGACCCTCGGCGCCGAATTGTGACCCGACGATTGGACAAATGTAACCCGTAACCTTACACTTATCATTGAATGATCAGGAGTTTCCGCCACAAGGAATTGGAACGGTTTTTCACCACCGGCAGCACGCGGGGCCTCGATGCGCGGCTGGCTGGAAAACTTGGGCGGCTGCTCTCGGTGCTGAACACGGCGGAAGCAGCGGAGGACATGCGCGCACCCGCCAATCGGCTACATCAACTGCGAGGTGACCGCCAAGGCCAATGGGCGGTGTGGGTGACGGGCAACTGGCGGCTGGTGTTCGAATTCGATGGCGAGGATGTCGTGAATGTTGATTTGGTCGATTACCACTAGGGAAGGGAGGTGATGGCTATGGAGATGCACAACCCGGCCCACCCCGGCGAGATCATCCGCGAGGATTGTCTGATTCCGCTTGGGCTGACGGTGACCGAGGCAGCGGCTGGGCTTGGCGTGACGCGCAAGGCGCTATCCGATCTGCTGAACGGGCACAGCGCGGTGTCGCCGGAGATGGCGATACGGCTGGAAAAGGCGGGCTGGCTGAAGGCCGACCACTGGTTGCGGCTGCAAATGCAGCGTGACCTGTGGGAGGTCCGGCAAAAGTCTGCGAAGATCAAGGTCAACCGGCGGTTCTCCGAACCGGCCGCCGTTTGAACATCCGCCCTTTGTTCGCCGCCGCAGGACGCGTCGGCCGCGAGGCGAAAGAACGTCGTGTGCGACATCCTCATATTCGTGCCGCAGCACGTTGCCGATCCCCGCTACCTTCGGCCAAGGAATTTCCGGGTGCCGGGTCTTCATGGCGGGGGACAACCGGCGGCTGGCCTCCGAGATGATTTCTATGCCGCGTTCAACCAGCCAGCGCTTGCGCCGGTCGGCTTCGAACGCGTCGAGTGTGACGCCCGCCATGTCACTCTGAATGAGCTCGATCGCTTCGATGATGTCGGTCAGGCGGGCTACCGGCGAGCGTTTGGTCATTCAGAATACTTGCAATGCCGACGCCTCGATGCGGTCACGCAACACTCGGTGCAGGCTGCGCCGGGTCATGATGTCGGCCTTGCGTCCGAGGATGCGTGAGGCGGTTTCTTTCACGTCCATCAGCTCGTAAAGCCCGATCGAGCCGATGGGATGATCGAAGAACAGGTCAACGTCGGAATCCTCGCGGGCCTCGCCGCGCGCGGTCGATCCGAACAGATACAGGTGTTCGATGCCGAGTTGCCGGAGTTCGGCCTCGTGCTGCTTGAGCCTGGCTATGGCCTGGTCGCGTTGCATGCCGGTAGTATAGCAGAAATTGGACCGAGACGCATCAGGGGCGATCAGGTCGCTTCGCGGCCGATGGGGCTCGGCCGCCCACGAGGGTGCCGGGCTTGAGCCCAAGGATGTCGATATATTCAATCCGTACGACGGCTAAGCACCCGAGCTGATAGTGCGAGGCACGGGAGATCGGCGGACAGCGGCGATCAGCCTCGGCCAGCTTGACGCATAGGGGTTTTCGCTGTAGCATAAATCCGTATGCGTTTGACGTTCGATCCAGCGAAGAACGCCAGGAACATCGCGGAACGCGGCCTGTCGTTCGAGCGTGTGGCCGAACTCGATTGGGAAGCGGCCCGGTCGCAGGAAGACACGCGCAAGGACTACGGCGAGACGCGTCTTCAGGTGCTGGCATTCCTGGGGAAGCGGTTGCATGCCGCGGTGGTAACGATCCGCGGCGACGCGCTGCACGTGATCAGCTTTCGCAAAGCGAGCCGGAAGGAGGTGAAGTGGTATGAGCAGGAAAGGGGATGACGCTGCCTCGCGTCCCGACGAGGAGAATCCGGAATGGACGCGCGAACAGATTCGGCAGGCGCGCCCGGCGTTGGAAGTCATTGCTGAGAAATTTGGCCGTGAGGCGGCACAGGCGCTTCGGCGCGGTGGCCGCCCGGCCAAGCCGAACCGCAAGGTCAACCAGACATTACGGCTGGATCCCGAGGTGCTGGAAGCCTATCGCCGGGAAGGCCCCGGATGGCAGGCACTGATGAACGACGTGCTGCGCCAGCACATGCCGCGGCACGGGAAGTGACGCTGGTGTCTTTGGGAGATCTCATCGGAAACATTGTGCCTGGGATCACACCTACGCCAGGCAGTGGTGGCTGGATCATGTTCGGGAGATTCCCGAGCTGGTTGCCGCCGTTCGAGGGACGGCAGACCGCTTGCGGGCGCGTTCAATCTTGCGGCCTCGTCTGCGCGACGAGACCTGCCAGGGGAGGGAGGTGATGGCTATGGAGATGCACAACCCGGTCCACCCCGGCGAGATCATCCGCGAGGATTGTCTGACTCCGCTTGGGCTGACGGTGACTGAGGCAGCTGCTGGGCTTGGCGTGACGCGCAAGGCGCTGTCCGATCTGCTGAACGGGCACAGCGCGGTGTCGCCGGAGATGGCGATACGGCTGGAAAAGGCGGGCTGGCTGAAGGCCGACCACTGGTTGCGGCTGCAGATGCAGCGTGACCTGTGGGAGGTCCGGCAAAAGGCTGCGAAGATCAAGGTCAACCGGCGGTTCTCCGAACCGGCTCCCGTTTGAACGTCCGCCCATAGTTCGCCCGCCGTCGGACGCGCCGGCCGGAAGCCGATGGACGGCGCGGGCGTAGACAGGGTCAACATTCGGTGCCGATTCAAAGCGAAAGACGGTGCGGCATGACCGCACCTCCGTTCATCGACTTCGATGGGTGGCGATATCTGCGGCGCGAAGTGCTGGCCTCGCCGTGGGTTGCAGCTACTATCGCCAAGCTGAACAGCCCGTGTTATTCATCATGCGTGACATTCGTCGGCCGACAACCGAACGAACTACCGCCAATCGCTACAGTCATCCTTCGCTGTTTTCTTAGCCGACGCCCGAAAGCCAGTGCCAATGAGAAGCATAGGTATCGACGACTCGTTGCACGACGTATACGAAAACGTCGCAAACCTGTGGCGTGCCGTTTGGCCCACGCCCATGGTGTTTCAAGCCGCATTTTTTGAATCTGATGTTACTCCAATGCTCTCAGACCGATCAATGATATTTCGTGAGGACAGTTTCGATGCCACGACCCGCATCCGGCGGGGACGTCTGTACGAACCCGCCCCACGGCAAGGCAATCAGTCATGGGCCTTGCCACATCCTGTTTATGGTCGTCTTGGCAGCATGATCCAGACCGAAAGCGGAACCGTCGAACGTAATCTCCGCTTGTTTGATCAATACCAGAAACCTCTGACGCCATTAAAACACAGCCTTGTTATTGGCGCGTCAGACTCTGTTTGGCGTGTGCTTGCTGTCGATCGTATTTCAACAGGTGAGCCTCTCGTGACCGTGAAAGCGGTGCGATCGTTCGGGATCATTCCGGAACTGAAAGATGTGTTAGTTCCAGAAACCGGCAGGAACGGTGTGCTCGAAACCGTCAATGCCCTGACCGATTCGATATACCGAGAATCGCCCTCGTCGGTTGTTGATCGCGCGCGAGATGGGATGATACAAATTGGTTCGTTCATGATCTAGGCCCGCTGATTAAGCGTGTCCTCGGGAGAGGCGAGCGCGGCGAACGGCCCGCAGCCATTGACGCCGCAAACCTTGTGCGAGTGTTGCACGCGCGGGCAAAATGGAACGAGAGGCAAAAACGCGGTCTGCGCCCACCTAATGAAGATGACGCGGAACTCGCGTTACGTGCTGTCGGTTTTCTATTGCACGAATTCGGCTGGGTTTAAGGTTGCCGCCTCGATGACGGTACGAGGACGAAATGGACAACATCTCTCACTCGTCCTATTGGAATCCGTGACGCCTCGATGATTTTGAACGAAGATTGCGGGGGCAGGAGAAATTCCGCTTCGTCAGTTCTGTCTGAACCGAGAGTTTCCATCGGAAACAGGAAAAAGCCCGTTGGTAAGCGAAACTCCAAAAAGACCGGCACATCAGCAGAGACTTTCGCCCTCGTTGCAACGAAATGCTCGGCTTTGTCTTTCCGTGATGTAGTAGAGGTGAATCCCCTGTATCTCCACGTCATCTGTTTAAAGTACGAGATACCACTGTGTCCAAGCCCGCCGACCACGCCAACGCCGTTCCCGTGACCTGAGTACACGAGTGCATCAGCAGTCAGTGGGAAACAGGAAGAGGCCGCCTGTTTTAGGGCTAGCAATTTACCGCTCTGGCAGAAACTTTGGAACGGCCCAAATTCAACGAGTGCCATGCTGTGATCGGCTTGACAGGCCAAATGGAAAAAGCCGGACTCAGAACTATATGCCCGTGCTGCTTCGATCTGTGCAGGCGTCGGATCGTTAGTTTTCTCGTACATGACGTCAGCCATCTCGACTTGATCCTCTCCACCTCGTCCGCTGCTACGTGCCGCGCAACACAACGAGCGCGTCCACCGCCTTCACCCCCCGCCCAACCGGCAGCACCATCACCGGATTGATGTCCAACTCCACCAACTCCCCCTCCATATGCACGGCCAGCCACGACACCCGCACCAGCGTATCCTCCAACGCCTCGACATCCGCCGCCGGCCGTCCGCGAAACCCCCGCAGCAACCGCGCCCCTTTGACCTCACCAATCATCTCCCGTGCCTCCGCCCGCGTGATCGGACACCGTCGCAGCGCCACATCGCCAAACACCTCGACCATCACGCCGCCGCTGCCGAACAGCAGCACCGGGCCCAATTGCGGATCGCAGGACACGCCGATGATAACTTCGACACCGTCTCCCACCATCTCCTGCACCGACACGCCGTTGATCGCGGCCTGAGGCGCATAGGCCGCCGCACGCGCCAGGACCTCCGCATACGCCGCCCGCACCTGCGCCGCATCGCCGAGCCCAAGCCGCACCACCCCGGCCTCCGTCTTGTGCAAAATATCCGGCGAATCGACCTTCACCGCCACCGGATACCCAAGCTGCGAAGCAGCCTCGACGGCCGCCTCCGCGGACCCCACCAGCACCTCCCGCGCACTCCCCACGCCCCAGGCCGCCAACAGCCGCTTGCTCTCGGACTCCGACAGCGTCGCACGCCCCAGCCCAACCGCCTGCGCGACAGCCGCATCCTGCCCAACCGTGCGCGCCGGCGCCGAGGCAAACCCATCGGCCAGCCGCCGCTCGCGTCCCGCATGATACGCCAGCCGGCTCCGCAGCCCGCGGGCCAACGAATCCGGCGTGTAGAACACAGGAATCCGCGCGTTCCGCAGCATCCCCAGCCCAGCCTTGGCGTCCCGGCTCCCCGTCCACAGAAACACGACCCCCTTGCCGGTCCGCTCCCGCTGCTCGATGACCTGCTGCGCCTGCGTGTCCGCCCCGGAACTCGCCACGACGAGCGTCCCCATCCGCGGATCATCGACCATATGTTGCATGATCGCCGGGAACGACTCGCTGTTGGCGAAGCCCGTCACATCGGCCGGATTCGCCGCCCACCCGAAGCCCTTCAGCACCCCGTTGATGCCGTCACGCGCCGCGTCGCCCAGCGTCGGCAGATCGAGACCGGCCTGCCCGCACATATCCGCGGTCAGCGAGCTGATGCCGCCCGAATGCGACACCACCGCGATGCCAGGCACAACGGGCGGCGGGGTAAACGCCAGAAGCTGCGCGACCTCCAGCAGTTCGTCGTAATCCTGCACGCGGATCACCCCGTACTGGGCAAAGATCGCGTCGTAGCGTGCATCCGCGCCCGTCAGCGCCGCGGTATGCGAACGAGCCGCCCTCGCGCCAAGTTCCGAACGTCCGATCTTGATAAGAACGATCGGCTTGCCACGCTCTGCCGCAAGCTTCGCCACTTCGAGAAACTTATCGGCCCGCTTGAAGCCTTCGACAAACCCGGCAATGACCCGCGTATCCGGATCGTCCAGCAGGTAGCGGGCGAAATCCGTAAAATCGAGATCGGCTTCGTTCCCCGTCGAAATGATGTAGCTGAAGCCGATGCCGTTCTCCACCGCGCGCACCAGGAACGGCCCGAACGCCGTCGCGCCGCTTTGGCACACCAGGCCGATCGGCCCGGTCAGCCCGGACGCACCGCGGGACGAAGACGTGGCCCAGATGTCGTGTTTGACGTTCGCCAGCCCCAGGCAGTTCGGGCCGCTGATCCGCATGCCCGAGGCCCTGGCGAAGGCGCCCAATTCCCCCTGCAGATCGCGCCGGTCGTCCACGTCGCGCTCGGCAAAGCCCGCCGAGATCACGATCGCCGATCCCGCCCCCTTGCGGTGGCTTTCCTGCAGCACGTCGAGCACCTGGTCGTAGGGCACCACGATGCCCACCACGTCGGGGGCTTCCGGCAGGTCCGTCACGCTCGGGTACGACTTCACCCCCATGATGTCGTCGTAACGCGGGTTCACCGCATAGACCCGCACCCGGTCCTTGGCCTTCAGCGCCGCGGCCAACATCCGCCCGCCATACTGCATCCGCGGCGTCGCGCCCACGATCGCAATGGAGCGCGGGTTGAGCATTTTGTGGATCGACGCCATCTGTGGCTCTGTCCAGAACTCCATGACACCCCCTGAAAAGAACGCGGTCCGTCGGGTCGGCAAGCCCACGCTTTACGAACAGGGCTGCCACCCGCCGATAGTCCCGCATCGATGGCGGAGGCAGAGCGCTCGCGGCAGACCATGCGGACCGATGGACTAACCCGCACCACGCCGAACTCGACCGTCTATCCAACCCGGACCACGGTACGGCAATGGAGGCAGGACGCCAATTGGCGCATCCTGCCGACGATCAACGGTGAAGCGGGGGAAACACAATGCAGCTCCGGAACAAGGTAGTACCTCGCGTCAGCGATTCTAACGGGTTCCGACAGGGCAATCGCATTTGGCGGATGCCAGCGGGAAGCGGCAGTGGGGGACTCTCCGCTTTGGCCGCGAAGTCCGTGCGGTTCGTTGCGAGTTTAGCTTTTAACACGGAGTAAGATCGAGGGCCGCGGAGTGCCACGGAGCGACCGTGCTCGCGTAGTGCTGCCTGCATAGCCATGGAATACAAAGAATCTATCGCAGACGGGGCGTTCGCTGCAGCGTTTCCCACCGGGAAAGTGGCTCCGTGGCACTCCGTGGTCCTCGATCTTCCTCCGTGCGAAAATCTAAACTTGCAACGG
This sequence comes from Acetobacteraceae bacterium, assembly GCA_036489395.1. GTDB lineage: Bacteria > Pseudomonadota > Alphaproteobacteria > Acetobacterales > Acetobacteraceae > JASHVB01. The sequence goes on along the minus strand of DASXFW010000257.1, from coordinate 14,208 downwards.
TCCGCACGAGCGCTGCCCGGGTGTTCCGCGCGGATTCCCAGTATAGGCGATTGCCCTGCGGGTTACGACGGCAGGACCTGAGCCATTCACAGTTGTGACCGACCGGCGTCGGACCCATCGCTTTGAATGACTCGTGCCAGTAGCATTGCTGACCGGCGCAGCGGCCGCCATCAAGGGCGACCTGATGGGTTTCGGCGGCGCGGCCCGGGGGCACACCGACCCCTTCCGGCCAACGTCGGACCGCGAGGCGCCATCCCATTGCCTCGGCGGCAGCACCCACGTCACGCGCCGCCGTTGGCAGAACAAATTCACGGCTTCGTAACCCGGCCCGCATAGACTACACTGCCGCCCGCACGAGACGCGGCAACCCGAGGTGACAGGATGTGCGCTGTTTGCGGCTGCGGCGAGACCGACACGGCGGTGGCTCACGCCCACGGGCAGCATGACCACGCGCCCCACAGCCACGACCACCCCCACGACGCCGAGGCCGCCGCACGCACGATTCACCTGGAACAAGCGATTCTGAGCCGCAACCAGGGCTTCGCCGACGCCAACCGCCGGCACTTCGCAGAACATGCGATCTTCGTCGTCAACCTGGTATCCAGCCCGGGATCGGGCAAGACCTCGCTGCTGCTGCGCACCATCGAGGCGCTGAAAGGCGAGCTGCCGCTGGCGGTGATCGAGGGCGACCAGCAGACCGACATCGACGCCCGACGCATCGACGCAACCGGCGTACCGGCGCGGCAGATCAACACCGGCAAGGGCTGCCATCTCGACGCCCACGCCATCGGCCACGCCATCGACCACCTCCCCCCGATCGACGGCGGCATATTGTTCATCGAGAACGTCGGCAACCTGGTCTGCCCCGCCAGCTTCGATCTGGGCGAGGCGCATAAGGTGGTGATCCTCTCGGTCACCGAGGGCGACGACAAGCCGCTGAAATACCCCGACATGTTCCTGGCCTCGGCGCTGATGCTGCTGAACAAGACCGATCTGCTGCCCTATGTCAGCTTCGACCCGGATCAGGCGGTGCGGCATGCCCGGCGCATCAATCCGGACATCGGCGTGATCCAGGTGTCGGCGACCAGCGGCGCCGGCATGGATTCCTGGCTCGCCTGGCTGCGCGCCGGCACGATCGAGGCACGCAAGGCCCGGCAGGCCGTGTTGCAAGCCAGGCGCGCGGAGATCGACCGCGAACTTGCTTCCCTGACGCTGAGCCTCGGAACCTGACAGCCGCGATGCTTCCCCCCCTCGTCATGCCGACCACCGGGCGCTTGACCCGATGGTCGGCATGACGAGGGGGGCAATGCCGCGCATCATGTCCGCCACGAGTACACCGACCCGCGTTCGCATCCTCGTGCGCGGCGCCGTGCAGGGGGTGGGGTTCCGGCCATTCGTGCATCGCCGGGCGACGGCGCTCGGCCTCGCCGGTTGGGTCAGCAACTCCGCCGCCGGCGTGATCCTGGAGGCCGAGGGCGATCCCCGCCACGTGCAGACCCTGCTGGCCGAACTGTGCGCGTCCCCCCCACCGAACGCCTGCGTCACCGATGTCGAAACGAACGCCATCGCCCTGCTCGGCGAGCGCGCCTTCATCATCCGCCCAAGCGAGACCGAGGGCCACCGCATCGCCCACGTCCTGCCCGATCTCGCGACCTGCGACGACTGCCTGCGCGAAATGTTCCATCCGTCCGACCGCCGCTTCCGCTATCCGTTCGTCAACTGCACCCAGTGCGGCCCGCGCTACAGCATCATCGAGGCAGTGCCCTACGACCGGGTGCGAACATCGATGCGCGGCTTCCGCATGTGTCCCGCCTGCCAGGCCGAGTACGACGATCCGGCGGACCGGCGTTTCCATGCCGAGCCGAATGCGTGTCCCGTGTGTGGTCCGCGCCTGGCGCTGTGGGATGGCGCCGGCCATGTGCTCGCCGCCGATCATGCCGCCCTGGTTGCCGCCGCCGAAGCGGTGCGGGCCGGGCGGATCGTCGCGGCCAAGGGCATCGGCGGCTTTCACCTGATCGCCGACGCCCGGAACGAGGCAGCGATCCAGTGTCTGCGCCAGCGCAAGCGCCGCGAGGAAAAGCCGTTCGCCGTCATGTTTCCCGGCCTCGCAGCGGCGGCCTCATGCTGCCGCATCGCGCCCGGCGAGCAAGCCCTGTTGACCGGACCGGCGCACCCGATCGTGCTGCTGCGTCGGACGGGTGGCGAGATCGCCGCCGCGGTTGCCCCGGGCAATCCGCGGCTCGGCGTCATGCTGCCGTACGCGCCGCTGCATCATCTGCTGCTGGCCGAGCTTGGGTTCCCCGTCGTGGCGACCAGCGGCAATGTCAGCGACGAGCCGATTGCCACCGATGCGGCGGAGGCTCTGGCAGCACTGGCCGGCATCGCCGACACGTTCCTGGTGCACGACCGGCCGATCATCCGTGCGGTCGATGATTCCGTGGTGCGTGTCCTCTGCGGCCGACCGCAAGTGCTGCGGCGTGCGCGCGGGCTGGCACCGGGGCGGATCGGAGTGCCTGGGGTCGCAGCCGGAATCCTCGCGGTTGGCGGCCATCTGAAGACGACCGTCGCGCTGACGCAGGACGACGGCGTGGTGCTGAGCCAGCACGTCGGCGATCTGGAAACCAGCGCGCCGCGCCAGGCGCATGTCCGAGCGATCGCCGATCTGACGGCGCTGCACGCGACCACGCCTCGGCTGGCGGTGCGCGATCTACATCCGGACTACGCATCTGGCCGCGTGGCGGACGCGACAGGCCTGCCTGTATTGGAAGTGCAGCATCACCTGGCGCACGTGATCGCCTGCATGGCAGAACATGGCATCAGGCCGCCGGCGCTGGGTGTCGCCTGGGACGGCACCGGCTTTGGCACCGACGGCACGATCTGGGGTGGCGAGTTCCTCCACGTCACGCCGGACGGCTGGCGCCGCGTCGCGCATCTGCGTCCGTTCCGCCTGCCCGGCGGCGAGGCCGCGGCGCGCGAGCCCCGCCGCGCCGCGTTGGGATTGCTGCACGCGGCGTTCGGCGACGCGGTGTTCGGCGCGGGCGATCTTCCGCCGATCGCGGCTTTCTCTCCGACCGAACTGGGCGTGCTGCGCGGGATGCTCAACCGCGGAACGAACGCCCCATGGACCACCAGCGCCGGCCGCTTGTTCGACGCGTTCGCGTCCCTGACGGGCCTCCGCCAGCGCGCCAGTTACGAAGGCCAGGCCGCCGCCGAATTCGAATGGGCCGCCGACGGGTTAGATTGTTTAGAGTCCCCCCTCCCCTTGAGGGAGGGGGTTAGGGGGAGGGGTGCGTACATCCAAGGTCAGGCGACTGTACCCACCCCTCCCCCTATCCCCCTCCCTCAAGGGGAGGGGGGAGTCTTGGCTACAGCCCCAGCCTTCCCAGGCGCGCTACCGCTGCCAGTCCGCGAACCGCACCACCCCGACAACCCCCTTGTCATCGACTGGCAGCCCGCACTGGAAGCCGCCCTCGCCGACCTCCGCGCCGGCGCACCCGCCGCCGCCATCTCCGCCGCGCTGCACGCCGGCCTGGCGTCCGCCATCGCCGAAATTGCCCGCCGCATCGGCGAGCGATGCGTGGTATTGAGCGGCGGCTGCTTCCAGAATGCCCGCCTGACGGAGGCAACGGTGATGGCCTTGCGTGCCGCGGGATGCGAGCCCCTCTGGCACCAGCGCGTGCCGCCGAACGACGGAGGGCTGGCGCTCGGCCAGGCCGTGTGGGCCGCTTGGCAGGAACAGGGAGAAGATGCGCGATGTGCCTCGCCATTCCCGGACGGATCGTAACGATCTCGGGCGACGCGCCAATGATGCGCTTTGCCCAGGTGGATTTTGGCGGCGTCGGCAAGCAGATCAATCTCGCCTATGTGCCGCACGCGCGGATCGGCGATTACGTGCTGGTGCATGTCGGCTTCGCGCTGACCGTGATCGACGAAACGGAAGCAGAACTTATTTTCGCCGACCTGCAGGAGATCGCCGAACTGACCGCCGCGGCGGACGCACCCGCATGAAATATGCCGACGAATACCGCGACGGCACCCTGGCGCGCGCCGTTGCCGCGCGCATCGGTGCGGCAGCCGATGCAGCCTCCACCTATCATTTCATGGAGTTCTGCGGCGGCCACACGCACGCGATCTCGCGCTACGGCATCGAGGACCTGCTGCCGCCCAATGTCCGCCTGATCCACGGCCCCGGCTGTCCGGTCTGCGTGCTGCCGATCGGCCGCATCGACGCCGCGATCCGCCTGGCGCAGGACCCGCGCGTGACGCTGTGCACCTACGCCGACCTGATGCGCGTGCCGGCGTCCGGCGGCACGTCGCTGCTGCGCGCGAAAGCCGCCGGCGCCGACATCCGCATGGTGTATTCGACGCTGGACGCGATCCGCATCGCCGAGGCAGAACCCGACCGCGAAGTGGTGTTCTTCGCCATCGGATTCGAAACGACCACGCCGCCGACGGCGCATGCGGTGCGCCTGGCCGCGGCCAAAGGCCTGCGCAACTTCACGGTGTTCTGCAATCACGTGCTGACGCCGTCGGCGATCCAGAACATTCTGGAGAGCCCCGATGTGCGGGCGCTCGGCCGCGTGCGCATCGATGGTTTCATCGGCCCGGCGCATGTCAGCACGGTGATCGGCACCGAGCCCTACATGTTCTTTGCCGAGGAATTCGCCAAGCCCGTGGTGATCGCCGGCTTCGAACCGCTGGATGTCATGCAGGCGGTGCTGATGCTGGTGCGCCAGGTCAATGACGGCCGGCACGAGGTGGAGAACCAGTACGGCCGCGCGGTGCGACAGAACGGCAACGAACATGCGAAGGACGACGTGGCTGACGTGTTCGAGCTGCGCAAGAACTTCGAATGGCGCGGCCTCGGCATGGTGCCGTACAGCGGCCTGCGGCTGAAGGCGGCGTACGCTGCGTTCGATGCGGAACGCCGCTTCGGCATCGATTACGTTCCGGCCGCGGACAATCCCGCCTGCGAGTGCGGCGCCATCCTGCGCGGCGTAAAGCAGCCGGCCGACTGCAAGTTGTTCGGCACCGTGTGCACGCCGGAAACGCCGATCGGCTCGTGCATGGTCTCGGCCGAGGGCGCCTGCGCCGCGCACTGGACCTACGGCCGCTTTCGCGACAAGGCGCGGTCCGATGTTGCCGCGGGTTGAGGTGCGGACAGTAGCACAAGCGTCCCCCCTCCCCTTGAGGGAGGGGGATAGGGGGAGGGGTGCGTACAGCCGCCTGACATCGGAAGGACGCACCCCTCCCCTTGAGAACCTTGGTCCGCTTCGCGGCCCAAGCCCTCAAGGGGAGGGGGGACCGTTAGCTCCCCCATGACCCCGAAAACCTACCGCCGCAAACTCGACATCCGCAACGGCCGCGTGGACCTGTCGCATGGCGCGGGCGGCCGCGCGATGGCGCAGCTAATCGCCGACATATTCCACGTCGCGCTGGACAATCCGTGGTTGCGACAAAACAACGACCAGGCGGCATTCGACGTGGCCGCCGGCCGCATGGTCATGACCACCGACGCCTACGTCGTCTCCCCCCTGTTCTTTCCCGGCGGCGACATCGGCTCGCTCGCGGTGCACGGCACGATCAACGACATCGCCATGGCCGGCGCCCAACCGCTGCATCTGTCCGCCAGCTTCATCCTGGAAGAAGGCTACCCGCTGGCGGACCTGAAGCGCATCGCCGACAGCATGGGCGCGGCCGCGCGCGAAGCCGGCGTGTGCGTCGTTACCGGCGACACCAAAGTGGTGGAGCGCGGCAAGGCGGACGGCGTATTCATCTCCACCACCGGCATCGGCATCGTGCCGCCAGGCCTGGAACTGTCGGCGGACAAGGCGCGTCCCGGCGATGCGGTGATCCTGTCGGGCAGCCTCGGCGACCACGGCGTTGCGGTCATGTCGAAGCGGCAGAATCTGTCGTTCGACACCGAGATCGTTTCGGATTCCGCAGCGCTGCACGGGCTCGTCGCGGATATCGTCGCAGCGGGCGGCGACGCGCTGCGTGTGATGCGCGATCCGACCCGCGGCGGGCTTGCGGCCACGCTCAACGAGCTGGCACAGCAATCCGACGTGGGCTTCGTGCTGCGCGAGACGGCCATCCCAGTGAAACCGGAAGTCGCCGCCGCCTGCGAGCTGTTAGGTCTCGACCCGCTCTACATCGCCAACGAGGGCAAGCTGGTCGCGATCGTCGCACCGGATGCGGCGGACGGCGTGCTGCGGGCGATGCGCTTGCATCCGTTAGGGCGCGATGCGGCGATCATCGGCGGCGTGGTGGCCGACGCGGACCATTTCGTGCAGATGACGACCGGGTTCGGCGGCGGGCGCATCGTCGATTGGCTGTCCGGCGAGCAGCTTCCGCGGATCTGCTGAGAAGCGCCGTGCGGGTTCTACTGCTCATGCATGGTTTCAACAGCCTGGCGCAGCGGTTGTTTGTGATGCTGACAGAACACGGCCACGAATTGTCGGTCGAATTCGACGTGAACGATGCGGTGACGCGCGAGGCCGTCGCGTTGTTTGCGCCCGATGTGGTGCTGGCACCGTTCCTGAAGCGCGCGATCCCGGCCGATGTGTGGCAGCGGCATCGGTGTCTGATCGTGCATCCCGGCATCGTCGGCGACCGCGGCCCTTCGGCGCTCGACTGGGCGGTGCTGGAAGGGCGCGCGGAATGGGGCGTCACGGTATTGCAAGCCGAGGCGGAGATGGACGCCGGACCGGTCTGGGCGTCGGCGACGTTCCCCATGCGCGCGGCGACGAAATCCAGTCTGTACCGGCGGGAACTGAGCGACGCCGCGGTGCGCGCGGTGATGCTGGCATTGGCGCGCGTCGAGGCGGGCGGGTTCACGCCGCTCCGCCCTGACGCGCAGGCGGTGCGCTTGCGTCCGCTGTGCCGGCAGAGCGATCGTGCCATCGACTGGGTGACGGACCCGACCGACCTCGTGCTGCGCAAGATCAACAGCGCCGACGGCACGCCCGGTGTGCGCGACACGATGTTTGGCCGCGCCGTGCACATGTTCCACGCACACCGCGCCGAGGGATTGTCCGGGCCATCAGGCGACCCGATCGCGCGCTGCGGCGGTGCGATCGCGCGCGGCACGCGCGACGGCGCGATCTGGATCGGCCACGTGCGCGAACACCGCGAGGGCGCGCTGAAACTGCCGGCGACGCATGTATTCGCGGCAGAAAGTGCCGCACTGCCCGCGGCGGACGGCCATGCGCCGATCCGCTATGACGAAGCGGACGGCGTCGGTTACCTGCACTTCGCATTCTACAACGGCGCAATGGGCGCTGCCGATTGCGACGCGCTGCGCGCCGCGTACGCCGACGCGTTGCGCCGGCCGACCCGCGTGCTGGTGCTGATGGGCGGGCCGGATTACTGGTCGAACGGCATCCATCTCGGCCTGATCGAGGACGCCGACAGTCCGGCCGATGAGTCCTGGCGCAACATCAACGCGATCGACGACCTGGCGCGCGACATCGTCACGACGACGGATCGTTTGGTGGTCGCGGCGTTGCGCGGCGGCGCGGGGGCCGGCGGGGTGTTCCTGGCACTGGCCGCGGACGAAGTGTGGGCGGCGGAGAACGTGGTGCTCAATCCGCACTACAAGGACATGGGCAATCTATACGGCTCGGAATACTGGACGTATCTGCTGCCGCGGCGTGTGGGCGAGGACAATGCTCGGCGTGTGACGCAGGCGCGCCTGCCGATGGGCGTTGCCGAGGCGTGCCGGCTTGGCCTGGTGGATCGCGTGCTGCCTGGTGCGTGCGATGATGGTGCGGCGATCGCGGCGCTGGCGCGGGGGATTGCGACGGATGTTGGTCTTGCCGCGCGGCTGCAAGAGAAGCGCCGGCGGCGGGAGGCGGACGAGGCGGTGAAGCCGCTCGCGGCGTACCGCGCGGAGGAACTTGCCCGCATTCGTCGCAACTTCTATGGGTTTGATCCGAGCTATCACGTTGCGCGCTATAACTTCATTCACAAGGTTCCGAAGTCGCGCACGCCTTTGACGCTTGCGCGGCATCTGTCCTTGCATTCTGCCGGTACGGCGCGACCGCAAGCAAGGAAGAAAGAATTTTAACGCAGATGACAGACGATGCACGCAGAACACGCAGATGGGTTCGTGCGGTTCATAGGCCTCGGACCACCCGTTTGATTTCCAGGCGTGGCTTGGCGAAATTGAGCAACAGGCAGAGCTGCAGGCCGGTCGCCTTCAGATAATTGGTACATTGCATACGGTGCACATCATTTAATTCCTTGACTGTCTTCAGCTCGACCAGAAGCACGTCCTCGACCATCAAATCCGTGCTGTACTCGCCGACCACCGCGCCATGGTAGTGCACCTTGACGCTGCATTGCTGCTCGACCGTAAGGCCGGCCTCGCGCAGCTCCTGCGCCAGCGCATTCTCATAGACCTTTTCGAGGAATCCAGCCCCGAGCGTATTCAGCACAGTGAATGCACAGCCGATTACCTGCCCCGACAGATCGTTCAGCCGCGCGCTATCTGCGTGTTCTGCGTGCATCTTCTGTCATCTGCGTTAAAATACTTGCTTCGCGATGCTACCAACGAATGATTACGCAAAAATTAACGCACCTGCGTCGCAGCCCACGCGCAAACGCTTCCCAGCCTTGGATTTAACGCAAGCAGTCGCGCGATGAGGATCATCCGCCTGCAACGCTGCACGCATCGCCCGCCGCCCCCGCGCCAAACACCTCCGCCCACGCCGCGCGCAACGCCGCATCAGCATCCCCCATCGAAACCGCACGCCCCAGCGCCGCCAGGCTGGTAACCCCGTGCTGGCGAATCCCGCACGGCACGATCCCCGCGAAGTGCGACAAATCCGGATCGACGTTCAGTGCCACGCCGTGCCAGCTCACCCACCGGCTGACGCGCACGCCGAGGGCGCCGATCTTGGCCTCCTCGCCGCCGCCCGTGGCGACCCAGATGCCGATGCGGCCCGCGCGCCGCTCGCCGCGCACGTCGAAGCGGGCCAGCGTGCGGATCAGCCACTCCTCCAGCCCCTGCACGAAGCGGCCGATATCGCGCGGCGGCACGCTGCCGTGCGGCCGGGTGAGATCCAGCATCACGTAAGCGGTGCGCTGGCCCGGCCCGTGATACGTCCACTGCCCGCCACGTCCGGCCGCGAAGGTGGGGAAGCGGGCGGGATCGGTCAGGTCCTCGGGCTTGGCGGACGTGCCGGCGGTATAGAGCGGCGGATGTTCCACCAGCCACACCAGCTCGTCCGCGGTGCCGGCGCGGATCGCCGCGACGCGGTCGCGCATCAGGGCGAGGGCGTCGGGATACGCGGTCAGGCCCTCGGCGATGCGCCATTCCGGCGCGGCGGCGGCAATTGAAGGTGCGGCATCCATCGGCTATACCCCGCCGCCTGCTTACTCCACGTGCGGTCGTGGCGGAATGGTAGACGCGCAAGCTTGAGGTGCTTGTGGGGGTAACCTCGTGGAAGTTCGAGTCTTCTCGACCGCACCAGACATCGGCATCAGGCGCGGTTGCGGCAAGCCGGCTTACGGTGCGTGGCCGTAGGGTGCGGGTGCCGAGTGCCACGGCGCCGGCGGCCGCTTCATTATCACGAACCCCGATTGCTTCAGGTGCCGCGCCAGACGCTCCGCCGCGACCCGTGCGGCTATGCTGTCGGCGTTGTGTACACGTCGTCTGCCCTCATAACGCAGCGCGAATGCCAGGGCCTCCACGACATCGTCGAGGTCGGCGGGGCTCAGCCGGGTAAGATCGTTTTCCATGGCCAAAGTCTAACGCGAAGCCGCGAACATAGCAAGAACATTCGGTGAGGCCGATGCCGCCCGCCTCAGTGCTTATGCATCTGCTCCCACAGGCCGCTCAGCTTCGTCTGGCCGTCCACCGAGGCGACCAGGAACAACGTCTGGGCAAACGCGCCCTGCGGCGAGCCCGTGCACATCGACAGATAGGGAATGGACCGCAGGAACACTTCAAGCGCCTCGGTCTGCAGGAACTTCAGAGCAATGCGCTTGTTCGGCTGCATGGTGATCTCGACGCGCTTGATCAGGTCGGTCTTGTCGATCAGGCGGTCGCGGGCGTACAGGTTGCCGTCCTGCACGCATATGCCGAGCCCCTCGGCCTGCACGGTTCCGTCCACCGGGAGGTCCGACAGCCAGGTTTCGTCCAGCTTTTTTGCAATCTCCGTCCGGTCCTGATCGAGGAACTGCGCCCGCGCCGGGGCGCACCACGCGGTGGCCATGCCCAAAGCCAACAGCAAGCCCAGCCGCCTCATCTGGTTCCCCCTCCCGATCGTGGCGGCAGGCTAGGGGTGCGCACCGGCTTCGTCCAGTTGCCGGCGGCGCACTGTGGCGCGCGGGCACCCTGCGTATGTTCTGCGGCCTGGAAGTGTAGTACCGGTCTTCCCTCCCGTCATTGCGAGGAGCGCAGGACGCAGCAATCCCGTTCATGGCGAACAATCATGAACGAGATCGCTTCGCGCTGCGCTTCTAACAAGAAACAAGGCCTCCCCTCCCCCAAGGGGAGGGGAGAACCTACGTTGCGACCGTCACAGTTTCATCCAGCGCGGGTCGGCCCATCTGCCGGTGGCAACTCGCAATGACAGAGTGCGCTTCCACATCGTTGGGTACATCTGGTGCCATGCCAACATTGATCCTGACTGGCGACGTTAACCTGATGAACGTCGATGACCCCACGGTGCCGTTCGCACGGGTGCGCGACACATTCGCCGCCGCCGACCTGGTGTTCTCCAACCTCGAATGCTGCCTGTACCAGCCGCCGCAATCGCATTCGTTTCATAACGAGGGATTCTTCGCCGACCCCGCCATCGGCGGGGAAGCGCTGCGTCGCGCCGGCATCGCGGCCGTCGGCATCGCCAACAACGTGAACTATGGCGAGGCGGCGATCCTTGCCTCCATCGCGCAACTGGATGCGCTCGGCATTCCGCATACCGGTGCCGGCGCGAACGTCGCCGCGGCGCGCGCACCGGTGCTGCTGTCGCGCGGCGGGCTGCGCTGGGGCTTCCTGCAACGCAGCTCGGTGTACTGGCCCACCAACCATGAAGCCGGCCCGCACGACGCCGGCATCGCGGTGATCCGCGGCCACACCGCGTATCAGGTGCCGATGCACAAGATCAGGCCGGAGATCCCCCCGATGAACCGCCCCGGCATTCCACCGGTCGTCGTCACCTGGGCCGACCCGGACTATCTGCGCGTCTTCGCCGAAGACGTCGCTGCGTTGCGCGCGCAAGCCGACGTGGTGGTGGCGTCGTGCCACTGGGGCCTGCACAAGGAAGTGCTGGCCTATATGCGCGACATCGCCCATGCCGCGATCGACGCCGGTGCCGATGTCGTGATCGGCCACGGCCCGCACTACTCGCTGCCGATCGAGGTCTATCGCGGCAAGCCGATCTACTACGGCCTCGGCAGCTTCTCCTTTCACACCGGGCATGGCGGCCGCGCGCACGGCGACTGGATCGGCATGATGGCGCAGCTTCGTTTCGATGGCAGCCGCCTGGCCGCGGCCGGATTCCACTTCGTGCGCCACAATGCGCGCAACGAGACGGTGCTGTGCTCCCTGGATAACGAAGCGACGGAACTCGCCGACATTGTGCAACGCAGCATTGCGAATGGAGCGCGCCTGTCGCGAGCGGAAGACGCGGTATCCATCGCGCTGCAATGATAATGCAGCCACAGCCGGTCGGCTCATATGCGGCCATGACGCGCGATGTCTGATCCGTCCGTGCCATCCATCGTGATCCGGCCGCGCGCCAGCCCGCGCACCGTCTCGCTGATCGTCGCCAGCGCCATGTTCATGGAGCAGCTTGACGGGACCGTGCTGGCAACGGCGCTGCCGGCAATGGCGAGAAGCTTCCACGCCGACCCGCTGCACATGAACGTGGCGCTCACGTCGTACCTGCTGACGCTTGCGATGTTCATTCCTGCCAGCGGACGCATTGCCGATCGGTTCGGTTCACGCACGGTGTTCCGCGCGGCGATCGGCTTGTTCACCTGCGGATCGATCGCCTGCGCGCAGGCACCGAACCTCGCGTTCCTGGTTGCCGCACGCATGCTGCAAGGCGCCGGCGGTGCGATGATGTCGCCGGTCGGACGGCTGGTGATGCTGCGCGCGGTTTCCAAGACCGAACTCGTGCGCGCAATGGCCTGGCTGATGATTCCGGCGACGATCGGCCCGATCCTTGGCCCGCCGGTCGGCGGCTTCCTCGTCACGTATCTGTCGTGGCACTGGATTTTCTACATCAACGTGCCGATCGGCATCGTCGGCATCTGCCTCGTCACGCGCTATATCGACCAAACCCGCGAGCCGTCGCGCACGCAATTCGACCTGCGCGGCCTGGTGCTGTGCGGCACCGCGCTCGCCTCGCTGTTGTTTGGGCTGGAGATGGCGACGCGCGGCGTCGGCTCTCCGTTCGTCACCGGCGGCATCGTCGGAATGGGCATTCTTGCCGCCACGCTCTACGCATTCCATGCACGGCGCCATCCCAAGCCGATGCTCGACTTCCGGCTGCTGCGCATCAAGACGTTCGGCTTCTCCGTAATGTGCGGCTCGCTGTCGCGCGTCGGCGTCGGCGCCATGCCGTTCCTGCTGCCGATGATGCTGCAGCTCGGCTTCGGCATGACCGCCGCGCGCAGCGGCACGATCACCTTCGCGACGTCGATCGGCTCCCTGATGATGCGCTTCGTCGCTCCGGCAATCCTGCGCCGTCTCGGGTTCCGCACTGTGCTTACCTGGGTCGGCCTGCTTGCCACATTGCTGCTTGCCAGCACCGCGGCATTCCGCCCGTCATGGCCGATCGAGGCGATCTACGCCGTGCTGGTGCTCAACGGATTTTTCCAGTCGCTGCAGTTCATGGCCTACAACACCATCGCCTACGCCGACGTGCCGCGCGACATCATGAGCGCGGCCACCAGCTTCTACACCACGTTCCAGCAGATGACGCTGACCGTCGGCATCGCGCTGTCGGCGGCGACGCTCGCGACGTCGATCCGCCTGACCGGCCACGCCGGGCCGCAGCTCACCGATTTCTCCGCCGCTTTTCTGTTCGTTTCCTCCATCTCCATGCTGGCGCCGATGATCGCCACACGGCTGGACCGCTCGGCCGGCGTGGAGCTCAGCGGCCATCGCGACCGGCCGGGAAAGTCGCGTCTGGCTGCAGCGGAGTGAACCCGAAGCTCTGGTTCTCCCACCGCCTTTGGGAGAGGCCAGGGGGAGTGGGCAGATCTGGACCCGCGATGGGGTCAACCCGATCCCGCATAGCCAACGCCCGCTGGAACAACGCGAGTCGATGCGCTGGCTGAAATTCTACGCCATTCATCGCGGCAGGAAACTCGAAACGACGATGCAACGAGATGTGAGACTCCCCTGGCTCCCTCAAGGGGAGGGGGAAGCGGGGCGCTCGGTTATCGCTGCGGCGGACCGCCGGGGCCCATGGGGCCCATCCCATGCCCCATGTGCGATGCGTCGAACTGCTGGAATCCGGGCGGCGGCATGAACAGGTCGGGCGGCTGCGCACCGTAGGTGACGCTGATGGCGGTCAGTTCGCCATGCTCATTGGGATCCTCGCGCCTGGCGTGCAGCAGCACGCCATCGCTGGTGACGCAGACCTGGCCGCGATGCTGCGGCGTTTGCGCGTCATAGACCGTGCAGGAATATCCGGCGACGGTCTCGGTACCGCGACGCGTGAACGTTCCCTCGGGATTGTCGAACGCCATGACCCGCTTCGGATCGTATGGCACGTCCATGTACATGTGCTGCTGCACCATCACCATGGTCATGCGGTTGGCGCTGCGATCCAGGATCACGTAACCCGGCTGGCCCTCGCCCTCCATGCGCATCTTCATGCCGTGGTCGGCGAAATACATGCGAACCCGTTGCGGTGCGGCCTGGCCGGGCGGCCCGCCGGTGTTGCCGGTGGTCTGATACTCCACCACGACATCGCGGGAGGGATGCATCAGCGGCGGCTGCGCCGCGGCCGGGAGGATGACCGCCAGCTCCAGTGCCGTTGCGATGAGGAGTGTCCGCATCGTTGCGCTCCGTGTTTCGTTGCCAGCGTCGGACGTCCCGCGCGGTGCCGTCAAGTGACGCGGCGCACAGGGCAATCGAGTGAACGAAGGAAAGGCCGGGGCGCCGCCCCGGACCCCGCCAAGGGGCGCTGCCCCTTGGAACCCCGCCAAGGGCGGTGCCCTTGGAACCCTTTACTTCGCTGGATG
>DASXFW010000255.1:0-31192 GCA_036489395.1 Acetobacteraceae bacterium | reverse complement strand
CCGCCCATCCGCGGTCTGTCGTTGGACGAACCCCTCCCCCCATCCCCCTCCCTCAAGGGGAGGGGGGGTAGCTGCATCGATCCGCAGCGCCAGCCGCGGCAGCGTGACGTCCAGCAGCACCTGCTGGCGCGGGCGCAGTTTGTGCCCGCGGGCGCGGCCGTACAGCCGGTTCGGCGGCGGCTTCAGCGCCCGAGGGCTGCCTTCAGTGCCGGCACCAGGTCGGTCTTTTCCCACGTGAAGGTGCCCTTCTCCTCGTCCGGCTCGCGGCCGAAATGGCCGTAGGCCGAGGTGGGCACATAGATCGGCCGATTCAAATGCAGGTGCTCGCGAATGCCGCGCGGCGACAGGTTCACCAGGTCGCGTAGCACCTTCTCCACGCGCGTTTCGTCCACGTCCTTGCCGGTGCCCTGCAGGTCCACATAGACCGACAACGGCTGCGACACGCCGATCGCATAGGCGATCTGGATGGTGCAGCGATCCGCCAGCCCCGCGGCAACGACGTTCTTCGCCAGGTAGCGGCACGCATAGGCGGCGGAGCGATCCACCTTGGTCGGGTCCTTGCCGCTGAACGCGCCACCGCCATGCGGGGCCGCGCCGCCGTAAGTGTCGACGATGATCTTACGCCCGGTCAGGCCGCAATCGCCGTCCGGGCCGCCGATGACGAACTTGCCGGTCGGGTTGACGTAGAACTCGCGCTCCGGCGGCATCCAGCCAGACGGCAGCGTGGTCTCCACGAGCGGCCACAGCATGCGCTTGATCTCGGCTTGCTCCAGCTCCTCGACGTGCTGGGTGGAGACGACGATCGCGGTGGCGCCGACCGGCTTGCCGTCGATGTAGCGCAGCGTGACCTGGCTCTTGGCGTCGGGAAGCAGGCCGGCCACCGACTTGTCCTTGGCGTGCCGCAGCTCGCGAATGCGGCGGAGGATTTCGTGCGCGTAGAAGATCGGCGCCGGCATCAGGCCGGGCGTCTCGCGGCAGGCGTAGCCGAACATCATGCCCTGGTCGCCTGCGCCCTCGTCCTTGTTGCCGCCGGCATCGACGCCCTGCGCGATGTCGGAGGACTGGGCGTGCAGGTGGCAGGCGATCTCGGCGTTTTTCCAGGAGAAGCCGGCCTGGTCGTAGCCGATGTCGTGGATCGCCATGCGGGCGAGGTGGATCAGCAGTTCCGGCGTGATGGTGTCGGGGCCGCGGGTCTCGCCGGCGAACACGACGCGGTTGGTGGTGACGAGGGTTTCGCAGGCGACGCGGGCGTAGGGGTCGGCGCCGAGGAAGGCGTCCAGCACGGTGTCGCTCAGGCGGTCGGCGACCTTGTCGGGGTGGCCTTCCGAGACGGACTCGGAGGTGAACAGGAACTCGCCCTTGTCTCGCATGGAGTGGTCTTTCTTGGGTGCGGTGGTGATGGGGAGTTGCCGGCCCCGCCCGGGCCGGATTGCCGGGCGGCGCTGTGTGACGGAAAAGGGCGGGCAGGGTCAAGTGTTGGATCACGCCGCCGTGTCAGCCGCGATCAGGCCATCATTACGGGTTGCCACCGGTCGTCGTGGCCGAAGCCGCCCCGGTCGGCTCCCCGCCAATTATCGTGACGGCGTTATCCGCGGCGCGTATTCAAAATGCAGTGCCCGGTTGCTTGAGGAACTCTTGTTCCTCGGCGGTGGTAGCTCGGGCAAGGATGCCATTTCGATGTGGAAAGCGGCCGAAGCGGGCAATGATCGCGTGATGCTGGCGCGCCGCCTCAACAAACGTCGTCCTGTCGTGGTGTTCTGGTAGTGCGGCGTAGAGTCGCTCTGCTGTTTCCTGATCGGCAAGGCTCTCGCTATGCTGGAAGGGCAGGTAAAAGAAGCAGCGCCGAACTGGCACAACGGCATGATCATATCCGCGCGCCACGGCTTCATGGGCGATTTCGAGCGCTGCTGCATCCGTGGCATAGGACTGCGGCATATTGCGGAACACATTGCGCGGAAGCTGGTCCAGCAGCAGGGTCAGAGCCAGGCAGGTCTGCGGCGCGTTCCGCCAAGGCTCGTAAACTCCTGAAACTGCGCGTTCGTAATCGGCGCGGAAGTCCTCGGCGAGTGCAGCGTCGAATTCTGGCGTCGCATGAAACCAGATGTCGCGGAGGCGATCGTGCTCGGGTGCTCCGTCCGGGGCAAACCAGAAGTCCAGGAGCATCCCGGCACGGTGGCTCAGATCCGGCTGCATTTCCGGCATCACCGATCCCTGCGCGCGCCTCGCGTGATGGGTGTTCGCCCGTACCACCACGGGCCGTGGCACCGAACCGACGTGTCGCTCATTTGCCGTACGCCTGCGCGATTTGCCCTACGAGCTTGGCCCAGGGCATGTCCATCGCGCCGTAAACGGCCGCAGCCTCGGGCCTCGCGTTGTCCTTGAGGATTTCCACCATCAGCGTTGCGTAGTCCGACAGGATCACGCCGGCCTGCAGCATGCGCAGAAGACCGGCCTGCCGTTTGGTCTCGCTGAACGTTCCGGAGGCATCGACAGCCATATAGGCATCGAGACCCATGCCAATGGCGGTCATGGCGGGAAAAGCCGCGCAAACCTCGAGGGAGATGCCGGCAAAAATCAGCTTGGTGCGCCCGGTCCCGGTGATAGCCCTGGCGACCGCAGGATCGTCATACGCGTTGACCGAGCAGCGGTCGATGATCGGAATACCCGGCAGTGCCTCCACGAGCTCCGGAAACGTCGGACCCCACATGCTGTCGCGCGCCGTGGTGGTGACGACGATCGGCAACTGCAAGGCCTTGGCGGCTTTGGCCAGTGCCACGACGTTGCGCTTCAGCTCTCCTGTCGAATAATCGCGCACGCCGGTCATCAGGCCAACCTGGTGGTCAACGAGCATGAGCGCGGCGTTTTCCGACGTGAGCGGCTGGTAGGGGCGGATCGGGTCGGACATGCGTTCTCTCCCAAATGGCGAAGGCCGGTTGCTGCCGATCGCGACTGTTGACCGCGACAAGTCGGGAAGGTGGCCGCTGGACTATCCACCGAGAAGCCGGCGATAATGCAACGCAGCGTCCAATGTGTTGGAGGATGAGGGCGCGCATGATTGACCTGAACGACTTCTTCTACTTCGTGCAGGTGGTTGATCGCGGTGGATTCACCGCCGCCGGACGCATGTTGCGCATTCCCAAATCGACGCTGAGCCATCGTGTCCAGCGGCTCGAGCTCGAGCTCGGGGTGAGGTTGCTCAACCGGACCTCGCGGCGGTTCGCGATGACCGACGCTGGCGAGGAATTCTATCGCCACGCGGTGGTGATGTTGCGTGACGCCGAACTCGCCGAGAACGCCATTCGCCATCGGCTCACTGAAGCGATCGGTACGGTACGATGCAGTGCGGCCATGGCCACGATGCATTTCGCGCTGCGCGATATCGTGGCGGATTTTCTGCTCCGTCACCCGAAGGTCAACGTCGTTGCCCATGTAACCGACCGCCATGTCGATATCGTCGGCGAGAATTACGACGTCGCGATACGGGCCCATTCGGAGCCGTTGCCTGATTCGACTCTGGTGCAGCGGGCGCTGGCGCCGGCGCCATGGCTTTTGTTCGCCGGCTCGGCCTATCTCGATGCAAACGACCCACCGCAAAACCCCGAGGATCTCCGAAACCACCCGTCGCTGTTCATGATGCGGACCGGCGTTTCTCCTGTTTGGCGGCTTCGTCGTTCGAGCGGGGCAAAGGACGAAGTGGTCCTGCCACTCGCACCGCGGCTATTGTGCGACGACATGATCGCGCTGAAACAGGCAGCGATCGCCGGACTCGGCGTCGTCGCACTGCCCGGCTATGTTTGCTGCGATGACGTTCGAGCAGGATTGCTGCACCGGGTGCTGCCTGCCTGGTATGCTGGAGATTCCACGCTCATGGCGCTTATTCCTTACCGGCGTGGCCTTCTCCCGTCCGTTCGCGTCTTCGTTGACCATCTGGCTGCAGAGTTGCCGAAGATGGTGCTGCCGTAGATCGTCCGCCGGAATTTAGCGTCCCAGGGGTTCCGCAGCGGGAACAATCGCCGTGCGCGATTCAGGGCGGCGGGACCAGCCGTGTGCCGGCCCCGCTCGTTACGCTGGTATGGGATTTTGGGATGCGGTCAGGGCGGGCCCGTGGCGGTTGCTGCCGCGGCGGTGACCGGGTCCGACCAAGGAGCCGGCCAGAACACCAGATCCCAAACCGGCGGCGAGGTGAACGGGATGGCCAGCCATCGCGTGGAACACCATCGCTCGCCGGCGTCGTGCTTCAGGTCCGCGGCGTCGCCGCCGTGGGCGATGATGGCCGCGCGCGCCTCCCTCCATAGCGGGTGGTGCGGCGTGATGCCGAGGGCGCGGCAGATGTCTGCCAGCACGGCCGACACCGATCGGCGGCGAATGTCTGCGGCAAGCTGCGCGCTGCTGGGCCAGCCGGCGTAGTGCGGATCGTCGTTCGGGCGCGCCGGGCCGTGGTTCGTTTCGGCCTGGGCGGTGCGTCGTCCTGCCAGGCGGCGTGCGTTGCAGCGGCAGCCCGGGCACGGTCGCGCGGTGGTGGCCGGAGGCCGGCCTGTTGCAGCGCGCGTTGCTCGAGCAGCAGGGCGCGTCTGATGGCGACGTTGATGCGGCGGACGATGTTCGGCAGGCAGTTGGTGCCGAACGGTATGGTGAAGCGGGGGAAATCCGGCTTCTGCGCGCGCAGCCGCACGGCGACGCCCAGGTTCTTGCCGAAATCGGCGACGCTGCGGAGGAAGCCGGCCAAGCGGCGGGGGCCGTAATCTGCCGGCCCGATCGGGATCGGGGGGAGGGGTCGGCTCGGCGGTGGCGAGCGCTGCGGACATGGGGGGTCACTAATAATATCGGGTGAGTTATGTCAATATAGATAACACGATGCCGTGCGTGGCCGCCGGCTTTGTCGGGGCATGCGGGAACCGTTCAGCCTGCGGGGCAGTGGGCAGTGGCGTAAGCAAGGAAGCAAGGTTTTTAACGCAGATCAGAAGGCGATGGACGCTGATGCACGCGGATTGGACTGGGGATGGCGGTGGCAGTGCGGCCAGCCGGATTCCGTCGTGTTATTTTGGCCGCGCTGCCGCAAGCCGGACTCCAGCCTATCTGCGTGTTCTGCGTGCATCGTCTTTCTGATCTGCGTTAGAGAAACTTTCTTGCTGCGCCGCGGACGCACTTCGCCGCCGGGGGGAGGGTGGTATGGGTGCGCTTGGTCGCGTGGTGGGGTGTTGTCACGGTGCATGAAGTCCTGCACCGGCGCGTGCCGTGATGATCGATGGCTTTTTGCTTGCTGGTGCCCGGCGTCAACGAATTCGCACCTGAATTACGGACCGAAAATGCAACGCGTGTTCAACGCCGGAGCTTCTGTGCGAACTCCTTGAGATTTGCGCAGAGAGGTGGCTTTGAAGCAACTGGAAAACCTTTGACGCATTAAGCTTGGACGCTGCCCAGGGTGAGGAACCATGCTCGGTCCGATTACCTGCTTGGTGGACTGGTGATTGGACTTTGCTGTCAGAGTTAGCGAAGCATAGCGATTGCCGCCGGCGTTTACGCGGCCTCGTTGCCGCATTGTCAGCGTCAATTGCTGTTTCCGAATGCGAGGCTTCATGGGCGCCGATCGTCGGTCTCTTTCTGGTTGTTCCGGTGGGCATCTTTGCCGATGCAGCAGTGGTTCGCCTTGTTCGCAGAAAGATAGCCCGATCATCGACGTAGTTTGGTGGCGGATAGCGGAATTCCACCGTTTTAGGTGTCCATTGCAAAATTCTTTGATTTTCGCACCGCTGTGGGCAAACCACGAAGACCCCGACAAATGACAGACCCAGTCCGAATACCGACGCCCGACGCCTACCATCACCATGTCGCCGAACAGCTTACTCAGGCGCGGTCCGTTTCTATCACATCCGCCGTGCCGGCGCCCCTGGCATGACCAATTACCCCATCGGTACCTCCAGCACGGTCGCGATCCGCCGCAGCGCACCGGCACTGCCTGAATTCCTGCCACCCGCGATCTCCGCGAGATAGCTGACCGCGAGCACCGCCGCCGCGGCCAGCGCACGCTGTGTCATTCCGCGTTTCGCGGGCCACACGCGCACCGGATTTTCGCCATCGAGCAGCCGACGAGCCTCATCGGCGGTCAGAGAGTTCCGCCGCGCCGTTTCCCAGCCGTGGCGATGTTCCAACGCCCGACGCGCCTCAACCGCCGCCAGGTCCGCGGCATCCTCGGCCACATTCAGCAGCGAGTCGAAATCCGCCCGCGACAGGGTGACGGTCACACGTGTCTCGGCCAACGGCCTGATCATGGTCATCGACAGCCATCCCGTCGATTGCTAACGCGGTCCACCACCACATCGTCTTGGCGTCAACGATAGACAGCGCGCCAATCACGCTTTACCCCGGCGCGGCGCTCCGGATGTTGGCGTTTACGCGGCCGTGCCGGTATTGCGCCTTATGCCCCCTCAACCTCGAGCACGAAGTCGATATTGCCGCGCGTCGCATGGCTGTAGGGACACACCTTGTCATGGGTCTCCTGCACCAGCGGGCGCGCTTCCTCTACCGGCAGCGTTGGTACCTTTACGTGCATTTTCACCGCAATGCCGAAGCCACCGCCCTCGCGCGGGCCGACCGACGTAGAACATGTCACGACGGTGCCGGCGACGTTCTTCTTGTGCTGATGCGCGACGAATTCGATGGCGCCGCCAAAGCACGCCGCGTAGCCGGCGGCGAACAAGTGCTCCGGCGTCGTGGTATTGGGCAGGCCCGGGCCGCCCATTTCCTTGCGCACCGACAGATCGACGCTGACCGAATGGTCGGTGGTTTCCGAATGTCCATTGCGGCCGCCGGTGTTCATCGCGGTCGCGGTGACCAGCGGCTTGATGGTGTATGCAGGCATGGAACCCTCCATTTGCGTTGAGGCGCGTGGTGCAACCCGAGGCTGCTCGCAACAGGCTGTCCGCTATTGAACAATAGCGCCATCTTTGCCGCTTGTCAGAGCGTTGCGCTGCCTGCCGCCCAACCCTCGCCTCAGTCAGAATACCGATGCCCCGGCGCGCTATTGCCGGATCGCCGCTTTGGCCGCGAAGTCCGTCCAGGCTCGTTTCGGTTATAATTCTTAACACGGAGGAAGCGGAGGACCACAGAGAACCACGGAGCTACCGCACCCTTGTGCTGCCGCCTGCATAGTCGTGAAATGCAAAAATCCCATTGCTGACGGGGCATTCGCTTCAGCGTGCCCAACCGGGAAAGCGGCTCGGTGGTACTCTGCGGTCCACGATCTTCCTCCGTGTTAAGAATCGAATCCGAAACGGTCCGCACCAACGCTGCAAGGGTGTTCTGCGAGGATTCCCTGCATATGCGGTTGACTTGCACCGCTACGTTATGAATATTGACATCTATCGCGCGAATATGTTAGTAACGTCACATGTCCGAAGTGCGCGCCGCCACATAGACCTCACGCCAACAACGGACAGCGCGCCAGTCGATCCAGGCGCGGCCGGCCGTTGGTGCAGCCGTTGGCAACCAGCCTCCGGCGCACGGCGTTGATGCTCCTTCCTGCCGGGTCCGGTCCGTCTGCCCGCCTGTCCCCCGAGCCATCCGGCAAAATCTTCCCGACCAGTCTGAGATATATCTTGAATAACGATATATCGTGACCTATGTCGGCCCCCGTGAGACACAAACACAGAGACGGCTCAGACCGTCGCTTCGCCTAACCTGATGACCTGGCGGATCGCCGTCACGGGGGGCACCACCACCATCATCACATGCACCGCTCCGGCGGCCGCCGCGCCGGCCGACTGCTCGACTACGGCGACCTCCGCCTGCTTTCCCTCGCCCTGATCGCAGAACATCCGCACCACGGCTACGAACTCATGAAGACGATCGAGGAGCGTGTGGGCGGCAGCTACAGCCCGAGCCCCGGCGTGATCTACCCGACGCTGTCGTGGCTGGAGGACATGGGCTACGCCGCCGTCGAAACCGAGGCAGCCGGCCGCAAGCGTTATCGCATCACCCCCGAGGGCGAGGCTTTCCTAACCGCCAACCGCGCCGCGGTCGAAGCGTTGCTCGGCCGCATCGGCACCGCCAGCGGAGGTTCACCGGACGGCGTGCCCGCACCGGTGCTGCGCGGCATGGAGAACCTGAAGCTGGCGCTGCGGCTGCGCATCCGGCGAGGCCCCATCGACCAGCCCACGGCCGAAACCATCGCCGCCGCGCTGGATGCCGCGGCACAGATCGTGGAGCGCAGTTGATGAGCGAACACCAGATCCCGACCGATCCCGCGCGCAGCACGGCGGAGGTCGCCACGCCGCAAGCCACGCGCTACCTCGCGCAGCTCTGCAAGCACTTCCAGCATCGGCGCCCTGTCTCGCTGGCAGACGCCGACGGGCACATCGAATTCGCCACCGGAAACTGCGCGCTGCACGCGGAGACCGGTGTGCTGCGGCTTTCCCTCGACGCTCCGGATAACGATCAACTGCACCAGCTTCAGGATGTCGTCGCGCGGCACCTGCTCCGCTTTGCCTTCCGCGAGGACATGCAGATTGTGTGGCAGTGTGCCTGATCGCCAAAGCGCTGGGCCCGGCCGAACCGATGATGACGCTGCGTCCTCCGCGAAAGTCGTTCCCCCTCCCCTTGAGGGAGGGGGCCAGGGGGAGGGGTGCGTACTTCCAAGGTCCGGCGGATGTGGGCACCCCTCCCTCAACGGGAGCGGGAACCTTGTTTCTTGTTAGGCCGCTCGGACGAACTGCGAGCGGCTCGTCACGATCGGGATTGCTTCGGCCAAGCGGCCTCGCAATGACAGGAAGTCGGCGTTTCATTCAGGGCGGGTCGGCTCGCCGACCGGTGGCCAACTCGCAATGACAGGATGCCGCACGCAGCTACCCCGTTGGGAGCCGATCATCCGGCCAATTGGCATCCGTTCCCGGACCTCGCCGGCAAGCCTATAATCAGCGCGACAAAAGGAATTTCGGTCATGGTCTTTCCCCAGGGCGGCGGATGCCAATGCAGCGCGGTCCGCTATGAAATCTCCGGCCCGCCGCTGGTCGTGTATGCCTGCCATTGCACCGAGTGTCAGCGCCAGTCAGGTGCGGCTTTCGCCATGGCGGCGGTCATCTCCGGGCACCATTTCCGCCTTACCAAAGGCGAGCCGAAGATGTTTGCCCGGCAGACCAGCCCGGTGAAAATCATGCAATGCTGGTTCTGCCCGGATTGCGGCACGCGCCTCTACCACGTGCCAGGTGGCGCCGCTTACCCGAACCGAAACATCAAGCCTGGCACGCTGGATGATACAAGCTGGCTTAGCCCCACGATCCATTTCTGGACGCGCAGCGCGCAGCCATGGGTGGACATCCCCGAAGGCGCGACGCGTTATGAAACGCAGCCCGATACGCTGGGCTGGGTTCCATCAACGCCACGGTAGCGGTGACGCGCGTCATCCCGGCGCGGCGCCCTGGATGTTGACGCGCAGCATGTAGATCGACTGGCTGGCCGCCATGAACAGGAAATCGCGCTTGGGGCCGGCGAAACAAAGATTGGCGCAGACTTCCGGCAGCCGGATGCGGCCGATCAGCTTGCCGGCCGGGTTCCACACCGTCACGCCCGCATAGCCGAGCGGCGCGTTCGACCCGACCCAAAGATTGCCGGCGCGGTCGGCGCGCATGCCGTCGGGCCCGCAATGCACCCCATCTACCATGCAATCGCTGAACACGCGCTTGTTTGCGAGCTTCTGCCCCTGCACGTCGAACGCAAAAATGTTGCCCTTGCCGCCGCTTGTCTGTCCCGGTCCGGGCCCGGTGCTGATCAGGTAGAGGGTCTTGTAATCGGGAGAAAAGCAAATGCCGTTCGGATCGGGGACGTCGCTTTCCGGGACGACGACCTCCAGGCTGCCGCTGGGATCCCAGCGATAGGTGTTGGCGGGAAGCGCGCGCTTAAGGCTGCCGACCAGGCCGGTACCGCCGTCGCCGACGTTGGGATTGTAAATTCCAGTGGGATTGGCAGGCCCGCCCTTTGCGTCGGGATGGCCTTCGCTGAGCTGCTGGCCATACGGCGGGTCGGTGAACCAGATGCTGCCGTCGGGATGCGGTACCAGGTCGTTGGGCGAATTGAGTGGCTTGCCTTCAAACGATTCGGCGATCACCGTCATCGAGCCATCCGGCTCCCAGCGCACCACGCGACGGAAGAAATCCTGAGTGGAAAGCTGGCGCCCCTGGAAATC
Organism: Acetobacteraceae bacterium; assembly: GCA_036489395.1. Lineage (GTDB taxonomy): Bacteria > Pseudomonadota > Alphaproteobacteria > Acetobacterales > Acetobacteraceae > JASHVB01. The sequence continues at coordinate 21,015 of DASXFW010000255.1, read as the reverse complement.
GAACGAATTGCCGTTGCTGTTATACGACGGCTTGCGATACGGCGTGACATCGCCGCTTTCCCAGATATAGCGGTACTGCGTGTTCCCCTTCACGTCGGAGAACACCGCGTATTGGCCTTCGCCGGACCACGCGGGGCCCTCGGCCCATGCGAAGCCGGTTTCCAGCCGATGGATGCCGGCGAGGCCGACGCGCAACGACAGGAAGCTCTTGTCGATCACCAGGACGTCGGGGTCGGGAAAGATGTTCGGCGGCGCGTGCCGCCCCCACTTCCGCACCGGATTGCTGATGACAGTTGGCGGATTGCCAAGCTGCGGCTTGGATTCCTGACCAAACGCAATCGCTGGAAGCACCGCGCAACCGCCCGCGAGCGCGGCACGGCGAGTAAGGCTGTTTGTCATGGTGTTTCCTCGGGTTTTCTGGTGTGCCGCAACGTCACGACCCACCGGCGCATGGTGTCAATCGGCACGGCTGTTTCTCACCGCATCGTGTTGCCGCACCATGCGGCGGGTGCGGGGTTGCCCGTCTGCTCACAACCGCACAAGGGCGCACCACTCGCGTCGCACCGCGCGGTCTGTCATGCTTTGCACCGCCGACAAGGGGAGGGACCCGAGCATGGCCAACAAGAGCGAACAAACGCGCGCCGTCGATGCGCGCACCAACCGGGCCGTCGAGCCGCTGCAGTTCGAGGTGAATTCGCACGACGATTACCTCCGCCTGCGCGAAACACTTTCCGCGATGCCGAAGACACCGCTGCTGACGCACGTGGACGACGCGCCGGTCACGCGGGCACCGATGCGCACCTACAACTGGTTCCTCACGTCGGAACAAAGCGGCGGCAGCATCGTGATCCATGTGCTGACGCTGGAGCCAGGGTTCGCGGCGGAAGAGCATCACCATCCGGCCGAGGAAGAGTTCTTTTTCATCCTGGACGGTCAGCTTGAGATGACGATCGGCAATCGGACCGAAATCGTTGGTCCCGGCACCTTCGCCTACGCGCCGCCGCATTGCACGCACGCGTTCCGGCCGCATGGGGACAAGCCGTGCAAGGTGCTGCACTGGAACTCACCGGGCGGGCACGAACGCATGGCGGCCGCGCAGCAGCGGTTGACTCGCGAGGGCCACACCGGCGGCGCGGATCGACGTAAGGCGATGGAAGATCATGATTACGTCTTCCATGACACGTCGCGATTTGCCGACGCCCCGGGGCGTTGAACTGTTCCGGCCTGCGCCGACCGCCGGTCCGGTGGTATGTTCGGCGCGTAACAGGAAGGTGCGTCATGTTGGCAGACCGCTACGACCTTGCGTTGTCCACTACTTCGGCCGCCGCGCGCGACGCCTACGTGCAGGCGTGCGATTTGTTCCTGACGCTGTATCCCGGCGTGACCGAGGCGTTCGACCGGGCCCTTGCCGCCGATCCCGGTTTCGTACTCGCGCACACCGGCAAGGCACAGATGCTGACGCGCGAAGGCAAGTTCGCCGCGGCGCGCGAATCGACGGCGGCGGCCAACACGGTCTCCGCCGGGCTGTCCGAGCGCGAAGCCAGCCACCTCGCGTTCGTCAATCTGCTGATGTCGGGCCAGGCGAAGGCCGCGCTTGCCGCACTGTATGAGCATCTGGATGCGTGGCCGCGTGACGCGCTGGTGCTGAGTACCGCTGCCAATCCCAATGGCCTGATCGGTACCTCCGGGCGTATTGGGCAGAAGCAGGAGATCGCGGCGCTGCTGGATCGCCTCGCGCCGCAATACGGCGACGATGCGTGGTTCATGTCGCATCATGCCATGGCGCTGTCGGAGGACGGGCGGCTCGATGTCGCGCGCATGAAGATCGAGCGCTCCGTCGCGCTCAATCCGCACAATGCGAACGCCGCGCACGGGTTTGCTCATGTGTGTTACGAGGAGGGCAATCCGAACGGGGGCCGTGCCTTCCTGTCGTCGTGGCTCGCCAGCTATCCGCGGGACGGATTCTTCCATGGGCACATAAGCTGGCATCTCGCTCTGGGCGAACTCGAAGTCGGCAATACGGCGGAGGCATTCCGGCTGTATCGCGACGCGTTCTCGCTGGAGAACCATAGCGGCGGCCCGCAGCAGAAGATGTCGGATGCGACGGCGTTCCTGTGGCGCGCGGAACTCGCCGGCGAACCACGCGACGCCGTGGCCTGGCGCGCCATGAAGGATTTCGCGACCGGCGCGCTGACCCGAGCCGGGAATGGGCTCGAGGATTTGCACGTGATCCTGTCGCAGGCGGTGGCGGGCGACGATGCGGCGCTGTCCACGCGCGTGCGGCAAATGGAGGACCTTGCAGAAGCCGGCCGCTATCCGTCCGGTCCGTATCTTCCGGCACTGGCCCGGGCGTTCGCCGCATTCGAGCGGCACGATTACGCCGCTGCGATCGACGCGATGGAACCCTTCGCGGGTGAAAACGAACGCATCGGCGGCAGCCGCGCGCAGCACGACCTGATCGATTTCACGCTGTTGAAGGCGTATCTCAACGCGGGTCGGCTGGACGATGCGCGACGGTTCCTGCACGCAAGGAGGCCGGGGCCGTCGGGCATTCCGGTCGCCGGGTTGGCGGCGGTGCATTGATTGGCAGGTGACGCAGGGGGCGTAGTTATCGCACCTGTCATCGCGGAGGAGCGGGCGCCCCGCCCACACACCTGTCATTGCGAGGAGCGTAGCGACGAAGCAATCTCCTGCCTGATGAACCGCCGGCGGCTCGTCAGGCGGGAGATTGCTTCGTCGCTACGCTCCTCGCAATGACAGGTGTGTGGTGAACTGCGCTCCCGCGCAATGCCAGGTGCGGTAAACCCGCACGCTACTCTGCGGCCAGTGCCCCCGGCACGAACGGCGCCACTTCCGCACGTTCGGCGGCGTCCATCGGCTGCGGCCACCACTTGTCCTGCCACTCCGAAAACATCGGTTGCAGCTTCGGCATCACCTGCTCGGCAAAGAGCTTGGTGTTGTACTTCGCCAGGTCCTTGCCCATGTTGCCAAACTGCAGCAGCAGCATCAGATGGCCGACATTCAGCTCGGTCGCCACTTCGGTAAGCTGCGCCACCACCTCATCGGGCGAACCGATAATCACGTAGCCCAGGTCGATGATGTCCTGCATCTCCGTCGCGCGCATGCGCGCCCGCGCGCTGCTCGCCGCCGCGCGGCCGACCTGGCTTTCGATGCCGGCCCGCTGCGTCGCTTCCGTGACATAGCCGGGCGGCGTGGCCCACATCGGATCGGTGTGCAGGCAACGGCCATAGAAATATTCAGCGGGTTCGCGATACAGCTCCCACGCCTTTTCGCGCGTCTCGGCGACGCCGACGAATTGCAGGAAGCCGGCGCGATATGGATTGCGGTCCTTCCCCAGGCGCGCCATTTCGCCCCAGAAGCCGTCCATCGTCGCCTTGCCGTCCTTGTAGCCGAAATACGACAGGTACGCGTACACGTAGTCCATGCGCGCGCACCACTGCCACGTCTCGACCGAACCGCCGCCGGGAATCCACACCGGCGGGTGCGGCTTCTGCACCGGGCGCGGCCAGATGTTCACATAGCGTTGTTGGTTATAACGGCCGTTGAACGCGAAGGTCTCCGGGTCCTGCCAGGCGCGCATCACCAGGTCGTGCGCTTCCAGATAACGTTCGCGCAGCATCGACGGGTTCTGCGCATAGGCGTAGCAGGTGTCCATCGGCGTGCCGACCGGGAAGCCGGCGATCAGCCGCCCGCCGGAGATCACGTCGATCATCGCAAATTCTTCAGCGACGCGCGTGGGCGGGTTATACAGCGCCAGCGAGTTGCCCATCACGCAGATCACCGTATCGCGCGTGCGGCGCGACAACGCGGAGGCGATCAGGTTGGGCGACGGCATCAGGCCGTAGCCGTTGGAATGGTGTTCGTTGCAGCAGATCGCGTCGAAGCCACAGTCGGCTGCAAACTCCATCTCGTCCATGAAGTCGTTGTACATCAGATGCGCGCGCTTCGGGTCGAACAACGTCGAGTGGATATCGACCCACACCGAGTGGTGCTTGTCGCGGAAATCGTCCGGCAGCTCGGTGTACGGCATCAGATGGAACCAGAGCAGCTTCATGGCCGATTTCCTCGCTGGTGCGCGGCGGGCGCGATACCGGCGAGTATGGCGGGAAGACTGCCGGGTCCGTCAAGCGTCCGGGATCAGAGGACGTGGAACAGATAAAGCAGGATGATGACGGGAATGGGAATCCCGAGTACCCAGAGAAGAATACCGCGCATGGATCGAACCCCTGTGTGAGAGCGACCGTTGCGAAACGCGTGCACGGACGAGATCGTTCCGCAGGCCTCGCATCACGTGTCCGACTATGGCGGTGAATTGGAGGAGGAGGAGGCCATGTCAGCGACCGCCAACACCACCGGAATTGGTCGTTCGGTGCGCCGGCGCGAAGACCCCCGCCTGCTGTCCGGCAAGGGGCGCTATAGCGACGACCTGAACCTGGCGGGGCAGGCGTACGCCGTTATGGCGCGCTCGCCGCACGCGCATGCACGGATCGTGGCGATCGACACGGCGGCGGCGGCGGCCGTGCCTGGCGTGCTGGCGGTGCTGACCGGGGCGGACATGCTGGCGGACGGGATCAAGCCGATCCCGCATGCCGTGTGGTCGCGGCACCCGGCCGAACTCTATCTGCCCAACAGCGACGGATCGCAGGCGTTCATTCCGCCGCACCACATCATGGCGACGGATGAAGTGCGGCATGTTGGAGAGATCGTCGCGGTCGCGGTGGCGACGTCGCTGGCTGCGGCACGGGACGCGGCGGAACTGGTGGACGTGGAATACGACGTGCTGCCGGCGATCACGCGGGCGCGGGAATCGGCCGCGCCCGATGCACCGGCGGTGCGTGCCGACGGCGGCAATGTGTGCATCGATTCGCTGGTGGGTGATGCAGCAGCGACCGAGGCCGCGTTCGCCCGCGCCGTCCACACAGCAGCGCTGACCACGTGGATTCCGCGCGTTGCGGGCGTGCCGATGGAGCCGCGCGCGGCTCTCGGCGAATACGACGCGGCGACGGGAAAGTACACGCTGCATGCCGGCGCCGGCGGCGCACACCAGCCGAAGCAGCACCTCGCCGGCGTGCTGGGAGCCGACGAAAGCAATGTGCGGATGGTGATGCACGACGTCGGCGGCAATTTCGGCACGCGCGGCGCATTCAATCCCGAATTCGCGCATGTGGCGTGGGCGGCGCGGCGTGTCGGCCGGCCGGTGAAATGGACCTGCATGCGCAGCGAGGCGTTCGTCTGCGACTATCAGGCGCGCGACCTGGAAGCGACGGCGGAACTGGCGCTGGATGCCGAGGGGCGCTTCCTGGCGCTGCGCGGCTCGGTGATCAGCAATGTTGGCGCGTATCCGATCTCCTTCGGTCCGATCCAGAAGGGCGTCGAGATTATCTCCAGCATCTACGACATTCCGGCGGTGTGCTTTCGCGCCCGTGCGGCAATGACCAACACGCCGCCGACGCGACCCTATCGCAGCAGCGGCCGGCCGGAGGTCATGTACGTGATGGAACGGCTGATCGATCTCGCGGCGCGCGAAAGCGGACTGGATCGCATCGAGCTGCGGCGGCGAAATCTGATTCCGGAGGCCGCGATGCCATACCGCAATCCGTTCGGCATGGTGTACGACAACGGCGCCTATCATGCCGTGATGGAGCGCACGCTGGAACTGGCGGACTGGAACGGTTTTGCAGCGCGGCGGGCGGAGGCGAAAGCGCGCGGCAAGTGCCGCGGCATCGGCATCGCGAACTACCTGGACACCGCGACCGGCGTGCCGCGCGAACGCGCCGAGGTGACCGTGATGCCGGAGGGTATCGTGGAGATCGTCATCGGTACGGTGTCGCAGGGCCAAGGCCACGACACCAGCTTCGCCCAGCTCATGACCGAGTTCCTGGGCGTGCCGCTGGAGACGGTGCGCTTCGTCACGGGCGACACGGCGCGCGTGAAGTTTGGCGGCGGCGCGCATTCCGGACGCGCGATGCGGCTGGGCAGCATCGTCATGCACAAGGCATCGGGCGAGATCATCGAAAAAGGCCTGCGCATCGCCAGCCACTTGCTGGAAGCGGATGTCGCGGACCTGTCCTTTGGCGACGGCCGCTTCACCGTTGCCGGCACGGACCGCTCCATTCACTTGTTCGAGGTCGCACGCGCCGCGGCAACGCACGTCGATCTGCCGGAGGACCTGCGCGGCAAGCTCGACGCGATCAGCGACGAGACCGTGCCGGAGGCAAGCTTCCCGTACGGCTGCCATGTCTGCGAAGTGGAGGTGGACCCGGATACCGGCGTCGTGCGCGTCGTGCGGCATACCGCGGTGGACGATGTCGGCCGCGCGGTCAACCCGATGATCGTGCACGGCCAGGTGCATGGCGGCATCGTCCAGGGCCTCGGCCAGGCGCTGTGCGAGCAAGCGTTCTACGAGCCGGAGAGTGGGCAGCTCCTGGCGGGATCGTTCATGGACTACACGATGCCGCGCGCCGACATGTTCCCGTTCTTCGATGCGGAAATGTCCGAGGTGCCATCAACCACGCATCCGCTCGGCATCCGGCCTGCCGGGGAGGGTGGCACGACGCCGGCGTTGGCGGTGCTGGTGAATGCGGTGGTCGATGCGCTGTCGGATTACGGCGTGACGCACGTTGAGATGCCGGTAACGGCGGAACGGGTATGGCGGGCCATTTCCGGCGCGGCAGGGTAATGTGGGGCGAGATGGGGGGCTTCTGTTGCCCGGTGCCCCCCGAACCGCGCTTATCGCTTATGCAGCGACAGCGAGCGCCTCATTGTCATTGGCACTTGTAGAACGGCCCGATAACGGCGGAACCATGCCGAGCGAAAAATCCGTCTTTACCACGCGTGTCGAGCCTGTTTCGCCCCCGCACGCCCCCGGATCTGGGAGCTGAATGGTGGAGGCGCCGGGCACTGCCCCCGGGTCCACTACGCTTATTCCACGAACCGTTTATCGCCGTAGCTGGCGAACCAGCAGGCGGAATATAGGGAGGCGGGCGGCGCGGGGGAAGGGGGCTCAATGGTATTGCTCCAAATCAATCTGCACCGCATCCTCTCCTTCCCAGCCGAAGGTGATATACCACGGCCCGTTGATGTGAACCGTGTAGCGCACCGGTTGTCCGCGCAGCCTGTGGAAGTTGAAGCCGGGCACGTTCAGCCTCTCCGGATTGGTCGCGTCATCCAAAGCGTTCAGCCGCACAAGAATTCGGGCCACCAAATCCGGGCGGAGCCGGGAGGGGTCATTTCTGTTCCACAAGGCCGCGAGTGCACGGCTCCTGAACGAGCGAATCATACGGGAGGGTAACGTTCTCGCGCTTCCTGTGTCAACCAAGACTTGACACATCGCAACCGGTCGAACAAAGTGCCGGTACAGCAGGCCGTGGCCCGCGCATCAGGGAACATGAACGATGCCTAACCTCCGTGCCCGGAGATCGCCCGATCTGCCGCGTACCCATCCGGGCGCGCTGTTACGGGACGATGTGCTGCCGGCCCTTCGGCTGACGGTGACGGAAGCTGCAGAGAAGCTCCGCGTTTCTCGTCAGACGCTGCATGCCATCCTGGCGGAGAAGTCGGCAATCACGCCGCAGATGGCCGTGCGGCTCGGCAAGTTCTGCGGCAATGGTCCCGAGCTGTGGTTGCGCATGCAGATGGCGCACGATCTGTGGCGGGCGCAACGCGACCTCGCCGAGACCGTGAAGCAAATTCCGACGCTGCACGCCGTCTGAATCGTTCGTGGCACCGAGGTCTGCATGAGCCTGACCGAAGAGCAAAGGGCGGAAATCGACGCCTTGCGCGCCCAGTCGGCCGCCACGCGCCGTCCCACCGTGCCGGCGCTGGAAGCGAGGCTGTACGAGGCCATCCCCGTGCTCGATCACGGCTTTGTCCGCGTCATCGACTACATGGGCGACGATGGCGCGATCGTGCAGGCGGCGCGCGTTTCGTACGGCCGCGGCACGCGGCGCGTGTCGGAGGATGCAGGGCTGATCCGCTATCTGATGCGCCACCGGCACTCCACGCCGTTCGAGATGTGCGAGATCAAGTACCACGTGAAGCTGCCGATCTTCGTCGCGCGGCAATGGATCCGGCATCGCACCGCCAACGTGAACGAGTATTCCGCGCGTTACTCGATCCTGGACCGCGAATTCTACATTCCGGAGCCGGAACACCTGGCCGCACAGTCGGCGGTAAACCGGCAGGGGCGCGGCGACGTGCTGTCGGGGGAGGAAGCGGCACACGTGCTCGACCTGCTGCGCGCCGACGCGACGCTGACCTACGACCACTATGCGGAGATGCTGAACGAGGACGCGGACGGTTCCCCGCGCGACCCGGCGCGGCAGGGGCTGGCGCGCGAGCTGGCGCGAATGAACCTGACGCTGAACACCTATACGCAGTGGTATTGGAAGATCGACCTGCATAACCTGCTGCATTTCCTGTCGTTGCGCGCCGATGCACACGCGCAATACGAAATCCGCGCCTATGCCGAGGCGATGCTGGAGACCGTCGAAGCCTGGGTACCGATCGCCTGTGGCGCATTCCGCGATTACCGGTTGGGCGCAGTCACGCTGTCCGCACCGATGCTGGCGGTGGTGCGGCGCATGCTGGCTGGAGAGGCGGTAGCGCAGGACAGCAGCGGACTGAACCGGCGGGAGTGGGGAGAGCTGATGGCGGCGCTGGGGCGGGATTGACAGGCTATACGTGGGTCGCGTATATGCTATTCATCGCACTTCAAGCATCGGTGCATTTCGCTCCTCCAATGAGGCGGCGGTGATGCAGTGGCGTCTGACTGACTTGAAGATGGAAGCTGGCGATTTTTGCCTTGTCCAGCCGTCGGATGGTTCGTCCGTGCTGGAAGCTGCGTTTTATACCGACCTGCGGGCGCGAAGCGCCGTGCTGAGCAGGCTCGATATTCAGGGGGCGGGCCCGAATGTCCTTGGTTGGGCCACATTGCGCGACGTAGCGCGGCAGGTGATGGAGATGCCGGATGTCGACGAACTCCGAATTGAGGGCGCGGCTCGCACGTCTGGGGCTGGTCCGGGACGCCGACCCGCCCCCCTCGTTTTCCGGCGAACTCGTCCCGTTGGTGCTGCGGCTGGTGGGCCCGCTCGATAAGCCGATCACCGCCATAAAGCGGCTCTACGCCGCCGGGCTAACGCTGCGTGCCGGCCATGCGGTCATCAACCGGTTAGCGGAGACGCGGCTCGCGGTATGCCGGATTGCAGAGGATGCGGACATTCTTGCGCTCGCCGCCGACCTCGCCGCGATGAACGTGCACACGTACCGTCGCCGCCATCTCGATCCCGGATTGATCGCTGAGGTCCGCACCCGTCATGGGCTGTCGCAGCGCGAATTTGCGGAAGTGCTGGGCCTGGATATTGATACGCTGCAGAACTGGGAACAAGGCCGCAACCGCCCGGACGCAGCGGCGTTGAATTTGGTCATGGCCTTCGACAAGGCGCCGCAAGTGATCGAGGACGCCGCGTTCGAGCCCGTTGCGTGAGGTTCTATAATAGCGCCGCTGGCTCGACTACGCCGCCTCCGCCGCCGTAACCGCGCTCGTCTGCCGCCCGGGCAATGCCAGCATCGCCGTCGCCGCGGCCGCGATCGCGGCGAAGAAACATGCCGACAGGAACACGTAAGTCGGCGGCAGGCCGCGCGCGAGCAGGAACCCTCCCAGCGGGGCTGCTGCGATCCCACCCAACCGCCCGATGCCGGTAGCGAACCCGTAGCCGCTGACGCGCATGCGGGCTGGATACAGCTTGCCGCACGCCGCGTTCAGGCCGGTCTGGCTGCCAAGCACCGTCATGCCGGACATCAGCACCACGCCCAGCAGTGCGAAGTACGGCATCGCGACCAGCGCGATCGTCGAAATGAACACGATGCCGACGGCGAAGTGCACGGCCAGGGAACGGCGCACGCCCAACCGGTCGATCGCCCAGCCGAGATAAAGCACCGCCAAAATGCCGCCGAGCGGGTACAGGCTCGTCGCGAACACCGCCTGCGCCGGCGTCATGCCGATCAGGTGCAGCACTTCCGGCAGCCAGAAAATGAACAGGAAAAGGTCCAGCAGGCTGCAGAAGAAGATGATCCACAGCAGGGTGGTTTGCATCGCGAAACCGTCGCCGAACAGCAGCCGGATCGGATTGCCGCGCGCGAGATCGACGGCGTGCGGCTGGCCTGGCGCGATGGACAGTCGTTGCAGTAGCGCCGCATGGCGTGGCGCAAGATTGGTTCGTGCGGCAAGGAAGCGCGGCGATTCAGGCAGCCAAAGCGTCGTGATGACCAGCAGCACCAGCGGGAACACGCCACCCAGGATGTAGATGCTCTGCCAGCCAAATCCTTCGTGCAGCAGCAGTGAAACCACCAGGCCACCGACGAAACCGCCGAGCGGCGCGCCGGTGAACGTCAGCATGATCAGCAAGGCGCGCCGGCGTTGCGGCGTATAGTCGCCGGTCAGCGCCACGGTGCCGGCGAATCCGCCGGCGATGCCGGCGCCAGTGAAGAACCGCGTCATCGCGAGGAATTGCAGCGAAGGCGCCTGCGCGCTGGCCAGCGATGCAATGCCGAACAACGTCATGCTGATCATCAGCAGCGGCTTGCGTCCGAATCGATCGCCGATCGGTCCGGCCAGCAGCGCGCCCGCCATCACGCCGATATTCGACCACAGGAAGGCCAGGGCGAAGGCGGACGGCGCCAGATGCCAGACATGGGTCAGCGACGGGACGGACCAGCCGATTGAATTGACGTCGAAACCGTCGCACATCTGGATCAACCCGCAGATCGCCACGACGCGAAGCTGCAGGCCACCAAGGCGCTGATTCTCCAGCGCGTGTTCTATCGCCGAGGACGATGGCTCCGCCATGGTCGCCTCCCTGTTCCGCTGCCGCTTTCTTGTTCGATGTACGCGCGACGTTGCTTGATTGGTGCGAGACGGTACAGCACGCCGCGCCGGTGTGCAATCGGAACCTGTGCCGGTTTCAATCGAAACAAACGGCGGCTCGCGCGCCGCTGGCGCCGGAGCGGGACGCGGTTGCGACGCGGCCCTCCCCTTCGGACTAAAGCGGTGTCCGGGCAGGCGGCACCGCGGCCTGCGCTGTCGGGTTCGGCGTGGGCGGACCAATTCTTCGCAGCGTGTTGCGGTCGATGTGCCGGAAGGTCTCTGCCTGGCCTGGAATGGTCAACAGGGTATCCTCGGCATACGACCAGGTGCCGTCATCGTTGATGGCTACCGTGATCTCATAACGCTCGGTTCTGAAAGCGTGCTCCAGGAATGGATTGGAGACGATGCCATTGGTGAGCGAGCCTCGGACCGCCTCCAACCGGAACGACTTTGCGTCGGCCGCGGCGTGGCCGACCGCCATTGCCGTTTGTCCGCGCGGTATCGCCAGCGTCTGTATGATCGTTCCGGTTGCCGGTTCCCACAGCCAGTAGCCAACCTGGTCGTGGAAGGTCTCGACATCATCAGGTTTGACGATCCGCGTGTGATAGCGAAGGCCATAGAACAATTGCGGCCCATTGGTCTGGGGATCGATGGGCTGAAGCTCGATGTGCTCGATGAATGCCTGCTGCGCGGGGCCGGTGGCGGTTGGATGAATGTCGATCCCGTCAGTGCCGGTCCAAATGCCGGCCATGCCGGTAAGCGGCCCCAGATTACCGAGCGTATCAGGATCCGCGACCGGCTCGGTGTAGATGTCCTTCGGAAAGTTCTCCATGGTCACTCCCCCAAGCCAGTTCGCCAATTTTCCATGCGGCTGCGCGTCGGCAGGTTGGCAGAAACTCCGCGGCATCAATGGTCCGACCACGAACCCTACGGGGCGGCCGGAAACCATGGCAATAGAGCGGCTCGATGATGACACATGCGTCTGCCATTGCTTCGTCGCTTCGCTCCTAACAAGAAACTCAAGGTTCCCCCCTCCCCTTGAGGGAGGGGGCCAGGGGGAGGGGTGCGTAAATCCGCGGTCAGTGGATGAACGCACCCCTCCCCCAGCCCCTCAAGGGGAGGGGAGACTTACGCTCCGGCCGGTGGCCAACTCGTAATGACGCGGGGATGCCAGTTGCCCCAGCCGGCGCGCATCGCCCTATCCCCCCGCCTCCATCCGCACCCCCGGATGGAAATGCGCATACACCTGCCGCGCCGTGCCTTTGCTGATCCCCGGCGCAGCCTCCAGATCCGCCAGCCCCGCCATCTTCACCCCGCGTGCGCTGCCGAAATGATTGAGCAGCGCGCGCTTGCGTGCCGCGCCGATCCCGGCGATCTCGTCCAGCTCGCTCACCCGGATCGCCTTCGACCGTCCCGCCCGATGCGTGGTAATCGCGAACCGGTGCGCCTCGTCGCGCAGCCGTTGCAGGAAGTACAAGACCGGATCGCGCGGCGGCAGTTGGAACGGTTCCATACCGTCGGTGTAGAACCACTCCCGCCCCGCATCGCGGTCCGGCCCCTTGGCGATCCCCACCAGCTTCACGTCCTGCACGCCCAGATCGTTCAGTACGTCGCGCGCCGCCGACAACTGCCCCGCGCCGCCATCGATCAGCACCACGTCGGGCCATTCGCTCGCCGGCGCGCCCTCTGCTTGTTCTTTCAACGCACGGGAGAACCGTCGCGTCAGCACCTCCCGCATCATGCCGAAATCGTCTCCCGGAGCCACCGGCCCGCGGATGCCGAACTTGCGGTACGCCGCCTTCACGAAGCCTTCCGGGCCGCCGACGATCATCACGCCGTATGGGTTGGCGCCCATGATGTGGCTGTTGTCGTAAACCTCGATCCGTTCCGGCACCGCCGGCAGGCCGAACAACGTTGCAACGCCCTCCAGCAGCTTCGCCTGGCCGGCGCTCTCTGCCAGCTTGCGTTCCAGCGCTTCGCGGGCGTTGGTTTCCGCGTGCGCGACCACCGCGCGCTTCTCGCCGCGTTGCGGATGCAGCACCTCCACGCGCCTCCCCGCCTTCAGCGACAATGCCTCGGCCACCAGCTCCTGCTCCGTCAGCGCATGCGAGACCAGAACACAGGGCGGGGGCGGCTTGTCGTCGTAGAACTGTGCGATGAACGCGCCCAGCACCTCCGGCGCCTCCTCGGCCTTCGTATGGGACGGGAAGAACGCGCGATTGCCGTTGTTGCGACCGCCGCGCACGAAAAACACCTGCACGCAGGTCTGCCCCGCCGTCTGCCAGGCAGCGATCACGTCCGCGTCGGTCAGGCTGGCCGGGTTCACCACGTCGCTGCCCTGCACGAAGGTCAGCGCGCGGATCCGGTCGCGCACTGCCGCAGCGTGCTCGTATTCCAGCGTCCCGGCCGCCGTCTCCATCTCCGCGGCAAGTTCCTTCTGCACGGTCGCCGACTTGCCGCCGAGGAACGCCTTTGCCTGGCCGACCAGCTTGCCGTAATCCGCCTCGCTGATCCGCCCGACGCATGGCGCCGAGCACCGCTTGATCTGGAACAGCAGACAGGGGCGGGAGCGGTTGGCAAAGACCGTATCGGCGCAGGAGCGGATCAGGAACACGCGCTGCATCGCCGTAACGGTCTGGTTCACCGCCCAGGCCGATGCGAACGGCCCCCAGTACGACCCCTTCCGCACCTGCGCGCCGCGGTGCTTGGCGATCTGCGGATACGGATGGTCCTCGGTCAGCATCAGCCACGGGTAGGACTTGTCATCCCGCAGCACGATGTTGAAGCGCGGCTTGAGGCGCTTGATGAGGTTGGCCTCGAGCAGCAGCGCCTCGGCCTCGGTGTGGGTGGTGATGACCTCCATGGCGGACGTCTCGTTCACCATCCGCCGCAGCCGCTCGTCCAGCCGCACGGGCTGGGTGTAGGCGGTCACCCGCTTTTTCAGGCTGCGCGCCTTGCCGACGTACAGCGCGTCGCCCTTGGCATCGAGCATGCGATAGACGCCGGGGTTCGCCGGCATGGTCAGCAGTGCTGCCTCAATCACGGCGACGCCTTTCGGGGGATCAGCGTCGCTCATGCCAGGGGTCCGGGCGGGGTTCTTCCCGAAACTTCAAGGGTCTGTGAGATTGACCGTACACAATCCACCAAACCGGTGGACAAGTTTGTGGGGAAAATGCCTCGCATCCGCGTGAAAGCCGCGGATTCGCTGGCGTTGCAACAGATTGCCCAAAATGCGGGCATCAGCCAACCTCTTGTTTTTTCGCGATGTTTCTGCACGCTTTCGTCACGTGATTGAGGTCGAGCGGCTTTGTAAACGAAGGTTAACCGCGCACCCTCAGTGGGTGGACAAGTCGGCCTGCCGCCGTTCGATTTCCACGCCCGCCGATGCTGCGTCTGCGAATATGTCCAGCTTTTCCACCCGCACCCGGGCCAGATGGACACGCCGATCGGCCAGGCACGCTTCGGCAATCCGCTCGGCCAGAGTCTCCACGAGGCGCACGTGCCCGGACGCGACGATCGACCGCGCCGCCGCCGCGATCTTCCCATAATCGACCACCCGCGACAACTCATCGCGGCCGACGCGTGCGCGGGACAGCGGGCGGGCACCGTCGTCCTCCACCCCCAGGTCGATGTTGATCCGCACCCGCTGTGGCGCCGCATGCTCGTGCGGCAGTACGCCGATGCTGGCGGCCAGCACCAGGTCGTGCACGAACACATGGCGCAGCCCGGCGGTGGTGGAGGCGATGCGGGGCTGATCCATCGGCCTACTCCTCCAGCGGGGACGTGGAACGTCCGGACGCCCATTGCAGATGCTGTCCCCCGTCCAGCGCCAGCATCTGCCCGGTCATCGCCGGCAGCGCCAGGATCGCCTGGACGGCGCGGCCGACCTCCTCCGGGCTGGTGCCATGGTGCAGCGGTACCGAGGCCGCCTGGCGGTCGAATTGCTCCTGGCTCTGGCGCGGGCTCGGCAACGTCGGGCCGGGGCCGATCGCGTTGACCCGGATGCGCGGCGCCAGCGCCAGAGCCAGGCTCTGGGTCAGCGCCCAGAGCCCTGCCTTGGACACGGTGTAGGAGATGAAATGCGGCGTGATCGACCAGACGCGCTGGTCGAGAATGTTGATGACGACGCCCTCGGCGGTGTCCGGCAGGGTGCGGGCGAAATGCTGGGTCAGCACGAACGGCGCGCGCAGGTTCGGCTCGATATGTGCGTCCCAGGATGCGCGGGTGGTGTCGTGCCACTCGTCGCGCTCGAACATGCTGGCGTTGTTGACCAGCACGCCGATCGGGCCGAGCGCGGCGGCGGCCAGCGGCAGCAAGGCGGCGGTCTGCGCCTCATCGCATAGGTCGGCGCGCAGCACGGCGGCACGGCGGCCGCGCGCACGGATCTCGGCGGCGGTCGCCTCCGCGGCCGCGACGCTGGCCTGGCAATGCACCGCAACGTCGAATCCGCCATCCGCCAACGCCAGGGCAATGGCCCGGCCGATCCGCTGCGCGCCGCCGGTGACCAGGGCAGCGCGAGGAACGGCGGCAGGCACTGCGGACAATGCGGATGTCATGTCCGGAGAGTCTGGCCCGGAGGCGCCCCGCGATCAAGCAGCCAGCCAGGCGGTATCCGGCCTCAAGCGTCGCCGCATAAAGCTTTATCTTGCGTGCCAGATTGCAAGATTGTAATCTATCCGCAATTAAGCCAGACGCAAACCGTCGGTTCAGGGAAGGGACGAAACGATGGACAGCACAACTGCTTCCAGTGGCCTTTCGGATGCGGAACACAGCGCACAACTGCGCAAGGCGGTGGTGGCCGCCACGGTGGGCACCACCATCGAGTGGTACGATTTCTTCATCTACGGCACCGCTGCCGGCTTGGTGTTCCCGAAGCTCTTCTTCCCCAATGCCGATCCGCTGACCGGCGTGCTCGCCTCCTTCACCACCTATTTCATCGGCTTCATCGGCCGGCCGATCGGCGCCGCGATCTTCGGCCACTACGGCGACCGCATCGGCCGCAAGGCGACACTGATCTCCACCTTGCTGCTGATGGGCATCGCCACCTTCCTGGTCGCGTTCGTCCCCGGCTATGCGTCGATCGGCATCTGGGGCGCCATCCTCCTGACGATCTTGCGGACCCTGCAGGGCATCGGCGTCGGCGGCGAATGGGGCGGCTCCGTGCTGATCGCCATGGAGTGGTCGCGCACGCATGGCAGCCGCGGCCTGGTGGCATCGTGGCCGCAATTCGGAGTGCCGTCCGGCTTGTTCCTGTCCAACCTGGCAATCCTGGCGTTCAGCACCTGGTCGGGTCCCGATTTCGCCGTTTGGGGCTGGCGCATTCCGTTCGTACTGAGCATCGTCCTGGTCGGCATCGGCCTGTGGATCCGCCTCGGCATCCTGGAAACGCCGGTGTTCCGCCACCTCCTGGAAGACAAGAAGATCGAAAAGGCGCCGATCGTCGAAGTGCTTCGCCGGCAGCCGCGCGAGATCATCCTGTCCGCCCTGCTGCGCATGGCGGAGCAAGCGCCATTCTACATCTTCACCGCGTTCGTGTTCGCCTACGGCACCACCACGCTGCACATGTCGCGCAACCTGATCCTGTCCGCGGTGCTGGTCGCATCCTGCGTGTCGTTCGTCACCATCCCGCTGTCCGGCCACATCTCGGACCGCATCGGCCGCCGTAAGATGTACCTGATCGGCGCTGCGGTGACCGGATTGTTCGGCTTCCTCTATTTCGGCATGCTGGATGCGGCCGTGCCGTCCGCGGTGTTCATCGCCATCGTGCTGTCGCTGATTCCGCACGACATGATGTATGGCCCGCAGGCCGCGCTGATCGCCGAGGCCTTCACCCCGCGCCTGCGCTACAGCGGCGCCTCGCTCGGCTACCAGCTTGCCTCGGTCATCGCCGGCGGCCCCGCGCCGATCATCGCCACGGCGCTGTTCGCCGCGTACCACACCGGCTATTCCATCGCGATCTACATCCTGGCCTGCGCGGTAATCAGCCTGATCTCGGCGGCCCTGATGCCGGACTACACCGGCCAGGACATCTCGGCGGAATACGACGCGGGCGGTTAGGCTCGGACTTGACCGGGGGAGGCCTCACGCACGATATACCGCGCCGTTGCGCCCCCCGGTCCGGTGGCAGAGTGGTGATGCAGCGGACTGCAAATCCGCGTATGCCGGTTCGATTCCGGCCCGGACCTCCAGGGCGTGGCTGACAGCAACGGCTTCCCCCGCCGGCGGACTGCATGAGATTCTACCGAGGCATGATCGTCGTCGGAACCGTCATGGCGGTTCTTGGCCTGATCACCCTGATATTCCAGGCCACATTGTTCATTGTATTTCAGGTCTGGTACAGTTTTTCGATCCTCGACATCCTGCAGCGCTTCGAGTGGCGGGAGGCACTCGATACCGGCGTTGTCGGGTTCGACAATGCTGTCGATTGGATCCTCGGTGTGCCGCTGCCAATCGCACTCCTCATCCTCGGCGCGCTGATCGGTCTGATCGGCTACAAGCTTCTGCTGGATGAGGAAGCGTGGCATCGTTTCGACTGACCAGCGGACGGAGAGATAAGCCCGTGTCAGCCGAAACCCGCGTCTTTGTCGCCCGGCGCATCGTCACGCTTAACCCCAGCCTGCCGCATGCGACGCACGTTGCCGTACGGGAAGGACGTATCCTCGGCGTCGGCGGCCCCGACATGCTGGACGCCTTCGGTCCCGCAGCGCTGGAACAACGCTTCGCCAACGATGTCATCGTGCCGGGTTTCGTTGAGGGCCACGGCCACGCCGTCACCGGATTGATGTGGCGCAACCCCTATGTCGGGTATTTTCCACGCACCGCGCCGGATGGCACGCAGCATCCGGGCTTTCGCAGCATTGCCGACGTCGTCGCTTATCTTCGCCAGATCGAAGCGGCGATGCCCGATGCGGACCGGCCGCTGATCGCCTGGGGCTTCGACCCGATCTATTTCGCCGGCCCGCGCATGACCCGCGCCGATCTTGATGCCGTCTCCACACGGCGCATGGTCGTGGTGGCACATGTCTCCGGGCACATCCTGAACGTCAACGGCGCGGTGCTGGAGCGTGCCGGGTTCTCCGCCGACAGCAATCTCGACGGCCTGGCGCGCGATGCGTCCGGCGCGCTGACCGGCGAGCTGCAAGGCCCGGCGGTGATGGGCCGCGCCAACCGCGTGACCGGCGATGCAGGTCTGTTGCGCGCCATCGATGTGCCGGCGTTACGCGATTATGCCGCCACCGCGCGGCGCGTCGGCGTCACCACATCGACCGATCTCGCCAACGTACTGTCCGATGCCGATGTCGCCGTTCTGCGGGCCGCGACCGAGGCCGATGACTTTCCGCTTCGCCTGGTCCCAGCGATGCGTGCGCGCGAATACAGCGTCGCCGACGGCATCGCGCGGCTGACGGCACTGCGACGCCTGTCCACCGACCGGCTTTACTTCGGCATCGCCAAGCTGGTGGTGGACGGTTCCATCCAGGGCCTCACCGCGCGCCTGCGCTGGCCCGGCTATCACAACGGCGCACCGAACGGTCTGTGGTATGTCGCGCCCGCCGAGCTCGGCGGCATCGTCGAAGCCTATCACCGCGCCGGCCTGCAATTGCACATCCACACCAACGGCGACGAGGCGAGCGAGCTGGCAACGGAAATGATCGGCCGCGCGATCTCCGCCTATCCGCGCGCCGACCATCGACACACCCTGCAGCACTGCCAGATGGCCGACGAAGCCATCTTCCGCCGCATGCAAACCTTCGGCATGTGCGTCAATCTGTTCTCCAACCATATCTATTATTGGGGAGAGCAGCACCGCACGGTGACCATGGGGCCGTCGCGCGCGCTGCGACTGGACGCGTGCGGTACCGCGTTGAAAGTTGGTGTGAAGCTGGCGATCCATTCCGACACGCCGGTGACCCCGGTCGATCCGCTGTTCACCATGTGGTGCGCGGTCAATCGCATCACCGCCGAAGGGCGCGTGCTGGGTGAGGCCGAACGCATCACGCCGGCACAGGCGCTGCAGGCGGTGACGCTGGGCGCGGCCTATACGCTGCATCTCGATCATCGCATCGGCAGCATCGACGTTGGCAAGTTCGCGGATTTTGCCGTACTGGATCGGGACCCGCTGGAGGTTGAGCCGATGGCACTGCGCGACATCAGCGTCCGCGCCACCGTGCTGGGCGGCTGCGTCTTCGACAACACATGACCGGCGTTCCGCTGACGGTGATCGGCGGGTTCCTCGGCGCCGGCAAGACGACGGTGGTCAATCACCTGCTGCGCAACGCGACTCGCCGGTGGGGCGTGCTGGTGAACGATTTCGGCGCGATCAACATCGATGCCGCGCTGATCGCCGCACACGACGGCGACACGATCGCGCTCACCAATGGCTGCGTGTGCTGTGGCATGAGCGATGATCTCGGGGCAGGCCTGGCACGCCTCGCGACACGCGCGTCGCCGGTAGAACATGTTATTGTGGAGGCCAGCGGCGTCAGCGATCCGCGGAGGATTGCGCAATATGCGTTGGTGGAACCTGGCTACAGCCTGGAACCGATCGTGGTTGTCGCGGACGCACGCGCACTGTCGGAGCAACTGCATGACCGTTGGGTTGCCGATACGGTACGCGCACAGCTCGCCGCCGCCGAAATCGTATTGCTCAACAAGATCGACCTGGCGGACCCGGCGACGCTCGCGGCAGCATGCTGTGCGATCGCCACCATTCGTCCCGGCGTGCGTGTGGCGGAGCTCTGCCACGGCGCCGTGTCGGAGGACCTGTTGCGATTTCCCGGCGCCAGAGCCACGCGGTTTCATGCGGATGCGCCGCCGTGGCACGAGTTCGTGACCTGGCACTGGCTGCCACCGGCGGCGCTCGATCGCGAACGGCTGCGCACGATGCTCCGTGCGTTGCCGGCATCGGTGCTGCGTGTGAAGGGCTTCTGCCGCCTGGCGCCCGATGCCGCGCCGCATCTGCTGCAATTCGCGTCCGGCCAGTGGACACTGTCGCCTGCCGATGCTCTGGAGCCAAGCATGGTCGTCATCGGTACGCCTGACCTGCCGCATCCCGACGCGCTCACCGCATTGTTCGGCAAAACGCTTGCCAGTTCGCAGCCTGACGAATCATGAAAGGCCGGTAGGGCGCACGTCGCCCCACTTGAACCAGGCATGGGGACGCGTATGTCCGGACCGGACAGAACCTGGAGGGGCCGTGATCGACCGGCACGTACACCGAGGCCTCAGCAAGGTCCCTGAGGTCACCCTGTTCTTTTGGATCATCAAGATCGCCGCCACCACGCTGGGCGAGACCGGCGGCGACACCGTCAGCATGACGCTGAACTGGGGTTATCTCGCCGGCAGCGCGCTGTTCGTTACGCTGCTGGCAATCTGCGCCGTGGCGCAGATCAGCGCGCGCCGGTTCTATCCCGCGCTCTACTGGGCCACCATCGTCGCCGCGACGCTGTTCGGGACCACGACTGCGGATTTCTTCGATCGCTCGCTTGGCATCGGTTACACGGGCGGGTCGCTGGCGATCTTCGCCTGCCTGATGATCATGCTGGGTCTCTGGCGGTGGACGATGGGCAGCATCGCCGTGGAAACCGTGGACAACCCCAAGGCTGAAGCCTTCTACTGGGCCTCCATCACGTTCTCGCAAACGCTCGGCACCGCGTTGGGCGACTGGACGTCGAATGTTGCGGGCCTCGGCTTCGGTGGCGGCGCCGCGTTGTTCGTAGGCCTGCTGATCGTCCTTGCCGGCGTCTATTACTCGACCAACGTGTCCCGCGTGTTCCTGTTCTGGGCGGCGTTCATCCTCACCCGGCCGCTCGGTGCCACGTTCGGCGATTTGCTCGACAAGCCGTTGAACGCCGGAGGATACGACATCAGCCGGCCGCTGATTTCGGCGGCGGTCGCCGTATTCATGGCGCTGTGCCTGTTGGTGTTGCCGCAGCGCGCCGGCCGCCATCCGGGAGTTACCGAGCGCGTGCCGGACTGATACAATGTGTTGGGGGTGCGATTCGACCTTGTGGGGAGTAAGCTGGCAATTCGGCAATCGAGGGAATCGGACCCATGGCAGCGGCAAACCTCAGCGACGAGGCGCTTTTGGCGTTTTTCCAATCCCATCCGGATTTCCGCGACAGAGTGGCGTC
>DASXFW010000248.1:0-13909 GCA_036489395.1 Acetobacteraceae bacterium | reverse complement strand
CGGCGTGCGGCAACCGTAAGTCATGGATGCCGACCTGCGTCGGCATGACGGTACGGACATGGATGCGTACGTCATTCTTTTCGGCACGTGCTATAACATCTGGAGAAACCTGCATGATCCGCTTCTATTACCACCCGACGCCCAACCCCGCCAAAGTCGCGCTGTTCCTGGAAGAGGTCGGCCTGCCCTACGAGCCCGTGCCAGTGGACACCAGCAAAGGTGAGCAACACACGCCAGCCTTCCGGGCGATCAACCCGAACGGCAAGGTTCCGGCGATCGTGGACACCGAAGGCCCTGGCGGCAAAGAGGCGCGCGTTTTCGATTCCAGCGCCATCCTGCTCTATCTCGGCGACAAGACCGGGCAGTTCATCGGCACGCAGAAAGACCGGCCGGAATTGCTTTCCTGGCTGTTCTTCATCGCCTCCGGCCTCGGTCCCTTCTCCGGCCAGGCGGTGCATTTCCAGTTCGCCGCGCCGGAAGGGTTGGAGTACGCGCGCAACCGCTATCGACGGGAAGCCGAGCGGCATTACCAGGTGCTGGAAGACCATATGGCCGGGCGCGACTTCATTGTCGGCGACAGCTATTCCATCGCCGACATGTCGGCCTGGGGCTGGGTCGATCGGGCGTCGCGTGTCATGAAGGGCGAAGCCGATCCGCTTGCGGCTTACCCGAGCATCAAGCGCTGGTTCGCGGCGATCGATGCGCGGCCGGCAGTGGCGTGTGCTCGTGCCGTCGGAAAGGACCACGCTTTCAAGAAGGAAGTCGATGAGGAAACGCGGCGCGCGCTTTTCCCGTCGAATTACGCGGCCGGCTGAGCGAGCGCGCCATCTTTGTCATGGCGGAAACGGGCACGTCCCGCGCAGCCGATCGATACGTTCGATGCATGGCCCCTATACAGTGCGGCAGGTTTGGCGCCGCCCTGACGAAGGCTGGCGCGTGGTAGCCTGGTTGAACTGGTGTACCTGTATCCACGGAGGTAGCAATGAGCCTGGAGGAGAAATTGGCTGCGGTTCGGGAGGCGTCGGCAAAACGCATTCCCGCGGACCGGCTCGCCATCATGCATGATGCCACCGAGCAACTGCGCGGATCTGGTATTCTGGATCGTGTGATCAAGCCGGGTGCCAAGGCACCGGACTTCACGTTGCATGATCAGAATGGCAGCGCGGTGACGCTGTCGCTGTTGCTGGCGTCCGGTCCCGTCCTGATGAGCGTGTTCCGCGGCTTCTGGTGACCCTACTGCCGGCATGAGCTGGATGCTTTGCAAGCAGTACTTCCCGAGATCGAGTCGTTGGGTGCGAGCCTGATCGTCCTCTCGCCGCAGTTGCAGGAATTCACCAAGCCTGGCGCCGAGCGGCACAAGCTGACGTTCCCGATCCTGACCGACCACGACAACAAGGTGGGAGAGGCCTTCGGCCTCGCGTTCCGCCTGCCGGACGATTTGATCGAGGTTTACACCAGGAACGGTGTCGATTTGCCCCGTTATAACGGCGACGACAGTTGGCGACTGTCCATCCCCGCGCGCATCGTGATTCGGCGCGACGGGATCGTGGCGGCGGCCGAAGCCGATCCGGACTACACACGGCGACCGGAGCCTGAGACGACACTGACCGTGCTGCGCGGGCTATAGCCAGCTCGTGCGCACGCAAATGGAGGCAGCAATGGCGGTGCCTGCAATTAAGGCGCTCGCTTTCGACACGGGCGGCACGGTCCTGGATTGGCATAGTGGCATCCGTGCCGCGCTCGCCGAAGCCGGGAACCGGCATGGCGTCGAACGGGACTGGGCAGGTGTCACCAACACGTATCGCCGGCGGGCACTTCGGGACATGACCAACCAGCAAAACCCCGGTTTCAATATCGACGACGTGCACCGCCAGGTACTGGACGAACTTGTGGTGGAGCATGGCCTTGACATGTTCTCCGAAGCCGAGCGTTCGGTCATTGCCCGACATTGGCATGCGCTTGACGCCTGGCCGGATTTTCCACCTGCGCTGCACCGATTGCGCGAACGCACTATCGCGGTGTCCTTCACCATCCTGAGCGTGTCCTTGATCATCGATACGGCGCGACGCAACGGCCTGCACTGGGACGCGGTGATTTCGTGCGAAATGCTGGATGTGTACAAGCCTCGTCCCGAGGCCTATCAGAAGGCGGCCAGACTGCTCCAACTTCAGCCGCACGACATCATGATGGTTGCCTGCCACAACTTCGACCTCGATGCCGCAAGGAACGTTGGTTATCGCACTTGCTTCGTTCACCGGCCCAAGGAGTGGGGATCAGCCGGCCCACCCGATCCGGTGCCCAATCCGGCAACCGACCTCGTCGTGGCTGACTTCGCGGAACTGGCGCAGCACATGGGCGCCTGATGACCGACGACACCAGCGGGGTTGTCCGGAAGTCTGCAAAGCTGGGCGTTCGCAACCGGGTGTGACGCTCATGACTGGCACATTTCGACGCGCCAATCAGCTAGCCGATCGAAGAGAGCCAGGTCGCACGGCTTCGTCGGTGGTCACATCAGGGTCAGTCCGTAGGCGAAGGTTCCGATCCCGATGACGACGAGCGTGATGGCTGCGATGCGGGACACAACCTGGAACAGATGGCCCGACCGGCGACGCAGTGTTGTGATACTGACGCTTCGACCCCGTGTCATTGCGAGCGAAGCGAAGCAAGCTTGGTCGGTCTATCGCGAGGTCGCTCGACCCGGATTGCTTCGCTTCGCCAGCGAGAAAACAAGCTTCCCTCCCCTTGTGGGAGGGGTCGAGACGTACAAATCGACCCCTCCCCCAACCCCTCCCACAAGGGGAGGGGTGACCTACGCTCAGGCCGCGGCATCGTTTATCCAGGCCGGGTCGGCCACCGTCGGCCGATCGTAATACGCCATGACAGTTGTCGGTCGGTACCATCCGTCAGAGCCGCCGCCGCCCACCCCAGCCGCAAAGCACCAGGAACCCGCAAAGCCGCCCCTGCCGGCCGCGCCCCCGTCCATGTCGCAGGCTGCCGCGCATGCCGCCACCCGGCCCCACCTCCATCCGCGTTTCCGCCCGGCCTCACTCACAAGCAGCGCAAGGCCGCGAAATACGCCCTTCGCCGCGCGATCACCGCAGCAGCCTGCACGGTGTCGGCCGACACACCGCCAACGCGCGCGGGGTGATTTTCGCGCATAGCCCCGTCGGCATGAGATTCACGATGATCCTGGCGAGAACGCCCGCGGGTCCGACCTGGAAGTCCCCCCTCCCGAGCGGGCGCACCTTAGGCACTGTTGATGAATAATCGAATCGGTTGAGTGAGGCACCGGCCTTTGCCCCGTCATGCCGACGAAGGTCGGCATGACGACATTATGCAACCGTGCGTCAACTGCAGCGATTATTCGTCAACAGTGCCTTACGCATCGCTGGCGTTGGGTTGCCGCTGCCCCAGATATGTCACCAAAATGCGCGGATCGCGCGCGAGCGTGGCGCTGGGCCCCTCCGCAGCCACCTCGCCCATCTCCAGCACGTACCCATAATCCGAAACCTCCAGCGCTGCCCTCACATTTTGCTCAACCAGCAGAATCGACAGGCCGCGCTGCCGCAGATCGACCAGCACGCGGAAGATCTCCCGCACCAGCATCGGCGCGAGGCCAAGGCTTGGTTCGTCCAGCAGCAGCAGGCGCGGCTTCGCCATCAGTGCGCGTCCCAGCGCCAGCATCTGGCGCTCGCCGCCCGACAGCGTCGCGGCCAACTGGCGCCGGCGTTCTTCCAGACGCGGAAAGATCGCGAACACCTCTCGCATCGGCGCACGTGCGTCGCGTTCGCCCGCGCGGCGGCGCGGATAGAAGCCCAGCAGCAAGTTATCTTCCACGCTCATGTCGGTGAACAGCGCGCGTTGTTCCGGAACAAGAACGGTACCGGAGGCGACCATCGTTTCGGTCGGACCGGCAGGTGAGCCCAGATAACGCACGCGGCCGTCGCGCCGTGGTATCAGGCCCATGACGGCCGCCATGAGTGTGCTCTTGCCCGCGCCGTTCGGTCCGACGATGGCGACCATCCGGCCTTGCGGCACCGTCAGGCTGACGCCGTGCAGCACTTCGACGTGGCCGTAGCCTGCGCGCAATCCGTCCAGTTCCAGAATTGGAACGCTCATCCAAGGCCGCCCAGGTAGGCTTCCAACACGGCTGGATCGGATTGCACCTGGTCGGGCGGGCCCTCGGCAATTTTCTGGCCGAAATCCATCACCACGACCCGATCCGCGAGCTGCATCACAAAGTCCATGTCGTGCTCGACCAGCAGCACGCCCATGCCTTCGGCGCGAAGTTGCCGCAGTAGCGCCGCGAGGAACTGCTTTTCCACCAGCCGCAGCCCAGCCGCCGGTTCGTCCAGCAACAGCAGCCTTGGGCGCAGGCACAGTGCGCGGGCGATTTCCACCACGCGTTGCCGGCCCAGTGGCAGGTCGCCCGCGGGCGTGTCCAGGACAGCACCAAAGCCGACACGTTCCGCCTGCGCGCGGGCGTCGTGCAGCAGGCCGGCTTCTTCGACGCGATCCAGCCGCAGCATGGCGCGCAGCACGCCGGCGCGACCGGACAGATGCGCACCGAGGGCGATGTTCTCCAGCACGCTGCGGGTCGGTAACAGCCGCACGTGTTGGAATGTGCGCGCGACGCCCAACGCGGCGACACGTCGCGGCGGCAGGTGGCCGGCGCGGGCACCGAACAAACGGATGTCGCCGGAACCTGGCGGAAGCACGCCGCTGATGACATTGAAGAGCGTTGTCTTGCCGGCACCGTTGGGGCCGATCAATGCGACGATTTCGCTGGCGTGGACCGCGAAACTTACATCGCGGTTGGCCGCAAGCCCGCCGAAATTGCGGGAGATTGCGGTCAGCGACAGCAACTCCGCGCCTTGTGTGACTGGCGTGGGGGGACGTTCCTCGGGCGGCGGCGCGGCTTCCCATTGCCCGACCGGCGCGGCCGGGCGTCGCAACCGAGTGAATATCGGCAAGAGTCCCGCAGGTGCGCGTTGCAGCAGCACGATGACGACAACGGCGAACACCAATGATTCGAAATCGCCGGTGCGACCTGTGAGTCGAGGTATCCAATCGTTGAACTGATCGCGCAGCAGCACCACGAGCGCTGCGCCGATCGGTGCACCCCACAGCGATTCGACCCCGCCGATGATGACCATGAACAAGTAGTCGATGCTGGCTCCGAGGCCGAACGGCGTCGGGCTGATGAAGCGCTGGAAATGCGCAAACAGAAAGCCGGCGATGGCGGCGTAGAGCGCGGCAAGTACGAAGACGGTGCGGCTGAGGCTGACGGTATCGATGCCGACGCTCTCGCCCATCAGGCGCGCGCCGTTCAAGGTGCGGATCGCTCGGCCGGTGCGGCTGTCGAGCAAATTGGCGGACATGAGCATGACTGCGGCGACCGCCGTCCAGATGATGGCGAGGTCGATGCGCAGACTGGCGGCGACGAATGGGCCGATGCGCAATGGCGGGATGTCGCCGATGCCGTTGAAGCCGTGCAGTTGCGGAATGGTTCCGAACAAGGAGAAAAAGCTGATGCCCCAGGCAACCGAGACCAGCGCGAGAAAATGCCCCGACAGTCGAGCCGTCACGAGGCCAAGCAGCCACGCGATGGTTCCCGTCAGGATCAGGCCGGCCGCCAGGCCCAGGATCGGCGGGACAGCGAGGAATTTGGTCAACAGCGTGGTGGCGTAGGCGGCCAGGCCGACAAAGCTCGCCTGGCCGAACGAGGTTTGTCCGCTGATGCCGGTCAGCAGCACAAGACCAAGCGCGACCAGCGTTCCCAGGCCGACATAACCGAACAGGGTGACGTAGAAGTCGGGTAGAAGTGCGGGAATGACAACGATGGCCACGATCGCTGCGACAGCGATGACGGCAGCAGCGCGCACCGGACGCCGCCCGTCAGGGCCGGCCGCGACCCGGCCCTCTTCCCCCGCGCCATCATGCGAAGATGGCCGGATCACGCCCGGCCGCGACGGGAAACGCCTCGGTCCCGGCCGTGACAGGAGATGCATCACGCGCGGTCCTCAGGCGAGCCGCTGCGGAACGACAGCCACGCCAGGACCGGAATCAACAAAGTAAACACGATGACTTCGCTGTATGCGCTCGCCCAGAAACTGCCGAGCGATTCAAGTACGCCGACCAGCAGCGCGCCCGCCGCCGCCATCGGATACGAGGCAAGTCCTCCGATGATCGCCGCGACAAATCCCTTGAGCCCGATGTCGAATCCCGCGTCATAGGAAAGCGGTGTGACAGCGCCGATCAGCACGCCGGCCAGTGCCGCGATGAACGACGCGAGCCCGAACGCCAGAGCGCCGGCAGCGCGGGCATCGATGCCGACGAGGCGCGCACCCAGGCGATCCGACGCAGTCGCGCGCAGCGCCTTGCCGTGGATGGTGGCGCCGAAGAACCAGCGCAGGCCCAGCACCAGCATGGCGCAGCATAACAACACCGCCAGCGACTGGCCGGACACATTCAACACACCCAGATCGAAGTTCGCGTCGGTGAGCGGCGGCGCGCTGGCTTCCTCGGGGCCAAAGAACACCAGACCGAGGCCGATCAGCACGAAATGCAGTGCCATGGCCAGGATCAGCAGGGACAGCACGGACGCGTCGGCAATCGGGCGGAATGCAAACCGCCAG
This sequence comes from Acetobacteraceae bacterium, assembly GCA_036489395.1. GTDB lineage: Bacteria > Pseudomonadota > Alphaproteobacteria > Acetobacterales > Acetobacteraceae > JASHVB01. The sequence goes on along the minus strand of DASXFW010000248.1, from coordinate 7,271 downwards.
ATCAGCGGCCCCATCGGCGTGACGATGGCAAGTGCGAGCGCGATGGAAACCGCGGGGATTTCGCGCGGTGCAAGCCATATTGCCAGCATCGTCACGACCAGCGGATACAGCCCCCAGGTCAGCGCGCCGCGCAACGCCGCACGGCGGCCCTGGAACAATGACGCGACCAGCGCCAAGGCGGCGACGCCGTCAAACAGCCAGAGCGTGCCTGGGAGTTGGCCGGATTGCAGCGCCGCGACGGTCAGCGTGCCGAATGCCAGAAGGTCGCCCTGCGGCACGAAGATCACGCGGGTGACAGAGAAGACGATCAGCAGGCCGATCGCCAGCAACAGGTAGATCGCACCCGTGGTGATGCCGGCCTGCAGCAGCGTCAGGAAAACGAACCAATCCATATTATGGCGGTGCCACGGCGGGGGGAGCTTCAGATGTCATGGCGAGAACCATAGTGGCGAACGAATCCCGGTCATGGGAGCGTGACGTGAGCGGGATTGCTTCGTTGCCTGGCTCACGGCGAGAAACAGACGCATTCTGTCATTGCGAGTTGACCACCGGCCGGCCGCGGCCGACCCGCACTGGATGAAACGGCGTCGGCGGCTGGACGTAGGTTCCCCCCTCCCCTTGTGGGAGGGGTTGGGGGAGGGGTCGAGGCGTACAAATCGACCCCTCCCCCAACCCCTCCCTCAAGGGGAGGGGAGGCCTTGTTTCTTGTTAGGCCGCTTGGCCGAAGCAATCTCATTTCGGACGAGCCGCCAGGAGATCGTCACGAATGAGATTGCTTCGGCCAAGCGGCCTCGCAATGACAGAAGGGGGGCGTTGCATCCAGGGCAGGTCCGTCTCGGCTGGTGGCAACTTGCAATGCCAGGGTGGACGTTAGTGGATCGCCTTCCAGGCTCCATCCTTCACTTCCACCAGCACGGCGGCACGGGAGTCCTGGCCGTTATGGTTGGTCGGTGACATGTCGTACACGCCGCTGACTCCCACCAGGCCGTGCGTCTTTTCCAACGCATCGCGCAGGGCCACGCGGAACGCTTCGGTTCCCGGCTGGCCCGCTTTCAGCGCCGCCGGGATGGCATTCTTCAGCAGCAGCATCGCGTCATAGCTGTAGCCCGCGAACGGGTTCACGCTCTGCGCGCCGAACTTCTTCGCGTATTCCGCCATGAACGCCGCGGCGACCGGCTTGACGGCGTTTCCGTCGGGCAACTGGTTGTACACCACCAGCGGCGACGTATCGGCAATCACCCCGCTCACCGCCGCGCCGCCCACTTTGATGAACGCCGGGCTGACGATCCCGTGGTTGCCGTAAATGCCGCCCTTGTAACCAAAACGCCGCAACGCGACGACCGGCAGCGCCGCGGGCGTGGCCGAGTTGCCCATCATGATCGCCTGCGGGTGCACGCTGATCAGCTTCAGCGCCTGCGCCTCGGCCGACGTGTCCGTGCGTGCATAGCGCTCATCCGCCAGGATCTTGATCCCGTCAGCCTGTGCGTAATGCTTCGTCGCGGCCAGCACCTGGTCGCCCCAGCCGTCAGAGAAGCCGATATAGCCGATCGTCTTCACGCCGTGCTGCTGCATAAACGGAAGACTTCCGATACCATCAGCGACAGCGGCTGCGCGTCGTTGAACGTGTACGGCTGCTGCCGCGGATCGTATTCGTACGGCGCCATGGCGAGCATCGGCACATGCGCCTTGTTGGCCAGCGGCGCCACCGCCGCATCCGACGCGGTCAGCGACGGTCCGATGAACGCATCCACATGATCTTCCGAAATCATCTTCTGCGCGATGGTGAACGCGGTGCTCGCATCCGTCGCGTCGTCGCGGATGATGTATTCCACTTTCTGGCCGGCGATCTCGGTGGGGAAGAAATCGAACGCGCCCTTGTAGCCGACGCCCATCGCCGCAGCGGGGCCGCTGATCGACAGGATGGCGCCGATCTTGATCTGCGCCTGCGCTGCCGCGGACAGGCAGAGCACCCCCATGGCCGCGACGGCCGCAAAAAGACGCGCTTTCATCCGGAACTCCTCGATGCTGGCCGCCACGCGTGACGCGGGCGCGGTTATTTCGGGCATGGCCCGATAGGCGTCAAGTTCCCCGACCGCATCGGTCGCGCACTGGCCAGACACGCCGCCCATCCCGTAATTTGCCCCAACCCTTCCGGAGCCATCGCCGATGCGCGCCCACCCAATGCGCGGCCCAAACCGCCTGAAGCTCGGCATCTTCTCCGCCAACGCCGATGGCGGCCTGACCCTGACCCGCGTGCCGGAACGCTGGCGCGCGGAATGGCCCGACGTCGTGGCGGTGGCGCAGATGGCCGACCGCGCCGGGCTGGAATTCTTCCTGCCGATCGCGCGCTGGCGCGGCTTCGGCGGCGTAACGAACTCGCGCGAATGGTCGTTCGAGACTCTGACCGAAGCCGCGGCGCTCGCCGGCCTGACACAGCACATCGCCCTGTTCGCGACCGTGCACGTGCCCATGGTGCACCCGGTGTTTGCCGCGAAGGCGCTGACGACGATCGACCACGCCAGCAATGGCCGCGCCGGACTGAACATCGTCTGCGGCTGGAACCCGGAAGAGTTCGGCTGCTTCGGCCTGGAAATGATCGAGGACCGCTACGGCCAGGGCCTCGAATGGTTCGACATCATGTCCCGCATCTACACGGAATCCGCGCCGTTCGACTACAAGGGCCGCTACTACGATCTGCGCGGCGTATCGGGAAAACCGCAGCCAGTGCAGCGGCCGCGCCCCGTCACGCTGAACGCCGGCTTCTCCCCTGCTGGCCGCGACTTCGCCGCCCGCGCCGCCGATTTCCTGTTCACCACCTTCGTTGAAATCGGCTCCAGCCGCCCGCAGATCGACGACATGCGGCAAAGAGCCTCGGCAACCGGACGCGAGGTCGGCGTTTATACCACCGCCCACGTCGTCTGCCGTCCCTCACAGGACGAAGCCGAGGCCTATTACGAACACTACGCCGTGGCGATGGAAGACACCGCCGGCGCCGACCATTACATGGGCAACAAGGCGAAGTTCTCCAACTCGCACGACCCGGAAGCTTATCGGCTGCATCGCAAGCGTTTCGTCGGCGGCGCGGGAACCTATCCGCTGGTCGGCACGCCGCAACGGATCGCCGAAGAACTCGTCGCGATCAGCGAAGTCGGCTTCCAGGGCGTGGCGTTGTCGTTCGTAAACTATAAGGCCGAGCTGCCGTATTTCATCGATGCCGTGCTCCCGCTGCTGCGCCAGGCCGGCCTGCGCGAATAATAACCATGGCCCGATGCAATGACGCTTCGGCAGTGCCCATCTCGTCATGCCGACGAAGGTCGGCATCCACGCCTTTCGACGGACCCGGGGCGCACAGTCGTAGATGCCGACCTTCGTCGGCATGACGGAGTGGCCACAGCCGAGCGGTCAACGCAACGGGCCGCCGGCATAAGGCGTGTAACGTCAGCCACTGCCCCGGTCTTCCCCACATCCGCTCGTTTCGGCTAGATCACGCAGCCGCGATCTGCCGCTTCCGCGGATCGCGCCCAGTGCCTGCGCCTCGCTTCCAGCCAAAAACCAAAGTCCCAGGAGGACATCCAGTCCATGCCCGTTTCCCGTCGCGGCCTGCTGACCAGCGCCGCCGCCCTTTCCGCCGCGCCGCTGCTGTACGCCCGCGCGCAGTCCAAGCCCACAATTAAGCTCGGCGTGCTCACCGATCTCGGCGGCACCTATCGCGACAACACCGGACCGACCACCGTTGCCTGCGCACGTCAGGCGATCGAGGAGTTCAATCCGTCCGCCCACGGCTTCGAGGTCGATCTGCGCGTCGCCGATCACCAGAACAAGCCTGATGTCGCGGCCTCCATCGCACGCCAGTGGTACGATGGCGGCGTGCTCGCCGCGATCGACGTGCCCACCTCCTCCGTCGCACTTGCCGTTGCGCAGGTGGCGAAAGAGAAGGACAAGGTCATGCTGAACGCGTCGGCCACCACGACGGACCTGACCGACGGCCAGTGCAGCCCCAACTCCATCGTCTGGAGCTTCGACACTTACGAGAACGCCTCCTCCACCGGCGGCGCGATGGTCCGCGCCGGGCAGAAATCGTGGTTCTTCATCACCGCGGACTACGTGTTCGGCCACATCCTGGAAGCGCAGAACATGGCGCTGGTGAAGAAGGCCGGCGGCGAGGTGAAGGGCGCGGTGCGTTATCCGTTCCCGGATACCACCGACTTCTCATCGTACATCACCCAGGCGCTGGCCAGCGGCGCCACCACGCTGGGCCTGGCGAACGCCGGCCTGGATACGCAGAACTGCGTGAAGCAGGCTCACGAATTCGGCCTGCAGAACAAGATGAAGATCGTGCCGCTGCTGCTGTTCTCTACCGATGCGCACGCGCTGGGACTGGAGATGGCGCAGGGCCTGGTCACCACCGAAACGTTCTACTGGGACCTGAACCCGGGCACGCGCGCCTTCACCAGGCGCGTGCTGCCGCGCACGCCGAACAACTATCCGAACCAGGCGCATGCCAGCGGCTACGCGATCACGCTGCACTACCTGAAAGCGGTCGCGGCAATGGGTGCGGCGAAAGCGATGCAAAGCGGCCGGCAGACCGTTGCGCAAATGAAATCCATGCCGACGCACGATGACGCATTCGGCAAGGGCAGCATTCGCGCCGACGGCCGTGGCGTGTTCCCGGCCTACTTGTTCGAGGTGAAGAAGCCGTCCGAGAGCAAGGGGCCGTGGGACCTGTACAAGCTGCTGCACACTTCGGCGCCCGCGGACGTGCTGCACCCGCTCAACACCAAGTGCATGTTCCCGACGAAAGCCTGAACACCGACGGGCCGGGGCGGTCACGCCGCCTCGGCCCCGCCTGCCGGCGCAGCCCGGGCGTGTTCCGCCTACTCCGCCGCCATCAGCATCGGCACGGCCTGGGCGGGTTCGGCTGTGCTGTAGCGGCTTGCCCACTCCCGCCCCAATCGCGCGGCTTCCTCCTGCGTCAGCCACGACCATTCCGCGCCGCGGGCGCGGATGGCGACCCACACCGTGTCGCCATGCACATGTTCTTCGACCTTCAGAGCCTGCGTCATGCGTATTTCCGTATATGTAACGAGATGGCAGTTGGCCGCAGGCCTGTCGGGCCGGCACGGCAACGAAATGCGCTGATCCTGGCTATCGACTTCCCGAAGCCGTGGGCTCACGCACGCGGCATCTCTGCCGCCATTCGCGGAGTCAGTGCAACCGGAAAATGCGACCCGCGCCACAAAAAAGCCCGAATCGGGCAGTCGGCGCCTCCGCGTGTGGTTCCTGCAACGCTGGGGTTGGGCCGGATGCCGGTCTGGGCCATGTTGCCGGCGGCATCCTGTGGCAATCGTCCGTGTGCACCGTCGTCCTGCTGATCCGTCCCGGCCACGCCTGGCCGCTGGTCCTCGCCGCCAACCGCGATGAACGGCTGGACCGTGCCTGGGATCCTCCCGCGGCCTATTGGGCCGGGCAACCGGGCGTCGTCGCCGGCCGCGACCGCAGCGGCGGCGGCACCTGGATGGGGGTCAACGCACACGGCGTGGTGGCGGCAGTGCTCAACCGGCAAGGCAGCCTCGGCCCCGCCGCCGGCAAACGCAGCCGCGGCGAGCTGCCATTGCGCGCCCTCGCCCACCCCGACGCCGAGGCCGCGGCCCGCGACATCGCCGCACTCGACGCCGGCCTGTGGCGCAGCTTCAACCTGGTGATCGCGGACGCAAGCGGCGCCGTGTTCGTGCGCGGCCTCGGCCAGGGGCGCCCGCAGTGCCAGCCTCTGACGCCCGGCCTGCACATGGTCACGGCGCACGACCCGGACGACCCGGACAGTCCGCGGGTGGCACGCCACCTGGCGCGGTTCGCCGCCGCCGCCCCGCCGCAGCCGGGCGACTGGCGCGAATGGCAGGCGATCCTGGCCGACAACAGCGGGCCGGCGGGCGAGCAAATCAACGTCATGCCGCACGGCGGCTTCGGCACCGTGTGTTCGTCGCTGCTGGCGCTGCCCGCGGATGGCCCGCCGATATGGCGCTTCGCCGCCGGGCCGCCGCATGTGGCGCCGTTCCGGTCCGTGGTATTGTCCGAGCCGGGTCGCGGCGCGGTATGAACAAGCAGCGTCGGCCGATCCGGCGGGGGATTGGTTCGGTTCGCTAACAAGAAACTACCCGTGTCATGGCCGGCCCACGGGTCGCGCCAAAGGCGCGCCCGAGGACAGGCTCCGGCCGGCCACCCACGTCTTCGCCGTCCGCACGTTCGAAAGTCGTGGGTGGCCGGCCTTCGCCGGCCATGACACAAAGGGCGCCGGTGCAGCGGTTTCATCCAGTGCGGGTCAGCCGCCAGGCCGGTAGCCAACTCGCAATGACAAGTAACTCGCAATGACAAGTAGGTTGACATGAACGATCAGCCCGCCGCCGCACCGCCCGACCTGCTGCGCCGCGACGGCAACGGCGTGGCCTGGCTGACGATGAATCGGCCGCAGGCCCGCAACGCCTTGTCGCTCGAGCTGATGACGGCGATGGAATCCGAACTCGCCGCCATCGGCGATGACCCGGCGACGCACGTCGTGGTGATCGCCGGCACCGGTCCCGCATTCTGCGCCGGCCACGATCTGCGCGAAATGCGCTCCCACACCGAGCGCGAAGCCTACGAAGTATTGTTCGCGCAGTGCTCGCGCCTGATGCTGCGCATCGTCAGCCTGCCGAAGCCGGTGATCGCCCGCGTGCACGGCATCGCCACCGCCGCAGGCTGCCAGCTTGTCGCGACATGCGATCTTGTTGTCGCCGCGGACACCGCGCGCTTCGCCACGCCGGGCGTCAATCTCGGGCTGTTTTGCTCCACCCCGATGGTGGCGCTGTCGCGCGCCGTCGGGCGCAAGGCGGCGATGGAGATGCTGCTGTCCGGCGAGCCGATCGACGCCGCGAAAGCCTGCGCGCTGGGTCTGGTGAACCGCGTGGTGCCGGAAGCGGAACTCGACGCCGCGGTCACCGCGCTGGCGGAGCAAATCGCCGGGAAGAGCCCGCTGACGCTGGCGATCGGCAAGGAGGCATTCTACCGCCAGGCGGAGATGAAGCTGGCCGATGCCTACGCCTATGCCGCCGAGGTGATGACCCGCAACATGCTGGCCCGCGACGCCGAGGAAGGCATCGACGCGTTCCTGCAGAAGCGCACCCCGGTGTGGAGCGGAACCTGACGCCCTGCCCTGGCTGATACCACAAGCCGGAACGATTGACTCTCCGGCTATATCCTCCACGTCATGCCGACGCAGGTCGGCATCCACGACTTCG
>DASXFW010000183.1:0-16258 GCA_036489395.1 Acetobacteraceae bacterium | reverse complement strand
ATCGTGTGTGTTGCAGCCACGTAGAGAATCGCAGCCGCTGGGGTCACGCAACCCCCGGCCGATCGCCCGACCGGCCGCGCTGGCTAACCGATTGAAATGACTCGGCCTATCGTTCCGTGATCGTTTCGGGTCAGCCTCTCATCCAGCGCCTTGCGGAAGCGGGTCAGGACCGGATCGTCTGAGATGGCGTTGAACATGCTTTGTTCTTACCGCGGTGCCTTGCCGCTGGTCAAGTTCTGCCTACGGAGGTTTTGGCTTCGTTCGCGGCGCAAGTTCGATAGTGTCGGTCTCGGGTTTTGGCGTTCAAATTAGAAACCAAGGATTATCAACCACAGAAGCACACGGATGCACCCTGATGGACTATTATGGATCGATCGGTCCGCAGGACCTCCCGTCGTGTTTTGCGAGGAACATTGAAGCGGCACGGTGCATCCGTGTTCATCTGTGTGCATCTGTGGTTGACAATTCTTTCTTAACTTCACCGTAACGGTCTTGTCGATGCGGCCGTTGATGGCAGGCTCCAGGAACTTGTCGCCCTTGGGATCCCGGTCCGGGGACGTGGGCCAGATCGAACGGCCAATCGTCTTCCACCGCATACGAGGTGTAGAGATAGGACCGTTGCGACGTCAGCCCCAGATGCTGCGCGACGCGTGGTGGGATGATGTTGGCGTGTTCACCGCGCCGTGGCGCGACGTGAGAAATCGGCAGGTAGGTAACCCGGATCACCTGCCGGCCGTGGAGCGTAGGCTCCGCCACGTGCTCCAGATCGACGATGAGACAGGGGCGATCCTTGCCGGCATCCGGCGGTGGTCGACGCGTGCTACTGGCCCACACGAAACCTTAGTGAACGACAAGCCCGAGCTTCGGCTCCGGCAGCGGCATACCTCATTCGTCCATCAGGGCGTCGAGGCCGGCATGCTCCTCGTCCATGCGATTGTTGGCGATGCGTTCGAGCTTCTCGCGCGGCATGTCGGAGCGGGTGACGGGGAGTTTCCGGTTCTGCCGGAGCAGGGCGTAGTCCTCGACCGACAGGACGACCAGTTCGGGGCGGCCGTGGTAGGTGACCTCGACGGGCGCCTTGCGCGCTTCGGCACGCAGGAAACCGGTGATTTGCGGCAATTGCTCGCCCTGGACGCGGACCATGGGATGTCTCCTGGCAGGCGCACGATATATCGGCCTTGGAAGTTAACGGGGCAAGCGCCGCCGCGAAGGCTCACCCATGCTCCAGCCCCGCTTCGCGCCACGTTGCCGCGAATGCCGCAGCGATCTCCGCTTCGCTCTTGCCCATCGCCGTCAGCAGGCGGTGGTAGTTCGTGATCGCCATATCACGCTGCTGATGGACATGGCCGGTGTTGCGCTGGAACACGAGGAAAATCGCTAGCGCGCGGCGCATCAGCGGCCCGGCTTCACCGAGCCGGCTGGTGTCTTGCAACAACAAGGCAAGGTTGCCGAGGCGGATCCCGACGATCGGATGGTTCCTACCGAGGCTTGCCTCGTCGATGGCGAGGGCGCGGCGGATCAGCGGCTCCGCGTCGCCGAGCCGGTTGGCGGCTCGCAGCAACATGGCGAGGTTGCTGAGGTCACGCGCGACGTTCGGATGGTCGTTACCGAAGCTCGCCTCGTCGATGGCGAGCGCTCGGCGGTACAGCCGCTCTGCCCTGATTAGCCTATTAGTGTTTCGAAACAATAGACCGAGGCTATTGAGGTTCGTCGCGAGGTCGGGATGGTCCTTACCCAGGCTCGCCTCGTTGATCGCGAGCGCTCGGCGCATTAGCGGCTCAGCCTCGCCGAGCCGGTTGCCGTCTTGCAGGAATCCGGCAAGGTTGTTGAGATCGCGCGCGACGTTTGGATGGCGATTACCGAAGATTCCCTCATCGATTTCGAGCGCCCGTCGCATCAGCGGCTCCGCTTCGCGAAGCCGGTTGGTGTCTTGCAGTAACACGGCGAGGTTGTTGAGGTCGGTCGCGACTTCCGGATGGTCCTTGCCGTAGCTTGCCCCATCGATGGCAAGCACGCGGCGCATCAGTGCCTCGGCCTCGCCGAGCCGGTTGGTGGTTCGCAGCAATTGAGCGAGGTTGTTAAGGTCGCGAGCGACCGCGGGATGTTCCTTGCCGTAATGTGCCTCGCTGATGGCGAGCGCCCGGCGCAACAACGGCTCCGCCTCGCCGAGCCGGTTGGTGTCTTGCAGCAACACGGCAAGGTCGCTTAGCGCGGTCGCGACATGGGGATGATTTGCACCGAGGCTCGCTTGAAGAATGGAGAACGCGTGACGCAGCAGCGGCTCCGCCTCACCGAGTTGACCAGTGGCCCGCATCAACTGACCGAGGTTGCCGTAGTTGATCGCGACCTTCGGATCGTCTTCGCCGAACTGTGCTTCGTTAATGGCAAGCGCTCGGCGCATCAATGGCACCGCCTCCTCGACCCTGTTTCTGGTTCGCAGCAGCAAGGCAAGATTGTTAAGGCGACTTGCGATGGCATGATGATCGAACCCGAACTCGACCTCACCCAGTGTGACGGCACGTCGCTTGAGCCGCTCCGATCGCGCGTAGAGTGCTTTTGCATCAAGCAGTGTGCCAAGCTCGCTCATCATTTGACCTGCCGGCTCGGCAACACCAGCGGCATCTGCACGCTCTGCCACCACTTCGGCATGTGGCACCAGCGGATCGAGGTGCTGCCAGTTCCGCACGTCGCGCGCGTCGCCGGTATTGAACGCAGCGTTCACCCAGCCCAACGCCTCGGTCAGCCGGGCTAACGCTGTCGCCTCATCCAGCGCGGCACGGGTCACCTGCTGCACTAGCCGGTGCACTGTGAAGCCCGGCGGCTCCGCCACCCGCCTGGCCAGCGAATACGTCACCAGCCCGGCCAGCGCCTCGCGCGCATCCTCGGCTTCCACCCCCGGCACCGGCACGTCCAGCAGCGCGTCCGGCTCCGGCTCCGGCGCGAGGAACGCCAGCCGCTCCAGCAGCGCCCGCGCCGCCGGAGCCAGCCGCTCGACCGACGCATGCCACGTCCGGAACACCGTGCGGTCGTAATGCGTCAGCTCTCAGGTCCGCGCGATCGAGCAACGCCGCCGGCGTGGCGCGCAGCCGCACCCGGTAATCGGCGAAAGAGCACCCCAGGTACTCGATGAACGCCACCGCGTGCTCCAGCGCCAGCGGCAGCCGGTCCAGCTCCCGCACCGCCAGCGCCGCCACCTGCGCCTCATCATCCGCCAGAGCGCGCCGCCGCGGCGTGGCCTGCAGCAGCATCGCCGTGGCGGTGTCGGCATCGAGCACGTCGAGATCCAGCGCCTCGATCCCCCCGCCAAACCGCGCGAGCCGCCCCGTCAACAGCAGGCACCCGCCGGCGATCCCCAGCGCCTGCACTGCGTGCAGCGCCTCCGGCGTATCGACATTGTCCAGGATCAGCAGCCAGTCCGGATGCGCGTTCAGCCAGCGCAGCACCGCCGCGCGTTGCTCCGGTTGCTCGCGTGCCGCCGCCTGCGGCAGTTGCAGCGGCCCCGCCAGGGCGGCGAGGCCGCGGTCCAGCGCGTCCGGCGTCTCGGCCGAGCACCACAGCACCGCGCGATACGCGTGCCGGTACTGCCAAGCGTATTCCATCGCCGCGCAGGTCTTGCCGACGCCGCCCATGCCGCGCACCGCCCGGCTGGCGATCGCCACGCGTGCCTCGTGCCCTGCCTGCAGGCTGGCATGCAGCGCGCGCAAGACTTCGCCGCGGCCGCGGAACCCGATGCCGAGGCTGTTCCGCGGCAGATGCACCACCGGCTCCGGCCGCGCCGGCGGCCAGTCCTCGCGCAGCACCAGGTGGCACAGTTTGTCCACCGTATCGAACTCGTCGCGATCCAGCCCTTGTTGCTGTTCCAGATGGCGGACGAACGCCGCTTGCAGGTCCGGCCGGTCGGTGGCGGGCGCCGCGCGGTCGGCTTGCCATGCGTCGTTCTTCAGCAGAAACCGCAGCCGGCGGCGGCGGTAATACTGGGCGAAGAAGAACTCCCACTGGGTATAAGACGCTTCGGCGATCCCCTGCGGCAGCATGTGGGCGTAGGGGGCGGCCGCTGCCGCGGGCGGCATGGCGCCGCTGCGCGTGCCGATGATGCAGACCACGGCGTTACAGTCGCGGATGGTGTCGTGCAGCTTGTGCAGCGTGGTGTCGTCGTGCTGGCGGAAATCGCTCTGCACCGCGATGTCCATCTGGCGCGCCCGGAGGCTGGCGGCGAGCTGGTCGCGCGCGCGTTCGAATTCGCTGCCGACGGCCGAAATGAACAGCCGATACTGGGCCATGGGCGGGAGGATGGCATGGCGCATGGGCGGAAAGAAAGCGCGCCGTCGCAGCGGCCCCGGTCACGACAAGCGGGTCCGCTCCGCGCGGGAGATGCCCGCATGCCAGGATCTCGCGTCGTTTCTTCCCTGCTCGTTACGACAGAACTTCAACCGTTCAGGTCGGCAAAGTTCTTCCCCGCCGCCGCCATCTCCACCAGAAGCGGCGCCGGCTCCCAGCCGACCCCGCTCGCCTCGTGCAGCGTCTCCACCCGCCGCAGCATCTCGCGAATGCCGATCGCGTCCGCCTCGTGCATCGGCCCGCCGCGCCACGCCGGATACCCGTAACCATGCACCAGCACCACGTCGATATCCGACGGCCGCGCGGCGATCCCGTCCGACAGCACCTTCGCGCCCTCGTTCACCGTCGCCGCGTGCACGCGCTGCTGGATCTCCTCCGCCGTCACGTGCCGCCGCGTGATCCCCCGCGCCGCCGACGCGGCCTCGACCAACGCCGCAACCTCCGGATCGGCCAGCCGCTGCCCGTCGCGATGGATGTAGAACCCCCGCCCGGTCTTCTGCCCGAACCGTCCGCGTTCGCAGATCTGCTGGAACACGGGCACCACCCGTTCGCGAGGGTCCCGACCAGCCGCCTTGCGCTTGCGATCCGCCCAATCCACGTCCAGCCCCGCCATGTCGAGCACCGCGAAGATACCCATCGCCATGCCGTAGGCTTCCAGCGCGGCGTCCACCTCGGCCGGCAGCGCGCCGTCCTCCAGCGCGTATTCCGCCTGCGCGCGCGACTTCGCCAGGATGCGGTTGCCGATGAAGCCGTCGCACACGCCGGCGACCACCGCCTGCTTGCGCAGCCGCCGCGCCAGGTCGAGCGCCGTCGCCAGCGCCTCGGGCAAAGCGCGCGCCGGGCGCACCACCTCCAGCAGCCGCATCACGTGCGCCGGACTGAAGAAGTGCAGCCCCAGCACGCGTTCCGGCGCGTCCACTTCGTCGGCCAGCAGGTTCACGTCCAGGTACGACGTGTTCGACGCCAGCACCGTATCGCGCCGCACGATGCCGGACAGCGCGCGGAACACCGCGCGCTTGGCATCCAGGTCCTCGATGACCGCCTCGATCACCAGGTCGGCATCGCGCAGCGCGCGCAGCTCGGTCTCGTAACGGATGCGGCCGGTGCGTTCGTGGTGCAGCCGGTCGGACAGCCGGCCGCCGCGCAACTGCCGGTCGTACACCGCGTGTACGCGCGTCCGCGCCGCGTCGGCGGCGGGCGGGTTCACCTCCACCAGCGTCACGTCCAACCCGGCGTCGGACAGCGCAACCGAGATGCCGGAGCCCATCGTGCCGCCGCCCACCACACCGACGCGCCGCACCGGCCACGCCCCGGCCCCCGCCGGCGGACGTGCGGCGACGCGGTCGGCACGGAACATGTGGCGCAACGCGCGCGACTGCGGGCCGGCCAGCAGCTCGCGGAACAGGACGGTCTCGTGCGCCATGCCGTCCTGGAATTCGGAGGTGAGCGCGAACGCCACCGCCTCGGCCGCGCGCACCGGCGCCAGCGCACCCCGCGCGCGCTTGCGCACCGCCGCCACCGCCGCATCGAACACGCCCTGGTCGAACGCCGGGATGCCGCGGTCGGAAACGCGCGGCAGGTGCCCGCCATCGGCAAGCTGCCGCGCCCGAGCGATCGCCGAACGGCGCAGATCCGTCGCGAGTTCATCAACCAGCCCCAGCGCCATCGCCTCGTCCGCCGGCACGTGGCGGCCGGAAGTCACCAGGTCCAGCGCCACCAGCGGCCCGGCCAGCCGCGGTGTCCGCTGCGTCCCTCCCGCCCCCGGCAGCAGCCCGATCCGCACTTCCGGGAAGCCGACGTACCCGTCCGGCGCGATCGCCCGTGCGTGGCACGCCAGGGCGACTTCGAACCCGCCGCCCAGCGCCGTGCCGTGCAGCGCCGCCACGACCGGCTTGCGGCACGCATCCAGCGCCCGCAGGAACACGTGCAGCAGCGACTCGCCGTGCGATCCCTCAGGCTGCTCGTTGAATTCGTTGATGTCGGCGCCGGCAATGAAGGTGCGGCCGTCGCACGCCAGCACGGCCGCACGCAGACTTGCATCCGCCTCGAACGCACCGAGCGCCTCGAGCAGACCCAACCGCACCGCATGCGACAGCGCGTTGACGGGCGGGTGGTTGACGAGGATCAGGCCGACGTCGCCGGATCGCTCCAGGCGCACGGGATTGGCTTGCATCGGTCAGATCCTTTCGCTCTCGATCGCGGCATTGATAGCACGATCGGGAGCGTTCTGCCGGTACCGGTGTCAGTGGGAGTTACCCCTGGCGACGCCGGCAGCCGGCCGGCGGCCGACCCGCTTTCGCGCGTCAATCCCAGTGCGCGGGGATCCAGCGGTAGCGTCCGAGCCCCGGCGCCCAGACCCAGTGGCCCGGCGCGTAATGATGCCAGCCCGCACGCCGGATCACGTACCGTCCGCCGACCCAGACGTAGCGTCCGCCGTTCCAGAACCAGTGACCCGGCTCCCAGACGTAGCGGGCGCCGGGCGGCGGCGGCACGCGCTCATACTGCGGCGGCGGCGGGGCATTGGGCGGTGGCGGCTGGGCCGCGGCGGTGCCGATGCCGATCAGCAGCGCCGCGCAGAGCGCCAAGGTCCGTTTCATCGAGTCTCTCCCCTTTGGTCGGACCCCGATGGTAACAGGATACGCCGTCCCGCCGCGCTTCAAATGTCCGCGTAGCAGTGCGTCTCCGCCGCACCGCCCGGATGCGTCACCGCACCGAACTGCGCCGGGCCCACCAACTGCGCGTATTTCCAGATCGCCCCCGCGTTGTAGTCGGTCGGCCGCGGCTTCCAGGCGGCGCGGCGGGCGGCGAGTTCCGCTTCCGGCACCAGCATGTCGATGGTGCCCTTGTCGGCGTCGATGACGATCCGGTCGCCGTTGTTCAGCAGAGCGATCGGGCCGCCGACCGCCGCCTCCGGCCCGACATGGCCGATGCAGAAGCCGTGCGTCGCACCACTGAACCGGCCATCGGTGATCAGCGCCACCTTCTCGCCCATCCCCTGGCCGTAGATCGCGCCGGTCGTGGACAGCATCTCGCGCATGCCGGGGCCGCCCTTCGGGCCTTCATAACGGATGACGATCACGTCGCCCGCCTTGTAGGCCCGCGCCTGCACCGCCTCGAACGCGTCCTCCTCGCAGTCGAAGCACAGAGCGGTGCCCTCGAAGCGCAAATTGGTCATGCCGGCGATCTTCACGATCGCGCCCTCCGGCGCCAGGTTGCCGTGCAGCCCGGTCAGCCCGCCGGTCGTGGACAGCGGAGCAGACACCGGACGCACCACGTCCTGATCGGTGGGGAACACCACGTCCTTCAGGTTCTCCGCCAGCGTCCTGCCGGTCACGGTGATGCAGTCGCCGTGCAGCAGCCCGCCATCGAGCATCGCCTTCAGGATCACCGGGATGCCGCCGATCTTGTGCACGTCGAACGCGACGTATTTTCCGGCGGGCTTCAGGTCGGCGATGTACGGCGTGCGGCGCATGATTTCCACCACGTCGTCCATGGTGAAGCGGATGCCCGCCTCGTGCGCGATCGCCGGCAAATGCAGGCCGGCGTTGGTGGAGCCGCCGGTGGCGCCGGCCACCATCGCCGCGTTCTCCAGCGCCTTGCGGGTGACGATGTCGCGCGGGCGCAGGCCGGTTTCGAGCAGCGCCATCACCGCGCGGCCGGATTCCACCGCGAACCGGTCGCGGTCTTCGTACGGCGCCGGCGAACCGGCCGAACCAGGAAGCGCCAGGCCGATCGCCTCGCTGACCGTGGCCATGGTGTTGGCGGTGAACTGGCCGCCGCACGCGCCGGCCGACGGGCAGGCGACGCATTCCAGCTCGTGCAGCTCCTCGTCCGACATGGTGCCGGCGGCGTGGCGGCCGACCGCCTCGAACACATCGACCACGGTCACGTCGCGGCCCTGGAAGCGGCCGGGCAGGATCGAGCCGCCATACATGAACACGCTCGGAACGTTCAGCCGCAGCATGGCCATCATCATGCCGGGCAGCGACTTGTCGCAGCCGGCGAGGCCCACCAGCGCGTCGTAGCAATGGCCGCGCATGGTCAGCTCCACGCTGTCGGCGATCAGGTCGCGCGACACCAGCGAGGACTTCATGCCCTGGTGGCCCATGGCGATGCCGTCGGTCACCGTGATGGTGGTGAACTCGCGCGGGGTGCCGCCGGCTTCCGCGACGCCCTTCTTCACCGACTGCGCCTGGCGGCTGAGCGCGATGTTGCACGGCGCGGCCTCGTTCCAGCAGGTGGCGACGCCGACGAAGGGCTGGTCGATCTCGTCTTCCGTCAGGCCCATCGCGTAGTAGTAGCTGCGGTGCGGCGCGCGGCCCGGCCCCACGGTCACGTGGCGCGACGGCATCTTCGACTTGTCCCAGCGCCTGGTCAGCATGGTGGTGGTCCCCCTCTGGCTTCGTTCGGGGGTTATAGCGGGCGGGGCGGGGAGGCCAAGGCCGGCCGGCTGAAGGGCCCTGTTCCCCCAAGGTCTGCTCTGCGTAAAGAGGAGGGAGCGGGAGACATCTGACCGCGTGGGACGTTGCTCTGCATTGGATGCGGCCATCGGCGCGTGCCCGGCTGAACTTGCTTTCCTACTGCACCGCGCCACGCGGTCTCGCTGCACTCACGATCGGGAGACGCAAGAGGCTAAAGCATAGCACTGGCTCGGTCATTCGCCATGCACCGGGAGATCAACCCATGCCTCCGGCATTATAATACGCGCTTCAACCCCGGCATGCTCCGCAAGGAGGTGGAGCAGGTTACCGCCATCAAGAAGCTCCAGCGGCTTTCCTTTTGCGAAGTCGAATGCGGCTTTGCCGTAGCCGCTCGTTGTGACCAGGATTCCCTTCGAAGCCCCTTCGTTTTGCACTGTTCCGAACAGGTCGCGGACAGCGCTCACGCCTACGGTGTTCTTGTACCGCTTCGCCTGAATTACTACCTTGCCACCAAATACCGGGCGCGAATCAAAAGCCACGCAATCCACTCCGCCATCTCGGGACGGCTGTGTTTGGCGCGTATCCAGGCCCATCGCGGCAAATAGATTGGTGATGAGGCCCTCAAATTCAGTTGGTGACAATTCCATGAGGTTGGGTCGCTGGTCGAGACCCGACATCACGTCCATAGTTTCGATGAACCGTGGGTCAACCATGTCGAGCTCGACTAGCGGTTTGACCGGCAATAGCTCCGCGGGAGCTCGGGATACCGACGCCTTCAGCGAACGCAGGCAGTGCTCTGGTTGTACCTGTGCAAGATTGAGGGACCGAAAGGCGTCGGCTGTGATTCTGACCGAAAGCAAGCAGACCCGGACGCTCTGCCCCGTCGCCGGGTCGATTGTATCCAGCATCCCGTTTACGGTCAGGCAGTCCACGACTCCGGACGGTGAGCCGCTGCGGTATACGGTGTCGACGCACTTCAGAGCAGCTTGGCAAATCAGATGAGCGTATAACAGCTTGCGCTTTGCCGCCGGGCGAGGAATGCGGTCAATTCGATCCATTGATTTGACGTATTTGTAGCCAACCTCTTCCGGCACTACAGACACATCCGGAAGCTCTAGATCCACCACGAGATGCTTGGAGTCTGGCGAATACCCAAGCTCGGCTGCAACGGCGTCTGGTTCGCCCATGAGGCTTCGGTCGATCACGGCCTGGAAGTAGGAAATCACCATCGCATGCTCGGCCGCGTTCAGCCCGCGCTCCATTTCGCGAACCGCAGCATTGTCTTTCTCGATCTCGGCATTGCGCATCTCTTCCGACTTCTGGAATGCGGCGAACGACTCGTCGCGCCTGCGCCGCCCGTTCTCATACTCCATTCGTGCTACGGCGTGTCGCTGTTCTGCCTTCACAACTCTCTCCTGGTGGCGTTTGGCAGCACCTGGAATAATTCTGCCAAAGAATCCGGGAGGCTGCGGATGAAACGCAGATTCCTCAGGCGGACGGGAGGGCCAGGATAGTTCATCAAATTTGGCAGGCTTGAAGGTTTTTTGATCTTCGCTTGCAGGTCAATAGCCGGATTTGCGGCCAAGGCGCGTGCCAATAGAGTCTCGATGGCTGTCTCTCGGTCGCTAACTTCCCGTGTCAGCGTCTCGGACTCTTCCATTTGGGCGGCCAAGTGATCCCTTGCAGCATCTCTCGCATCGGCTTTCGCCGCACGTTCAGCTTCCCTGAGTTCCCTTCGGCCTGCGGTTTCCTGACGGTTTCGCGCTTGCTGGCGCGCCCGCTCAGCCAGGGCTGCCGCCCTTGCCATCGAATGCATTGCCGAAGCGAAACTGCGGTGTCTCATATCGGGATTGGCGCCAGGGTTAAGAGCGGTTCCATATGTATCGGAAGCCCTCTGGTAGTCTGCATTCGATCGAAAGGCAGAACAAGCCTGAATTTACTGCACCCTGAATCGACTGGGCTTCTAACGTCACGGAGGTTCCAGCTCGGCGGAACGTTGCTCGGGCGCGCCGACGGCTGGGCCGGGCCGGCGTCAATGGCGGTCGCGCAACCCGTACGCGACGAGGGTGGTGCCACGGGTCGCCACGCCGGTGACATTACGACCGCTGCTGGACCGCCGGGCGGCGTCGGCCGAACAGTCCGGAATGAGCGCCCGCACTTGACCGTTGATTCGGCTCGCACGAGGCCTATTGTATTGATATGGACACCCTGATCCTGCCGCCCGAACTGGAACACTTCGCGACTGAGGCCGTTGCTGCCGGCCGTTACCGCACGGTAGCGGATGTGGTTGCGGCCGGCCTCAGCCTGCTGCAGCGTCGGGAACAGGCCCGAGCCGAGTTCGTCAACTCGCTGCAAGAGGCGGAAGCCGAGAGCGAGCGTGACGGCTGGCACAGCCTCGACGATGTGCTGGCGGATATGGACGCAATCATCGCCGCGGCAGAACGCGACGCCGCTTGAGCCAACCCGCCCGCTTTTCAGCGCGCGCCCGGCGCGAGGTCGTCGCCGCGCTCGAGGCGATGGAGCATATCGCCGCCCGGCGCAGGCTCCGACTGGTGATTGAGACCGCCGCGCGACGGATTGGCCAGTACCCCGCACTCGGCCGCAACGAGCTTTCGTTGGCAGACGCCCGCTATCGTTTCTGGTCGATATCGGGTTTTCCTTATCTGCTCGTCTATCGATCGGACACGTCACCGCCGTCGATCGTTCGCTTCGTTCATACGGCCCGCGACCTGCCTCCCCTGCTCGCGGAGTTACGGGAATCGCCCGATTCGCCGAAAGCATAGAGCGAACAGGCCGCGGCCATGATGGCGAGACTTGGCGGTCCCTCCGCCGTCATCGACACCTACGGCTCCGCCCATCGGGAGGATTTTGATACGGGCGATGCCAGCCGGTGCCGAACTCGGCAAGACGGCAGGCGCGCCTACCCCACGCCCTTACATCCGCACAGCATCCGCTGCACCGCCGCAACCACCCCACGCTCATTTACACCGTCGCCTCCGCCGGCACCCGCACGAACGCGCCCTGCCGCAGCAGTTCCTCTTGCACCGCCCGCACCGGCACCGCGCGCGGCGCCACGGCCAGCCGCGCCGACAGCCCCGCCGCGATGCCGGCCGCATGCCCGGTCAGCCAGCACTGCGGTATCTCGCGCAGGAACGAATGGCTGGCCGCGTCGCACGATACGTGCCGCCCCGCGACCAGCAGCCCGTCCAAGGACCGCGGCACCAGGCAGCCGTACGGCACCGACACCGGCGGCAGCTTCGGCGACAGCGACGGCGACACACCGATCTCATCGTCAAACGGCGTGCCGTCGCTCCATTGCTCCCGCGTGACTCGCGCCATACCCGGCAGCCGCCGCGAATGCCGCACGCCAAGTTGCGGCGCCGACAGCATCAGGAACGCGTTCTCGAAGCCCGGAGCATGCGCGCGATACACTTCCAAATGCTGCGCCATCGCGCGGTGCGAGCGGACCTCGACCTCCGTCAGGTCCTGGATATCGACCGCGGAATAACCGGACAGCCGCGGCCCCATGAACAGCGCGACGTCGTTGCGCCAGGATACGAACGGGCGTTCGAACAAGCCGCCGCACAACGAACGGCCGCGGTCCATGAAAGCCGAGAACCCCGCCGCGTCGCCGGTCTTGAACGCGATCCAGCGGTTCATGTCGCAGCCGGCCCAGATCCAGGCGGTGTTCATGCAGTGGTGGATGTCGCGCTCCTCGATGTCGGTGTCCGCGCCGGCGCCGGCGCGGCCGAAGATGTCGCCGTCGCCGGTGCAATCCACCGTGACGCGCGCGCGGATCGCCAGGCGGCCTTCCTTGCTCTCGAACA
This sequence comes from Acetobacteraceae bacterium, assembly GCA_036489395.1. GTDB lineage: Bacteria > Pseudomonadota > Alphaproteobacteria > Acetobacterales > Acetobacteraceae > JASHVB01. Next base: position 3,672 of record DASXFW010000183.1, on the reverse strand, counting down.
CCACGCCGGCGACGGCGCCGTCTTCCAAAATCGGTGCCGCGCCGAGGCCGTGCAGCAGCAGATGCACGCCGCTCTCCAGCACCAGTTCCTGGCTGGCGAGTTTCAGCCGTTCCGGATCGATCGTCGGCGACCAGGTGACGATGCCGTGGTAGGCGGCGGTGCGCTCCTTCCAATACGCGGCGGTCGCTGCGTCGGCGCTGCCCCACAGGCCGCGCGGCGGGCCTGCGATGGCGTCCTTCGGCAGCCGGTCCAACAGGTCGCTGGCGATGCCGCGGATCACCTGCGTGCCGTCCCAGCCGGTCATCCGGTCGATCCAGATCACCAGGCCGCCGGTGGAGAGGCCGCCCAGGTGGTTATAACGCTCCAGCAGCACGACATCGGCGCCGGTGCGCGCCGCGGCGATGGCGGCGGCGGTACCGGACGGCCCCCCGCCGACCACCAGCACGTCGCAGTTGCGGAACACGGGAATGGCGCGCGCCGGTTCCTGCACGAAGCCGCCGGGCCGAGGCGTGCGCGGGATGAGCCGATTGGCCGAGAAGATGTCCGACTCGAAAAAGAACGACTGGTTGGTCTGGCGCGTCGCCTGCGTCGTGTCGGGTTTGTCCTGGGGCATGCCATCACGCCTTGTCTGTGGGGCCGGGCGTTCTATCGCGCCAGGTGGGGGGTGCCAAATGGAGGTTCTTCTGTCATTGCGAGGCCGCTTGGCCGAAGCAATCCCCCGCGGAGGATTGCTTCGGCCAAGCGGCCTCGCAATGACAGAGGGGGCGGGGGGAGCCATCACCCCGCTGGGCTGCCGCGCTCACTGCGGCCCAGCAGCAAATCAACGAAGGCCGCGGCGTGACGTTCCCACGTGGCAGTCCGCGCGCGTTCGAGCCCGGCCTCGCCGAGCTCGCCGGCCCACGCGGGATCCACCAACAAGCGCCGAATCGCGTCGGTCACCGCATCGAGGTCCGCGCCGTCGATGCACAGTCCGTTGACGCCGTGTGCGACGAGATCAGGGCCGCCGCCGGTGCGGCCGGCGATGACCGGCTTGCCGCAGGCATTCGCCTCGAGAAATACCAGCGGCGTGCCTTCGTCCTCGCCTTCCGCTTCCGCGCGGTGCGGCATGGCCATGAATTCGGCCAGCGCGAGGTAACGCGGCACGTTGTTCGCCGCCACCTGGCCGATGAAGCGCACGTGGTTGGCGATATCCAGATTGTTCGCGAGCGCCTCCAGCCGCTCGCGATCCGGGCCGTTGCCAACGACGAGATGCAGCAAGTTGGGAAATTCATTCCGCAGCCGCGCCACGGCCCGCAACACCTGGTCTATGCCCTTCCGAGGTACCAGCCGCGCGACCGTGGCAATCACCCGCTTACCGCCCAGGCCAAGCGACGCGAGCAGCGCCGGATCGGGTGGCAGCGGCCGATAACGCAGCGTATCGACGCCGTTCGAGATGATGGTGATGCGCTCGCGCGGCACGCCGAAGACGCGGCCGAGATCGGCGGCGGCGGCCTCGCTGCTGGCCACGATGGCGTCGGCGATGCGGAACTGCCGGCGCCGCCGTTCGCGGGTGCGTTCCTCGCCGGCGCGCTCGGCCAGGTCGTCGCCGTGGCAGAACAAGCCGACGCGGCAGCGCAGCAGCGATTGCACCGGACGGATCAGCCAGCCGACCGTCTCGTCATCGGCCACGCACACCGCACGCATTCCGTAACGAGCGCGCAGCGCCGCGACGTGCACCAACAGCCGCAGCCGGATCGTCGGCTCCTGCCAGATCGTCCGGAACACGCGCGGCAGCAGGCCGGCGCGCATCGCAAGGCCGGGGCGGATATCGCGGATGCGATGCACCTGAATGCCCGACGCCGCGTCATGCACGCGCCAGTCCGGCACCTCGGTGCCGCTGGCATAATCGCGCCACGCGCACAGCACGTGGATGCGCCCGGCGGACGCCCGCGCCAGCGATGCGTAGATGTTGCCGGCACCGCCAATCATCGGCGGGAACTTGTTGGTCACAATGAGGCAGGTGCCGTCCGGCAGCGGCGGAGCCGCACTCACGCCTCGCCGGCTCCCGGCGGCAGACCCAGCAATGCGCGGCCGTACGGCACCAAAGTCGCGATCGGGGCGAACGCCTGGTGCGTCGCGATCGTCAGGATGTCGCGCAGCATCGGCTGCAGCTTGTCGCTGTCGTACGTCGTGCGCGAGCCGCATAATTCGAACAACGCCTGCACGGCCAGGCGGATCTGCTGCATGCCGAACGTCAGGTCCCGCCGGTTGCGCAGCACCTCCAGATGCGTGATCGGGCGGCCCGACGCGACAACCGCCAGGCTCTGCTCCCGCAGCGTCTCCAGCATCAGCGACGCCGCGTCGATCGACGCCGACGCCTCTGCCAGTTTCAACTGCACGATCTCGGATTCCGCCAGCCGCGTCGTGCCGCGCGACACGCGGGAACTCAGCGCCGCGGTCGCCACCGCCAGCGCGCGGCGCCCCAGCGCAAATGCGACGGGAGGCAGCGAGAACACCACCAGATAGCCGCGCGGCGCGCGCACCACGTCGTATTCCGGATGCACGTGCACGCCCGGCGGCGTGCCCTCCAGCAGGTCGCGCAGCAGCACGCTGCGGTGCTCCGGCACGAACACGTCGCGCAGGACAAGCGTGCGGCTGCCGGTGCCACGCAGACCGAGCACGTGCCAGTCGTCGATGATCTCGATCTCCGGCATCGGCACCAGCAGATAGCGGGTGGGCGCGTTGCCGGCAGCAACCTCGCAGCGCGCGCCGATGATTGCCCATTGTGAGTGCGTGCAGCCGCTGGAGAACGGAAAGCGCCCCGACAAGCGCCAGCCGCCGTCGCAACGTTTCGCGGTCTCGCGCGGCGCCAGCGACGACGAAGCGACCGCGCGCGGCGTATCGCCCCACACGTCGATCTGTCCTTGCTCTGGCAGCGACGCGATGATCCATTGGTGTTCTGCAAGGACGGCATAGACCCAGGCGCTGGCGACGCAACCTTCAGTCAGCGTCTCGATGATGCGCGAGAAAACGCCGAACGATTCCTGCAAGCCGCCGAAGCGCCGCGGTTGCAGCACGCGCAGGATACCGCTGTCGTGGTATGCCGCGACGGTGGCGGCGGGCACATCGCGCGCGGCTTCCGTTGCGGCTTCATGTTCTGCGAGCATCGGCACGAGGTCAAGCGCGCTTTGCAGCAGCGCATGGCCTTGCGTGGTGATGGTCGTTCCGGGTGCGTCGCGCGACAGGGCTGCGTTCCTTGCTTGCATGGTGCGGTGGCGCGATGCTTCGGCGGGGGCGCAGGACTGTCAAGCGCGTCTCGGCTGCCACTGTCGCCCCCCACTGTCATTGCGAGTTGCCACCAGCGGATGAAACGTCGGCCCCCCTGTCATTGCGAGTTGCCCACCGGCCGGTGGCCGACCCGCGACTGGATGAAACGGCGTCGACGGCCTGACGCAGGTTCCCCCCTCCCCTTGAGGGTGGGGTTGGGGGAGGGGTCGACGCGTACAAACCGACCCCTCCCCAACCCCTCCCTCAAGGGGAGGGGAGGCTTTGTGTCATTGCGAGGCCGCTTGGCCGAAGCAATCTCGTTCGTGACGAGCCGGCGGCGGCTCGTCACGAACGAGATTGCTTCGGCCAAGCGGCCTCGCAATGACAGGGGACACAAAGCCTCAGTTTCTCGCCAGACGCGCAATG
>DASXFW010000120.1:0-84841 GCA_036489395.1 Acetobacteraceae bacterium | reverse complement strand
CCCGCGACTGGATGAAACGCTCGGCAGTACCTGTTGTGTCATGGCCGGGCTTGGCCCGGCCACCCATGACTGTGCCCCGGCCGGCAAAGGAAAGACGTGGGTGGCCGGGACAAGCCCGGCCATGACACGGGTAGTTTCTTGTTAGGCCGCTTGGCCGAAGCAATCCCGTTCGTGACGAGCTGCCGGCAGCTTGTCACGACCGGGATTGCTTCGGCCAAGCGGCCTCGCAATGACAGGGGGGCCGACGTTTCTTCCAGCGCAGGTGGGCCCATCGGCCGGTGACAACGCGCAATGACAGCCGCCCCACCCCAAGGAGCCTCGCATGATCAAAGTCCTCTCCCTGCTCACCCGCAAAGACGGCATCACGCACGAGCACTTCGTGCAGCACTGGCTGGAAATCCACGGCCCGCTGGCACATGCCGTGCCGGGCATCAGCCGCTACGTGCAATCGCACATAACCGGCACGCGCAGCCGCCCCGACATCCCCGACACGGACGTGGAAGTCGATGGCATCGCCGAGCTCTGGTTCGACGATGAAGCGGCCATGCAGCGCGCCGGCGCCTCGTCGGAAATGAAGCGCCTCACCGACGACGGCGCGCTGTTTATCGGCCGGATCAAGACCTACGTGATCGAGGAAAAGCAGATCATTCCGCGGCAGTGCTAAGTTGCGCTTCCTCGACCGCTTCGTACGGGAAGCGCTTCACGCGATCCATGTTCATGCCCTCGATCCGCAGCAGCCGGGTCGAGCTCTCCCGCCGCGGCGAGTGCAGCACATTGACGTCGTACAGATACGCATCGCCGACCTGCATCGCGTAGTCGCGAATGCGGCGCGCCTTGCCGGGCTTGCCCTCGCTCGCGCGCTCCAGGCATTCCCAGTCCGTCATGATCGTTTCGCCAGCCGCCTGGCCGTAGATCGCCCAGGACGGGCCGTGATCATGCGGCTTGCTGCCCTTCGCGCCATTGTAGCCATGCGCCAGCACAGTGAAGCCCAGGTCGGAGTCTTCGTACAGCACTTGCCGCTCCGGCGTGCCTTCCGGGATGTAGGTCGCGATGAACTTCGGGTCGTGCAGCACTTCACTGACCAGATCGCGAACTTTCTGGCGGCCGGGGGCGCCCGGCTGACTGGCCAGGGCCTCGCGGCACTGCGCGGCGAATTGCTCGATTGTCGTCATGGGGCGGCCTCCTGGTTTCGTTCGATTATCGACGATACGGGTAGCAGCGCGCCCGGTCCAGAGTCAGCCCGAAATGCGCGCCCAGCACCTTGATGGCGTCCGCGTGATCCGGATAGGGATCGCCGTTGGCGGGGCCGACGATGATGCAGCCGAAATCCGGGTCGCGCTTGCCGCCCGGAGGCAGCATCGCCGTCACCAGCGCCTGGCCGTTCTCATCGCGCAACGTAAGGAACAAGGGCATGGTGCGTCGAATGTGCGATTCCTTGCCAATGTCTTGTTCTATGAACACGGTGGTGATGGGGCGAAAACTCTCAGCCGCCCGCTCGCGTTCGCGGCGGAAATGCTTTTCCACGGCATGCCGCATCGCCTCGGACTCGGCCGAGGCCTCGCCTTCCGTGACAAGCTGAAACCACGTGCGATCGCTGGGTGCATCGCAGATGTATTCCATGCGTTTGACCCTCGTTTGGTCTGGACGTCCCTCCCCGCCACATTACGATGGCCAGCGCCGCGGAGCAAATGACGCGTCGCGGATGGGGGGCATATGGCGCTGCAATCGGGCGGTAACGCCGCGGACACTTTCGACTACGTGATTGTTGGCAGCGGCGCCGCCGGCTCGGTGCTGTCGGCGCGTTTGACCGAAGATCCCGGTACCACGGTGTGCGTGCTGGAATGCGGTCCGCCCGATCGGCATCCGTATATCCATGTGCCAGCCGGCTTCATCAAGATGCTGTTCAATCCCGATTACACGTGGCAGTTCAAGACCGAGCCGTCCGAAGGTTCCGGCGGCCGGCCGATCGCGACGACGCAGGGCCGCACGCTGGGCGGCTCCAGCTCCATCAACGGCATGATCTACAATCGCGGCCAGCGCGCGGATTTCGACAACTGGGCGCAGCGCGGCAATCGCGGCTGGGGCTATGTCGATGTGCTGCCGTACTTCAAACGCACGGAACACCGTATCGGCATTGGCGACGACCGCATACACGGTCGCGACGGCGCGCTGCCGGTAACCGACATCGACTGGATCCATCCGGTGTGCGAGGCGTTCATCGCCGGTGCGGTCGGCGCGGGGATTCCCAGATGTGACGACTACAACAGCGGCGACCAGCAGGAAGGCGTCGGCTATTTCCAGCGCGCCATCTATCGCGGATATCGGCATTCCGCAGCACGCGTCTTCCTGCATCCGGCGCGAGCCACGAAACGGCTGGACGTGCGCACCGATGCGCGTGCCGCGCAAATCCTGTTCGACGGTACGCGCGCCGTTGGGGTGCGTTATGTCGATGACCGTGATCGCACGACGCAGCGCACTGTGCACGCGCGGCGCGAGGTCATTGTGTCGTGCGGCACTGCCAACACCGCGAAGCTGTTGCAGATGTCCGGCGTCGGACCCGGCTGGCTGCTGCAATCCTTGGGGGCGCCGGTCGTTGCCGAATTGCCGGTGGGCGAGAACTTCCGCGACCATTACGCGGCACGCCTGGTCGCGCGCCTGAAGAACGTCCGCACCATCAACGAAATGTCGCACGGCATGAGTCTCGTTGGGCAAATCGCCCGCTGGGCGATGGGACGGCCGAGCATCCTCTCGCTGAGCCCATCCCTGGTGCACTGGTTCTGGAAGTCGGAGGGCGCGCTCGACTATCCCGACCTGCAAGGCGTGTTCAGTCCCGCCAGCTTCAAGCAAGGGATGGTTGGTCTGCTGGACGATTTCCCAGGCATGACCTGCGGCGTTTGGCAGCACCGGCCCGAGAGCGTGGGTTACGTGCGGGCGCGTTCCACCGATCCGTTCGAAGATCCGATCATCCAGCCCAACTACCTGTCCGACCCGATCGACCAGCGCGTGCAGGTGGCCGGCATGAAGCTGGCGCGCAAGCTGGTGCATACGCCGGAGTTGGCGCGGTACTTCGAGCGCGACGAACATCCAGTGGCCGAACCGCAAAACGACGGCGAATGGCTGGATTTCCTGCGGCAGTACGGCTCCACCTGTTATCACCTGATCGGCACCGCGCGGATGGGGCCGGCGACCGATCGCACATCCGTGGTGGATGACACGTTGCGCGTGCACGGTTTGCAGGGGCTGCGCGTGGTGGATGCGTCGATCATGCCCAACATGCCTTCGGCCAATACGTATTGCTCCACCATGATGATCGCCGAGAAGGCGTCGGACATGATCCGCGACCGGACGCCGCTGGCGCCGGTGGAGGGGATTGCCGCCTGAGCCTCAGCGTTTCGTTGCAGGATAATGGAATTGTCACAATCGAATTGATTTCGCGCGTGTAGGTATTCCGCAGCGCGTTCCGGCTGCCGATCGGCGGCCGGCAACGCATGGCAGGTTTGGGGGAAGCAGGATGTTGGGTGGGATGACGGCGCGCTGCCTTACGGCAGTAGCGGCGATGGCCGTTGTGGTATCGATGGCCGGCGGCGCGCACGCGCAGGTGCCAGCGGACGAATTCACCTCTTACGATTCACTGACCGCCAGTCAAATCCAGGGCATCCAACCGGGAATCTTCTCTCTCTACGCAATTCCGGTGGACCAACTGAGCCCCACGCAGTTCAACGTCGGCTTCTCCGAGGTGGCGAAGAAGACCGCGGACTGGAACCTTGTGCCGTCGTCGCAGTTGCAGACCACCCTGCTGGAATCGGTCGAACCGGTGGTCATCGGCCCGGGCGGCCAGTTGTACCAGATCAACGGCCACCATTCGTTCACGTCATTGCAAGACTCGATCTACGGCGCCTCCGACCCGACGGTCTATGTGAACGTCGCCGCCAATTACGCGAACGATACGCCCGCCCAGTTCCTCGCCGCGCTGCAGGCGAACGCGCAGGTTTATCCCCTCAATGACGGTATGCTGGAGAGCCTTGCGCCGGTATCCGGCAACCCGCTGTCGCCGATCCCGACCAGCCTGTCCGGCCTGACCAACGATCCCTATCGCGGCGTCGAGTTCCAGGCGCTTAAGAACAAGGGGCCCGCTGGTGTCTCGTTCGACAAGACCTCCGCCACGTTCTCGGATTTCGTCTGGGCCGATGCGTATCGCAACGCGACTGCCGCCAACGGTACGGGACTGGCGTATCTGACACCGGCTGACGTCAACGCCGTCGCGGCGTGGTCGCAGAACGGCAGCAACACGACCACCCTGCCGGGCTACGGCACAATCGCCGTCAACAAGCTGCCCGGCTATATCCTGCCCACCGGTGACAGCATCAACATCACGACGACAATCAGCAACGCGACGCTCGCGGGCGGCGCGTTGGATGGCAGCGTTACCGGCACGCTTACGGCCGCACAGGCTTCCTTCCACGGCATGAACGGCTACGTGGACGATGGGGTCACGATTCAACCAACCACCCCTGGCTTCGTCATGCAGCTTGGTGCCGACAACGGCAGCACGGTGACCTTGTCCGGCAGCAACACCTATACCGGCGGCACCACGATTTACGCCGGCACACTGGTTGCCGCGACCGACGCCGCGCTCGGCGCCGCCCCGACAGGCGGGACGATCGACCCGAACAACGTCGCCAGCACAGTGCAGGCGTCGAACGGCATCGTGTTCGACAGTCTGACCGAGGGTAACGGCACGCTGCGCTTCGGCAGCAGCTTCGCCACGGCGCGCAACATCGCCATCGGTCAGGAGCAAGCCAATTTCGACACCAACGGCAACACTGTCACGCTGACCGGCAACATCGCCTCCTATGGCCTGGGCGAGGACGGGCTTGCGGCGCTAACGCTCAACGATAACACGGGCAGTGGCACCCTGATCCTGGCGCCGAGCAGCGGCAGCAATCCGAATTTTTATGGGAATCTGGTGATCACCAACGGCACGCTGGAGGTTTCCAGCGACGCGGCGATGGGCGCTGTCGTCAACCCTGGCGGCGCCAGTGTTGGCGGCAGCACCACGTCGGAAATCGGCCAGATCGACCTCAACGGCGGCGTCTTCAAGGCCGGAGCCTCGTTCTCCTCTGTGCGTAGCCTGGTCCTTCAGAGCGGCAGCACATACGACACCAACGGCTTCACGACCTCGTTCGCCGGCAGCCTGACCGACACGCAGCGCACCCTGGCGGTGATCAACTCCGGCAGCACCGCCGGTTCCGTCGCCTTTGGCTCCATGAGCATCGGCGCCACCGCGACCCTGTCGGTGACCGCCGGATCGGGCGCGGGAGCCAACGCCGACACCTCGGTGGCGCTGACCAACGGCATCACCCGCACCGGCAACGCAACGTTGTTCCTGGACCCGATCAGCAGCAATCCAGGCACGGTCGCGGGCGTTCTCGGCACGACAGAGAAGGTATTTTCTTCCGGCGCTTCGACCACGGTGACCAACGGCATGGTCGCGCCGTGGATGATTATCGACAACGGACTGGGTGCGTCGTCCAACCCCTATAGTTTCGCGACCTACGGCGCGAACGGCTATGCCGCAGCGACCGCTGCGGCGACGAGCCTCAAGCCCAGCGCCACAGCGGCCGAACTGGTGCAGATCGGCAGCAGCGACGCGCTGACCGGTAACGGCGCGGCCTATGCGCTGGATATCGAGGACGGCAAGACGGTCTCGCTGACCGGCACCAACATCCTGACGCTGGGTGATGGCGCGGCTGCAGCAGGGCTGATCATGGATGGCGGCTCCGCAACCATCACCGGCGGCACGGTGGCGTTCGGCAGCAGCGAGGGCGTGATCTACGCCAAGGGCACCAACATCATTTCCTCCGCCATCACCGGCGGCGGCGGGCTGACCCTGTCCGGCTCCGGCTCGCTGCAATTGAATGACGGTTCGGCCGACACGGGTGCGACGGTGGTCGATTCAGGCACGCTCATCCTGAACACGGCCAACGCGCTGACAGGCAACAGCAATGTGACCCTGGAGGATGTGAAGAGCCATCCGTCTGCCGCGATCCTGCAGATCAACGCCACCAATACGTTTTCATCGCTGAATAGCGCCGGCAATAACAGCACCGTCACCCTGAGCGGCGCCGGGACCCGACTGATCATCGGCGATAGCAACAATCTATCTTCCACCTTGTCCAGCACCATCAACGACAGCGGCTCGACGGGAACGGCCGGAGCGATCACCAAGAACGGCAGCGGCTTGCTGGATCTTTCCAACGGTAGTTCCAAACAGGTCGATCTGAATGCGGGCAGCACGATTGTGGTGAATGGCGGGCAATTGCGGCTGTCCACCAACACCATCGAAAACGCCAACGCCATCTCGTTGAGCAGCGGCACCGAGTTGCAGACCCTGCAGGGCGGCTCCGGCGCGTTCGCCAGCAACATCACCGGCGGCGGCCTGGTGCATGTCGAATCGGGCATCCTGCAGCTTATCGGTACCGGCAACACCTACACCGGAGGCACGACGCTCGAGCTTGGCACCACGCTCCTCGCCACCACCGCCAACCTGTCGTCCGCCGCGAACCAGACGATCGCCAATGCCGGCGGCACGTTGGTGCTGGATCAGACTACGTCAGGCAACTTCACCGCGATCATGAGCGACGGCGCGCCGGGCCTCGAAGATGGCGGCACGCCGGGCCCGAGCCAGCCGGGCAGCTTCGTGAAAGCGGACAGCACCAGCGGCCACGAGAACGCTGGCAATGTCACCATGACCAATGCGCAGCTCTATACCGGCGCGACGACCGTCGAGGCCGGCACGCTGACGCTGGGTGCCGTCAACACGGTGGCGACCAGCAGCGGCGTCACCCTGGGCACGGTGGGCGGCGGTGCGACCGCAAACCTGGCGCTGGGAGCGGCCAACACGGTGAAGGGGTTGAATAGCGTTGCCGGCAATACGACGGGCGTGCAACTCAATGGCAACGCGCTGACCGTGCAGCAGACCGCCCACCAGACCTCCAGCTTCAGCGGCAACATCACGGATACCGGCGCCGGCAGCCTGAACACGACCGGTGGCGGCACCCTGGCGCTGAGCGGCACCAACCAGATCGGCGGCACCATGTCGGTTGGCACCAGCACGATCATTACGCAGACCGGAGGCAGCCTGGCCGTCGGCGGCAACGTGACCAACGACGGAACATTCGCGGTTAGCGGCACGACCGCAACCTTCGGCGGCACGTTCACCAACAACGGAACCTACGCCAGCGATCCGTCGGTCCAGACGTTCAACAACCTGAGTATCGGCACGTCGGGCGTGATCCAGGCGTCGAACGGCGACCTGTACAACGTCGGCGGCAACTTCATCAACGCCAGCACGCAGAACACCGCATGGAACACATCGGGTGCCACGCTCGAGTTAATCAGCGGGTCCAGTACGAACCACGTCGTGGGGCTTGCCGGCGGTGACCTTGGGGTGACCACGAACGGATATCACAACAACTTTGCCTGGGGCACCCTGAGCGTCGCGTTGGGCAATACGCTCAGCCTGGAGGATGGGCTGACGTCGAGCAACGCGCTTGCGCTCTATGTCGAGGGGCTGGCCGGTGCGGTGATTTACGGCGATGACGTTACCAATATCGCGGGCGACGGGTTGAACATCTATTATAATTCGCTCGACGGGGAGAACGCGTATCTGGATGGCCGGACCTACGACCTTGCCGACGGCGGCGAGCTTATCGCCGATCCGGCGCCGGAACCGGCGTCGGTCGCGCTGCTGCTGACCGGTCTGGCGGGGATGCTTGCCGCGCGCCGTCGCAAGCGGGCGTAACGGACGGGCTTGCGGCCTGCGCCGCTGGCCCCGACAATCGGGGGGACCAGCGGTGCAGGAGCAGAGAGTGGCGGGTTTCAGGAGTACGGAGCGGTATATTGCGTCTCGCGATCTGGAGGTCGCGGTCAATGCCTCGGTGACGCTGCAGCGGCCGCTGTTGGTGAAGGGCGAGCCGGGTACCGGCAAGACTGTGCTGGCGTACGAGGTGGCGCAGGCGCTGGGCCATCCGCTGATCGAGTGGCACATCAAGTCCACCACCAAGGCGCAGCAGGGGCTGTACGAATACGATGCGGTGTCTCGGCTGCGCGACGGGCAGCTCGGCGATCCGCGGGTGCACGACATCGGCAATTACATCGTGCGCGGCAAGCTGTGGGACGCGTTCGATGCCGACGAGCCGGTGGTGGTGCTGATTGACGAAGTGGACAAGGCCGACATCGAGTTTCCCAACGACCTGTTACTGGAACTCGATCGGATGCAGTTCTTCGTTTACGAGACACGGCAGACGGTGGTGGCGAAGCGCCGGCCGATCGTCATCATCACCTCGAACAATGAGAAGGAACTGCCGGACGCTTTCCTGCGTCGCTGCTTCTTCCACTACATCCGCTTCCCCGACCGCGACACGATGGAACTGATCGTCCACGCGCACTATCCCGACATTCGCAAGGACCTGGCGCGCGAGGCGATGAACGTGTTCTTCCAGGTTCGCGAAGTACCGGGTCTGAAGAAGAAGCCCGCCACGTCGGAATTGCTGGACTGGCTGAAGCTGCTGATGGTGGAGGATCTCCCGGTCGAGGCACTGCGCACCAACGAGAAGCACCTGGTCATCCCGCCTTTGTATGGCGCATTGTTGAAAAATGAGCAGGATGTGCACTTGTTCGAACGGTTGGCGTTTTTGGCACGGCGTGGTGGGTGATGTTTGCGAACTTCATTCTGGCGCTGCGTAATGCGGGGCTGAATACGTCGATCACCGAGTACCTGACATTGCTCGGTGCGATGAAGGCCGGCGTGGCGGATTACAGTGTGGATGATTTCTATTATCTCAGCCGCTCGGCGCTGGTGAAGGATGAGCGGTTCCTGGACCGCTTCGATCGGGTGTTTGCCGAGTGCTTTAAAGGGCTGGAACCGGCCGAGGGCGTGCTGTCGCGCGATCTGCCGGAGGAGTGGCTGCGCAAGCTGGCGGAAAAGCTGCTGACTCCGGAGGAGATGGCCAAGATCGACGCGTTGGGTGGCTTCGAGGCGCTGATGGACCGGCTGCGCGAGCTTCTGGCGGAACAAAAGGGCCGGCATCAGGGCGGATCCAAGTGGATCGGCACGGCCGGCACGTCGCCGTTCGGCGCCTATGGTTATAACCCGGAAGGCGTGCGCGTCGGCCAGCACGAAACGCGGCATCGCCGTGCGGTGAAGGTATGGGATCGGCGCGATTTCCGCGATCTGGACGATACGGTGGAGCTCGGAACGCGCGGGATGAAGCTGGCGCTGCGCCGGCTGCGACGTTTCGCGCGGCAAGGTGCTGCGACGGAACTCGATCTGCCGGATACCATCCGGTCCACCGCCAACAATGCTGGATCGCTGGATTTGAAGATGGTGCCGGAGCGGCACAACACGGTGAAAGTGCTGCTTTGCCTGGATGTCGGCGGTTCGATGGACGATTACGTCAAGCTGTCCGAGGAATTGTTCTCTGCCGCGCGTTCCGAGTTCAAGCACCTGGAATACTACTACTTTCACAACTGTCCCTACGAGAAGCTGTGGAAGCATAACCGCCGCCGCCACGAGGAAGTGGTTTCCACCTGGCAGGTGCTGCGAACTTACGGACCTGACTACAAGCTGATCTTTGTTGGCGATGCGGCGATGAGCCCGTACGAGATCACCATGCCAGGCGGTTCCGTCGAACATTGGAACGAGGAAGCCGGCACCGCCTGGCTGGAACGGCTGACATCGCATTACCGCCGCTCGGCCTGGCTGAACCCGACACCGCAGCGAAGCTGGGGACACGTGCGGTCGATCCAGATGATGCGCGATGCGATCGGCGGGCGCATGTTCCCGCTGACGGTGAACGGCATCGACGACATGACACGCGAGCTGAGCCATTGATCGCCAGGCTGGCCATCGCGATTCTGCTGACCGCAATGGCGGTGCGGCCTTCTTCCGCGGCGGATCCCGCCACGCTGGGTGGTTATCTGCGCGACGGCTGGGAGGTCAGGTTCTGGCTGGAACACGAGAATGCGTTCATAATTCAAAAGGGCAGCACGCTCCTGCGGTGCAACTTTATGGCGGTGGATGGGCAACCGACCTGGCAGTGCCACAACCTTTCGCCTGACAAGGTGAACATAAGATAAGGGCCGGGGGAGGGCTTGCATGAAAAGACTAAGAGGCAAGGTTGCGTTCATCACCGGTGGCGGCGCCGGCATTGGCCGCGAAGCCGCCGTACTGTTCGCGCGTGAAGGCGCGCGCGTCGTAATTGCGGATATCGACCAGATTGCCGGTGAAGAGACCGCGCATCTCGCCGGCAACGACGCGATTGCCATCAGAACGGATGTCACGGACGAGGACAGCCTGCGCGCCGCCATCCACGCCGCGGTGCAGACGTTCGGCGGCTTGCATGTGCTGCACAACAATGCCGGCGGTTCCACGCCACACGACAACAATGTGGTCGAGGCGCCGATCGAGGAATTTTGGCGCGCCATTCGGCTGGATTTGTTCGGCACGTTCCTCGGCTGCCGCGTGGGCATTCCGGAGATCATCCGTTCCGGCGGCGGTTCCGTCGTCAACATGTCGTCGAACGTGGCGCTGATGGGCATTGCCGGCCGTGATTGTTACACTGCGGCGAAAGGCGGCATTTCGGCGATCACCCGCTCGATGGCGGTGGAATTTGCGCCGCAGCGCGTGCGGGTGAATGCCATCGCGCCGTCTGCGACGATGACCGACCGTGTTCGGAAGCTGATGGCCGGCAATGCGGCAATCGACAAGCTGGCGAAATCGCACTTGCTCGGGCTGATTGAGCCGACCGACATCGCCCACATGGCGGTGTTCCTGGCATCCGACGAATCCCGCATGGTCACCGGTCATGTCTATCCGGTGGACAGTGGCGTAACGATTTCCTGAAGGAGTGACGGCCATGAAGATCAAGCGCGTGGAACACATCGCGATCGCCGTCGACTCGTTGAAGCAGTCGATCGGGCTGCTGAAGGATACGTTCGGCATTCCGCTGGAATATGAGGAACAAATTGGACAGACCCGGCTGGCGATGCTGCCGGTGGGGCAGACTTATATTGAATTGCTCGAAGGGCAGGGGCCGGAGTCCGGCGTCACGCAATGGATCAGCGAAAAGGGGACCGGACTTTTCCACATTTGCTTCGAAGTGGAAGACATCGACGGTGCCTTGGTCGAATTGAAGGCGAAGGGCGTGAAGCTGCGCGATGAAACGCCGCGCATCGGCCACGGCGGTGCGCGCATCGCATTCCTCGATCCCGCGTCCACCGGCAACGTGCTGATCGAACTTGCCGAACTTCCCGCCGGGGGCCATTGATATGGTCGGCTTTGTCCATCCGGAATTCCTGGTCGAGACCAACTGGCTCGCCCAGCACCTGAACGACCCGAACGTGCTGGTGTTCGACTGCACCACGCACCTGGTCCCCGACCCGAAGATTACCTACCAGGTGGTTCCCGGGCGCGAGGACTTCGAGCAAGGCCACATCCCCGGCGCACAGTTCATCGACATGCTGCGCGATGTATCCGACGCCTCGCAGCGACTTCGTTTCATGCGCCAGTCGCCAGACGATTTCGCCGTCGCAATGCGGCGTTTCGGTATGAACGCCAACAGCCGCGCGATCACCTATAGTACCGCCAATCCGTGGTGGGCAACGCGCATGTGGTGGCTGCTGCGCGTGTTCGGCTTCGACAACGCGGCGGTGCTGAATGGCGGCTGGCAGAAATGGGTGCGCGAGGATCGTGCGGTGGAAACCGGCCCAGCCCGGTCCCGTGCGACCGGCGACTTTACTGTGCGCGAAGTGCGCGACCTGATGGTGGGCAAGGACGAGGTGCTGGCGGCCATCGGCGACAGCGCGGTGTGCACGCTGAACGCGCTGTTGCCGCAGCAACATACCGGCTCCGGCGGGAACAGCTATGGGCGGCCGGGGCGCATTGCAGGCAGCGTCAATCTTCCGGCGGCACATCTGCTTGATCCCGATACGAACGAGTTCCTGCCCGCCGATGAACTGCGACGCCGCTTCGGTGTGGTCGGTGCGATGGATCGTGAAGTCATCACCTATTGCGGCGGTGGCATCGCGGCGAGCGCCGACGCGCTCGCGCTGGTCATGCTGGGCCATGAAAAAGTGAAGCTGTACGACGCGTCGTTGTCGGAATGGGCAATCGATCCAAGCTTGCCGATGGAAACCGGCTGAACTGAGGATACCGCCATGCTGTTGCCCCTCGATGGACGGAAGCTCGCTTACGATCTGTTCGGTTCTGAAAATGCACCCGTGGTCTGCATGACCCACTCGCTCGCATCGGATGGGGGCATGTGGGCGGAACAAGCGCGTTATGAAGAAATTGCCAACGCGCGGCACTTCCCGAATGTGGAACACCCCGAGACGTTCAACCGGATCATGCTGTCCTGGCTGGCCGCACAGCGGAAATAATGGAGGCTGGATCATGCGCTTACAGAACAAGGTCGGCATTGTCACCGCCGCAGCGTCCGGCATGGGTCGTGCCGGGGCACTGCGGTTTGCCAAGGAAGGGGCGTGCGTTGCCGTTGTGGACCTGGACGAAGCGGGTGCGAACGCGGTGGTGCAGCAGATCAAGGACGCCGGCGGCAAGGCGATCGCTCTGGCTGGCGATTTGCGACAGGACGCATTCGCGCGCGACATCGTGCGGCACACCGCGCGCGAATTCGGCGGACTGGATTTTGTTTGGAACCACGTCGGCCATCCTGGCCCGGCGGCGATCGAGGGCATCGACTGGCGCGATTTTGAACTGGCGATGGACCTGAATTTGCGCACGGTGCTGGTGACGACCGAAGCGGCCCTGCCGGAACTGCGTGCGCGAGGCGGCGGCGCGTTGCTTTATACCGCATCGACGTCCGGGCTGACCGGCTCGCAGTTCAGTCCGGTGTATAACATCGCAAAGTTCGGCTTGGTCGGCCTGGTGCATGGGCTGGCAAAGCGCTACGCGCGGGAGAAGATCCGGGTGAACGCGGTGTGCCCGGGCCCAACGGACACGCCGATGCTGCGGGTGTTTGTCGCGCGGCCGGACAGCCAGTTGCCGCCTGGGGAAACGCCGGAATCGCTGGTGCTCAGGCGCGGCGGTCAGGTGCCGATGGGGCGTCCGGCTCAGCCGGAGGAAATCGCCAACGCCGCGTTGTTCCTGATTTCGGATGAGGCGTCGTACATCACGGGCGTAGCCTTGCCGGTGGATGGCGGCGCCACAGCGTAAGGCGCCCCAATGACAGTGGCGGGGGCGACCGTCCCTACACCGACTCTTCGAGCAGATCCGTGATCACCCGCTCCAGGTGCCGCAGCGTATTGCATACGGTGACCAGGTTGCAGAATGCCGCATAGCGGTACATGTCGGAATCTCCGGTGCCCCATGCCGACCGGTACTCGGGGTTCAGCCAAATGATCCGCTTCGCCCGCTGCGACATCCGAGCCATGATTTCCGTCCGTGGATCGGTGCGATTGCCGCGTGCATCGCCCAAGATAACGATCGTCGTCTTGTTGGTGACCAACGCGCCCCAGCCGTCCTCGAAATCCGCCAGCGAGTTTCCATAATTCGACGAACCATAGCCGATCGTCTGCATGATCTCGCTGATCGCCGCTTCGATTTCCTGCTTCTCCAGAATCTCGCTCACCTCGACAAGCGATCCGGCGAACGCGAAGGATCGGATGTCCGACAGGGCCTCATGCACGGCGTAAAGGAACATCAGCAGGAACTGCGCCATTGGCGCGACGGAGCCGGACACATCGCACAGCACCATCACGCGCGGCTTCTCGATCCGCTTCTGCTTCCACACGGTGATGAACGGAATGCCGCCCCACCCCATGTTCCGCCGCAGCGTGCGCCGCACGTCCAATTGCCCGCGCAACCTCCGCCGTCGCGTCTTCGCGTAACGTGCGGCCAGCCGCTTCGCCATCGCGCGCACAAGCACGCGCATGCGGTCCAGGTCGCGCCGCTCCAGATTGGAAAGGCGGGCGTTCTTCAGCAGCTCTTCGCGGAATCGTTCGGTCTCGCCGCGCGCGAACAACACCAGATGGCGCTCGACGAAATCGCGCACCGAATCGCGCAGTGCTTCGATCCGCGCCTCCAACCGTCCGGCGCGCACGATCGCGTCTGCATCGCCGGTCCGCTGCAACGCCTCGATCTCGCGTTCCAGGGTGCGCAGGCCCATGCGGTCCAGGATGCGACGCGCATACAGGTTCTTCTGCGTGAAGAACCTTATGTTCTCCACCCCTGCATCGCGTGCGGCTTGCTCCATCGCTGCGGCCATCGCGGCGCGGTCGTCGTCCAGCAGCATCTGCCCGAGCGTTGCACCGCCGCCCTGACCGCCCGCGCCGTCTCCACCTATGGTGGGATCGTGTCCTTGCACGGGCTCCGGCGGTTCGTGCGCATCCGGTGCGGCAAATTCATCCCGCCTGAAGTAAAGTTCGAAGCATTCGTCGAACAAGTTCTTCTCGTCGGGGGTTTTTGCGAGGACCAGGGAGAGCGTGTCTTTCAACACGGTGCGGTCGGCGTAACCCACGACATCGACCGCGCGTGCCGCATCGATGCCTTCGGCTGCGGAAACGCGCAGCCCGGCACCGCGCGCCACTTGCAGAAAGCGGCGCAGCGGTTCGCTGGCGGTCGCCGTGGCAGACACTACGCCGTCACACCGGCATCAGCCCGTGCCTTGTGCGTCAGCGTCGCGAGCTGCTTGCCGGCGATCTCGATGTCGGCTTCGAACTTCAGCAGCACGTTCAGCGTGTCGCGCACCAGATCGACCTCCAGCACCGGCGCGTGCAGCAGAACCAGCACCCTTGCCCAGTCGATCGTCTCGCTGACCGACGGCACTTTCTTCAGGTCCAGCGTGCGCAGTTGCTGCACGAAGCCGACGAGTTGCCGCAGCAGCTTCGCCTCGATGCCCGGCACGCGGGATGCGATGATCTGCGCCTCCAGCTTCTCATCCGGAAAGCCGATATGCAGGTGCAGACAGCGGCGTTTCAGCGCATCGCCGAGATCGCGCGTGCTGTTGGATGTCAGCA
Organism: Acetobacteraceae bacterium; assembly: GCA_036489395.1. Lineage (GTDB taxonomy): Bacteria > Pseudomonadota > Alphaproteobacteria > Acetobacterales > Acetobacteraceae > JASHVB01. The sequence goes on along the minus strand of DASXFW010000120.1, from coordinate 69,805 downwards.
TGACGATCGGGGTCGTCACCGCCGCGATGGTGCCGATCTCCGGGATCGTCACCTGGTAATCGGACAGGATTTCCAGCAGGAACGCCTCGAACTCCTGGTCCGACTTGTCCACCTCATCGACCAGCAGCACCGCGCCGGCCGGCTGTTGCAATGCACGCAGCAACGGGCGTGGCTCCAGGAAGCTTTCGGAAAAGAATATGTCGCCGAAATCGTGCAGCTTGTTCAGCGCCGCGACCAGCCCGTCCGCGTCGCCGATCACCGAGCCGATCTTGTCCTTCAGAATTTGGGTATAGAGAAGCTGCTTGCCGTATTTCCATTCATACAATGCCTTGGCCTCGTCCAGGCCCTCGTAGCACTGCATGCGGATCAGCGGCAGGTCCAGCCATGTCGCCACGGACCGTGCCAGCTCGGTCTTGCCGACGCCGGCCGGACCCTCCACCAGGATCGGTTTCTGCAAATGATGCGCGAGATAAACCGCCGTCGCGATCTGTCTGCTTGGAATATAGCCGGCCGACCGCAGACCTTGCTCTACCGCTTCGATGGACGGCAGGGTCAGGGTCGGTCCCGGTGGGGACGCGTCGTTCACTTCAGGCTCCGCTACTGTGCAGTAGGTCGATCGCATCCGCGCCGTCGAATGTCAAACCGCGTGGCGGATTCAACGGCGGGCGAGGCGCGTCGTGCGATACAGCGCGGCCAGCGGGACGCGGAAGTCGATGCAGGCGAGTTCGATATCGCCGTCGTTGATCCGGACGGAACGCTCCGGCCAACTGCCGTCCGGATTGCGCCGCAGCAGCTCGGCGCCGATCCGCGTGCTGTGCAGCACCAGGATTTCCTGCACGCTGGGCAGCGTCGTATAGGCCCATACATTCGCCCAGGTCTCTGCCCGGTTGCTGGGGGACAGGATCTCGACCAACAGAACCGGGTCGGCGAGATCGTATTCCTCCTCCTGGTAGTCCGAGCATGTGACGCCAAGATCCGGAATGCGGAAATTGATGTCGGCGCGGATTCGGGGGATCACCCCGGGCGGCGCTACCACAGAACATGGGCTGCCACGCTCGAGCAGGTGATTGCGGATCAGCGCCGCCAGTTCGGTCAGGATGCCGTTGTGGGTGCGGTTCGCCGGCGCCATCGCCTGCGCCTCGCCATCGACCAACTGCCAACGTTGGTCGCCCGGAGCGTCCCACGCCAGGAACTCCGCCACCGTCATTGGATCGGGGATTTTCAATGCTGCAACCATGGAGCCAGCATAGCACATCGTCGTCCCGCCCGCATCCCCGAGTGGCTGACCCGAGTGGCTGACCGCGTCATCTCTGCCTAGACTGCCGTCCACACGACGGCAGAGGGAACGCCCGGCATGGACTTCCACATAACCCCACAGCAACGCGAGATGGTCGCCTCGGTGCGCGAGCTCGCGCAGTCCGAATTCAAGGCCAACGCCATGCGCTGGATGGACGGCACGTTCCCCTGGGAGAACATGCGCAAGCTGGCCGCGTTGGGCGTGCTCGGCATGTCGGTGCCGGAGGAATACGGTGGCCTCGGTCTGCCCATCCTCGACACAGCACTGATCCTCGAAGAGATCGCCAAGGTCGATTACGTCACTTCGATGGCCGTGCTGGGCGAGGCCGGCGTGCAGACCCGTGTGATCGCGCGTTATGCGCCGGCATCGATCCGCGAGCGCATCCTGCCGAAAGTCGTCACCGGCGACTGCATATTGGCGATCTGCATGACCGAGCCGCACGCCGGCACCGACGTCGCCAATTACCGTACCAACGCCCGCATCGTCGGCGACCGCGTCATCCTGAAGGGCACCAAGACTCTGATCAGCCGCGCGCCGGAAGCCGGCATGTTCATCGTGTTCACTCGTGTCGATGGCAAGCCCGGCCGCGAGGGCATCGGCTGCGTCCTGTTGGAGCCCGGCACCAAAGGCTTCGAAGTCACCGGCACCTTCCACACAATGGGCGGCGAGAACCTGCACGAAATCCAGTTCAACGACTGCGAACTTCCGTTGGAGAACCTGGTGATCAAGGAAGACGGCTTCCGCCGCCTGCTGTCCGCATTCAACACGCAGCGCTGTTTGAACCCGTCGATCTCGCTCGGCCTCGCGGAAGGCGCGTTCGACGAAGCGGTGAATTACGTTCGCGAACGCACGGTGTTCGGCAAGCCGATCGCCGACCACCAGGGCATCCGCTGGAAGCTCGCCGACATGTTCAAGGACATAGAAGCCGGCCGGGGCCTGCTGTATCGCGCCTGCCTGACCGCCAATCCGTTCCCCGATCCGTTCATGGCCGCAACGGCCAAAGTCTTCTGCAACGAGATGTCCCTGCGCGTCACCAGCGAGGCGGTCCAGATGCACGGCGGCTTCGGCTTCACCGACGAATACCCCGTGTCGCGCTTGTATCGCGGCGCGCGCTACGGCATGATCGGCGGCGGAACGACCGAGACGCTGCGCGACCTGATCGGCAAGAAAATCGTCGGCGACACGGATTTCACGCAGGGCATCCTGGGATTGGGAACTTATTGATGTGGCACGTATGGCGGCAGCCGCGCCCCCCACTGTCATTGCGAGAAGCGCAGCGACGAAGCAATCCCGTTCGGGATGAGAGTGCCTCGGCTCGTCAAGAACGAGGTTGCTTCGTCGCTGCGCTCCTCGCAATGACAGGGAGGCACATGACAGGGAGGGATGCACGCATCATCGCGCTTCTTTGCCTACTTAGCCTATGCGGGATCGCTTCGGCAGCGGCTTCCTCCACCCAACTGCCTGGCCTTGTGCGCGAATCCGCCACGCTCCACGTGACGTTCCCGAATGGCTCGACGGCCAATCTTGAAGCGCTGATCACGCGCCCCGACCGTCCCGGGCGCTTTCCGCTGGTCATGATCAACCACGGATATCCGCGCGACCTCATGCAGATTCCGCGCATGACACCAGAGGCCTATTCCACGGTGTCGATCGTCTTCGCGCAGCATGGCTATGCGGCTGTCGTCGTGAACAGACGCGGGTTTGGCCTGTCGTCTGGGGCGGTCGATGTCGCAATGAATCCGTGCAATGGGCGTAACTATGAACGGGAAGGCCGCGTGTCAGCGGAGGATGTGACCGCGGCACTGGCCGTGTTGCGCCTGGAACCGTGGACCGATCCGAGCCGCATCGTCCTGCTTGGCCATTCCGCCGGCGGCCTCGCTGTTCTCGCCGCTGCAACGGCGCCGTTGCCGGGTGTTATCGGCGTCCTCGATTTCGCCGGCGGCCGCGGTTCCAGCCGGCCGGATTTTGTCTGCAACGCCGACGGCCTGGTGCAGACGATGCACGACTTCGGCATGCACACCCGCGTTCCCAGCCTATGGGTGTTCGCCGAAAACGATCATTTCTTCGGACCGGAGATCGCCGACAAGATGTTCGCTGCGTACATCAGTGGCGGCGCACCGGCGGAATTCTTCGCGGCGCCGGCGTATGGCAGCGAGGGCCACATGCTGATCCAGGCTGCGGACGCTGCGTCATGGTGGACGCGCGTCGGCGCCTTCCTCGACAAACAGCACCTGCCGTCGCAGTCCATGATCGATCTCCCGCCGGTCACGCTGCTGCCGCCACCAAACGCCCCCGAGCGAATCAGGGCGGCGTTCGCCAACTACGCCGCATCGCGCGGCTATGAAAAGGCGTTCGCCGTCAGCACCGACGGCCATTACGGTACCGCCAATGGCCGGCGCAGCCGGGAAGACGCCACGGCAGGCGCGTTGGACAATTGCAGAAAATATGGCACCGGCTGCACCGTGTACGCCGTCGGCGACACGCTGGCTAAACCTTGATGTCGCCCACGAACTTCGCCTTGCGCACGCACTCCGTCATCAGGAACCCCATGTCCGTACCGGTGGAGACATAACGCGCGCCCATCTGCACGAACTGCGTCACCAGGTCGTTGCGCGACGCCAGCCCGCCAACACCGACGAACTTTCCGTGCTTGCGCGCCGCCGCGATCGCACGCTCGAACGCAGCGCGCAGCTTCGGACTGTCATACTGCCCGGTGATGCCCATCTCGTTGCATAGGTCGTTGCTGCCGATCATCATCATATCGACGCCATCGACCGCCATGATCTCGTCCACGTTCTCCAGCGCCGCGACCGTTTCCAGCATCGGCACCAGCGCCGTCGCATCGTTCATCGCGGCATTCGTCTCCGCCTGCGGGAAGCTGCGGTACTGATACTGCGACAGCGCACCGCCGGCGGACCGTTCGCCCAGCGGCGCGAACTTGACCAGCTTCACCATCTCCCGCGCTTCCGCTGCGCTGCGTACATGCGGCGTGATCACCCCCATCGCACCGCCATCCAGCACGCGGCAGATATATTCGGGCGAATTGGCCGGCACGCGCACCAGCGGCGTGATGCCGATCTGCTGCGCCGCGATGCAGATCTGGCACGTCTCGCCGACGGTCAGCGTGTTGTGCTCCATATCGACATACAGCGTGTCGAACCCGGCGGTTTTCGCGATCTGCGCGATCTCGATCGTCCGGCACAGCCGCACGGTCATCGAGGCCACCACCTCGCCGCGCGCCAGCTTCTCTTTCATATGGTTGCGCAGGATGTCGCGCAGTTCGGACATGGTGCTTCCTCCCGAAGAATGTCGGCATTGTCGCGCCGCTTGCCGCCGCCCCTCAACCCCCACGCTTGCGCACCCGCCCCGCCGGCGGCAGTTTGCGCGCCGCAAAGCAGGGAGACGGACCATGACCAAGGTGGCGGTATTGGACGACTGGCAGGGCGTCGCGCAGACCAGCGCCGACTGGTCGAAGCTGATGGCGCGCGCCGAAGTGGTGTTCTTCGACCAGGCCTTTGCCGATGAGAACGACGCCGCGGCGAAGCTGGCCGATTTCGAAATCGTGCTGTCGATGCGTGAACGCACGCCGCTGCCTGGCAGCCTGATCGATCGCCTGCCGAAGCTGCGCATGCTGGGCATGACCGGCGCGCGCAATGCCTCGCTGGATACGGCGGCCTGCACCGCCCGCGGCGTCGTGGTGTGCAACACCCAGGGCGGCGGCAACACCGAAGCGGCCACCGCGGAACTGGCGCTCGGCCTGCTGATCGCCGCCGCGCGCGGTATCGCCGCCGGCGACGCGAACATCCGCGCCGGCAAGTTCCAGGAAGGCGTGCCCGTCGGCATCAATCTCGCCGGCAAGACACTCGGGCTGCTGGGCCTCGGCCGCCTCGGTTCGCACATGGCGCGCTATGGCAAGGCGCTCAACATGAACCTGCTGGCCTGGAGCCAGAACCTGACCGCGGAAAAGGCCCAGGCAGAAGGCGCGACCTTGGTATCCAAGGAAGACCTGATGGCGCGTTCCGACGCCATCAGCATCCACTTGGTGCTGTCCGATCGCTCCCGCGGCCTGGTTGGCGCCGCCGACCTCGCGCGCATGAAGTCGGGCGCCATTCTGATCAACACTTCCCGCGGTCCGATCATCGATGAGAAGGCCCTGCTCGAAGCGTTGAACGCGCGCCGTATCGTCGCCGCGCTGGACGTGTTCGATCGCGAGCCGCTGCCGCCGAACCATCCGTTGCGCACCGCGCCTAATACGGTGATGACGCCGCATCTCGGTTACGGCGTGCAGGCGACCTGGGAACATTTCTATCCGCAGAGCATGGAAAACGCGCTGGCCTTCCTCGACGGAAAGCCGGTGCGCGTGGTGAATCCAGAGGCGCTGGGGAAGGCGGCGTAGCCCGTCAGCCCTGCCGCTCACCTGCACTGTCCGACCGTTCGCGCAATGTCACCAGCGCGGCAGAGAGCATGTCCCGGCGCTCGGGCTGCTGGCCAATCTGCCGGATGGCCTGCGCGGCACCCTCCATCAGGATGCCGATGAGCACACCCCGGTCGGTGTCGCTGCGAAGCGCGCTCTTGATTTGTGCGATCAGCGCGTTGATCGGCTCGACCTCGCGCGCAGTGCCACGTTCTATCTGCCGCACCAGCTCGGTCACCGCCGCGAAGCTGCGACCGGGCACATTCACGCCGGTCTGGGTGCGGCCTGCAGCGACAACGCGGTCAGTGCGGACCAGCAGCGCACGGCTGGCCGCCAGCGACGCCCGGGTGGCCGAGATCTCGGCGGCGATCGCGCCAGAATGCAGCCGGCTGGTCTCGACCAAGCGGCGCGCTTGCTCCACCACCTGTCCATGATGGTCGAAAATGGCGGCGACCTTGTCGGCACGCCCCATTTGCTCATCCCCGCCCGCGGCGTGCGGCAGGGCGGCAGGTCCCGATGTTGTCATGTCCTGGTCCAGATCCCACTGCCAACCAATACTCCGACGTAACACTAGCGCGAGCGATCGCATTCATGCCAAGGTATTCGTGACCGGGTTCGTCGTGCCCGTTGGTTGCGTCGGGGGAGTAACTTGCCGATGAGCAGGAAGCTTCTCGTCATCGACGATCAGATCGAGATCTGCAAGGCCATCAGTCACACCGCGCAGCGACACGGCTTCGAGGTTCAGGTGGTGGACGATTCAGAGAGCGCGATTGCCGTGTTCCTGGCATTTGCTCCGGACGTGGTGATCCTCGATCTGGTCATGCCCGGAAGGGATGGGATACAGGTGCTGCATGATCTGCTGACCAGCGGCGTGCCGGCCCATATTGTGTTGACCACCGCTTCCGGTATCGGCGATGCGTATGTGCGAATCGCCGCTGGTGTGGCCAGCTTTCATGGTCTCGCGCCGTTGCCGTTGCTGCGCAAACCGTTCCGGCGTGCAGACCTCATCGAGGTGCTGAACCAGGTTCCCGAAACGGAAGGCTCCGTTTGATCCATCCCCGCGGCGACGGGCGGGCCGTCTGTCGGGACTCGCGAACCGTGCGAAAGGCGCCAGCCTGACAGGCGCATGATGGCTACCAGCCGGTAGGAGATCGTCTTTGGCGGCTGAACTCCGCGTCGTTGGAATTGGCGCCTCGGCCGGCGGTGTGGAGGCATTGCGGGCGTTTTTTGCCAATACGCCGGGGAACCCGGGCGTGGCGTTCCTCGTCGTGCTGCATCTGTTGCCTGGCCATGCCAGCAGGCTGCCGGAGATCATCGGCCGGGAGACCAGCCTGCCCGTAGCGCAGGCGCGCGACGGCGAGGCGATCGAAGCCAACCATGTCTATGTGATCCCGCCCGACGCGCTGTTGTGCGTGGGGGATGGGAATGTGCGGGTGCAGGTCCCAACCGGGCCGATGCACGAGGCCAGGCCTATCGATTTTCTATTCAGTTCAATGGCGGCGCAGCTCGGGGCGCGGGCGATCGGCGTGGTGCTGTCGGGCTCCGGCACCGACGGCGCGCTCGGTCTGAAAGCGATACGGCAGGCCGGTGGCTTCGCCCTGGCGCAAGGCAGCAATGGCAGCAGGCCGCAGCACGGCGAGATGCCGGCGGCTGCGATCGCCACGGCCGCCGTCGATCTTATTCTGCCTGTGGAACAGATGGCGGAATGCATCCTGCGTTTGCCACTGGAGCAGGAGCAGGAGCCGGATGAGGCAACGCTGCCGCCGAGCGAGGAGGGGCGCATCGCCGAGTTGAAGCCGGTGATCTGCGCGTTGCTGCGAGGCCAGGTCGGCCACGATTTCAGCGGGTACAAGCAACTGACCTTCGTGCGGCGCGTACATCGGCGCATGACCTTCCTTGGCCTCGATCCGGCCGCGTATGTCGATCGTATGCGTGCCGATCCACACGAGGTCACGCTGCTGTTCCATGATCTGCTGATCGGCGTCACCGCGTTCTTTCGTGATCCGGACATCTTCGAGGCGATTCGCCACAGCGTGGTCCCGCTGCTGTTCGCCGGCAAATCGGCTGAAAGCACCGTGCGAATCTGGGTGCCGGGCTGCTCCACCGGTGAGGAAGCCTACTCGCTTGCGATTCTGCTGCGCGAGCACATGGCGAGCCTGGCGCAACCGCCGCATGTGCAGATATTCGCCACCGACCTGGATGAGGCGGCGATCACTCTGGCCCGTGCTGGCCGCTATCCCGCCGCGCTGCTGAAGGATGTCTCGGCCGAGCGCCTGGCGCGTTTCTTCACCGCCGCGGACGGCGGCTTCGTGGTGAGCAAGGCGATCCGCGAGCTTTGCACCTTCTCTGTCCACAGCGTGATCCGCGATCCGCCGTTCTCGCGGATGGACATGGTGTCCTGCCGGAATCTGCTGATCTACCTGGACGCGGAGTTGCAATCGCGCGTGCTGCGGACCTTCCATTACGCCTTGCAGCCGGGCGGCGTGCTGTGGCTCGGCGGGTCGGAGACAATCACGCGGCACAGCGATCTGTTTGTTGTGATGGACCGCAACAACCGGATCTTCCAGCGACATGACGCGATCGGGCTGCCAGTGCTGGTGTACGACGTTGCACCATCCGACAACACGCGTTCACTGCCGCCGCGGCGACGCGAAACTCCGGCAGCGGCGACCGATGTCGCGCAGCGTGCCAACGCACGCGTGCTGGAACATTTCGCCCCTGCCTTCGTCGTGGTCAGCGCGGATGGCGAGGTGCTGCATTTTTCCAACCGAACCGGCAGGTACCTGGAGCCGGCCGAGGGCACTCCCTCGCACGACGTGGTCGCGATTGCGCGCCGCGGCCTGCGGCCGGAGCTGCGTGCCGCGCTGCGACGTGCGGCGGATTCCGGTCAACCCGTCCTGCGCGAGCGCATCCAGGTTGAGATCGACGGCGGCATTCAGGAGATCAACCTGACGGTGGAGCCACTGGTGCAACGCGAGGCCGACCGTCTGTACCTGGTCGTTTTCGCCGAAGTGAGCGCGCCGCAACCCCGCACCGAAGCCGTGCCGCCTATTCCGCAGGATCTCACCGTCGATCAGATCGAACGCGAGCTGCGCGAGGCGCGCGAGCAACTGCAGGCCACTTTGGAAGAACACGAGACGGCGCTGGAGGAACTGAAATCCTCCAACGAGGAACTGCATTCGGTCAACGAGGAGCTGCAATCGACCAATGAGGAACTGGAAACCTCGAAGGAGGAAATCCAGTCGATGAACGAGGAGCTGCAGACAGTGAACACGCAGCTCACCGTCAAGGTGGACGAACTCGACCGTGTCAACAGCGACCTGCGGAACTTGTTCGAGAGTACGCAGGTCGCCACGGTCTTCCTCGACCGCTTCATGGTGATTCGCAACTTCACGCCCGCGGTTAGCGGAATCTACAACCTGATTCCGGGCGACATAGGCCGGCCGTTGACCGACATCGTCAGCCAGCTCGACTATGCCACGCTGGAAGCGGATTTCCGCGGCGTCCTGCAGGCGTTGCAGCCGTTGGAGCGACGGGTCGCGCGGCGCGATCTCAGCACGCATTACCTGATGCGCGTTGCGCCATACCGCACAGCGGACAACAAGGTTGACGGCGCGTTGCTGACATTTGTCGATATCAGCAGCGTGGTTCAGGCGGAGCAATACAATCGGCTGCTGGTGGACGAGCTGAACCAGCGCGTGAACAGCGTGCTGGCCCTGGTGATGGCGCTGGCCGAACGCACGCTGCGCGAAGTGAGTACGCTGGAGGCGTTCGCCGACAAGTATCTGCGTCGGGTGGGTGTCCTGGCCTCGGCGTGTACCTTGCTCGCACGCGACAATTGGGCGCGTGTGCCATTGCGTGACGTGGTGATGCAGGAGCTGATGCTGCCCGGCATGATGCGGCAAGACCGCGTTACTCTGGAGGGGCCGGAGGTGCCGATGGCTCCCCGCAGTGCACTGGCGACCGGCATTGTGATGCACGAGCTCGCGCGACACGCGGTGGCGACGGGACTGCTGTCAGCGCTGGACGGGCGCGTCAGCGTACGTTGGCATATAGAGGATGGTGCTGCCGGCAGGATCCTGGTGTGCCACTGGGTGGAAACCGGTACGCCGGAGGGAGGGCCGCCGTTCGACATGTTGTTGGTGGAGCTGTGCCTGGAGCAGGAGCTGAAGGGGACGGCAACATTGGTGCGGGCGGCGGACGGTATGCGGCTTGCGTTGACCATGCCGCTGCGGGTCCTTAGCGCGGGTCCAGACGAACCGAGGCCTGCCGCCACCTGATGCGACGGGCTGCCGCTTGACCGCATTCCGCTGCGCGCTATCCCTGTTCCGAACGCCAGATCAGGAGATGAAGCCATGCGCGCCTGGGCCGTGGTCGAGAACGGAGCACCGCTGAAGGAAATCGAGCTGCCGACGCCGGAGCCAAAAGGCACCGAGGTATTGCTCGAGGTGACGCATTGCGGCGTCTGCCATTCCGACCTGCACATCTGGGACGGTTATTACGACATCGGTGGCGGCAAGAAGATGTCGTTGAAGGATCGCGGCGTGACGCTGCCTCTGGCGATGGGGCACGAGATCGTTGGCCGCGTCGCGAAATTGGGGCCGGATGCGAAGGGCGTGAAGGTCGGCGATCTTCGTATCGTGTTTCCGTGGCTCGGCTGCGGAACCTGTGAGGCGTGCCTGGCGGAAGAGGACAACATGTGTACCGTCGCGGCGCGCAGCCTGGGCGTGTACGCGAATGGCGGTTACGGCACGCATGTGATCGCGCCGCATCCGCGGCATCTGGTCGATCCCGGCAATATCGATCCCGCCGTGGCGGCGACCTACGCATGCTCTGGCATCACGGTCTATTCGGCGATCCGCAAGGCGATGCCAGTGCCGAAGCACGAGGCGATCGTGCTGGTCGGCGCCGGCGGGCTGGGCTTGAACGCCATCGCCGTGCTGAAAGCGATGGAGCACGGGAACATCGTCGTGGTCGATGTCAGCGCGGACAAGCGCGAGGCGGCGTTGCAGGCCGGCGCGCACAAGGTTGTGGATGGCAATGGCGACGATGTGACGAAGCGCATCATCGAAGCCGCGGGCGGTCCGGCGCTGGCGGTGATCGATCTGGTGAACGGCACGCAGACCGCGCGCTTCGCGTTCGGCGCGCTGCGCAAGGGCGGCAAGCTGATCCAGGTGGGCCTGTTTGGCGGCGAGTTGATGCTGCCGCTGCCGATCATGGCGATCCGCGCGCTGACGGTGCGGGGCAGCTACGTCGGCAATCCGAAGGAACTGCGCGAGCTGGTGAAGCTGGCGCAGGACGGCAAACTGGCGGCACTGCCGGTTGCGACCGTGCCGCAGAGTCAGGCGTATGACGCGCTGATGCGGCTGAAGGACGGCAAGGTAAACGGGCGGCTGGTGCTGAAGGCGGAGGCCGCGTAACGCGCACCCGTTGGCGCCCACCCGTCATGGCCGGGCTTGACTCCATGTGCATCAGGGTAAGCGGGTGGGCGGAGAAGCAATTCCGTATGTCGGCCGAAGGCCGCCGGTAGAAGTCATGAGTGGTCCGCCGCGACGAAGACGCAACGACACGCAGCGGCAACGCCCGGCGGCCATCGGTGTCGGCCGCCGAATCGTCACTAACCAAATCGTGTTATTATTCTTGACAAGACTCGCCGCTTGCCGTATATAGCCGTCCGTTATGGGCGCCATTCACACCGCTCCGGCCGAAGCCTATGCCCCCGATCCAGATCGGGCAGACCCGGATTCGCCCGACCTGATGCCGGAATGGCTCGCCTACGTCATCGCCCTGGTCATTCTGTTCATTATCGAGACCTTCCTGGCCACAGAACAACGCCGCGCGCGCCGGCCAGCCTCGCGCCCCATTGGCCAGCCGGCCCTGCCGCGGAATTCCGCGCAACCGCCGGCCGCCGCAATCCGCCGCCACTCGAACGACGTGACCGCACGCACCCGTCGCGACCCTGGCGCCGTGCCGGAAAGCACGGACCTGTCGCGTACGCGCGCGGAATTGCTGGAGAAGCTTCGGCAGTCCAACGTTGACCCGGCCGTGTGGTCGCGACTTGAAGAACTCGGGATTGTCCCCGGCCCGACCGGCCCGGACGCAGCGGCCACGCCGACCGGCCCGGTGCTCGCACCGCCTCGCGTCGCGAACCTCCGCCGTGATCTACGTAACCTGGCAACCGCCACTCCCCGGCATCGCGCGTCGCCAACGCCGTGGCCGCCGATCGCCCGTCCCTGTACAGGCCCGCCGACCGGACCGCCTGGCGTCTCGCGCTACCAATTCTGTTACGTCTGATGAACGGGGCCAGAGCATGGCTGGCCCCGCCATCCTGATTCGTGCCAATCGAGTGCTCGCGGTATAAGCCGTTAGCGGCAATACCACCGGCCACGACACATGGAAATGCCGTCTCCGCCCGCGCCCTATCCCGATGCGTATGGGGTCAAGCCCGGCCAAGACGGTCAGGAACTATGTTCCTTGCACCGCGGACGGAGCCTGCGGCTCCGTCGTTGCTGCCGTCAGGGAACGCGCGATCGCCTGTTCGATACGACGCTCGTCGTCGTGTGCCGGCTTTGCCTTGCGGCAGTCGAACATGATGCGCGTGCTGCCGGACGGCTGGATCTGGATGTCGATGACGGCCATGACGCTTCCTCAGTGCACGCGCAGCAAAATCATGTTGTGCTCGCCGACCAGGGCAAGTGCGGTCGCGAGGTCGTCAACCATGGCCAGCGGCGTACCGTCGGCGGCATGGATCGAATAGGCTGCGATACCCGTCTCGATGTGCACCGGTTTCGCGTAGGTCATCTCGGCCAGCCCCAGGAGCTGGAACTGCAACGACGAGACGCCGCTTAGCATAGTCTCGATTTCACGGGAGTTGCGGTTGGCGCGCGGCTGCAGCGTGCCGGCTGACTGGCTGTGCATATCGGCGCTCCTTAGTGCAAGCCCAGGCCGGTGGCGATCAGGCCGCCCCAGGCCAGCATCGACAACACGATGATGCCCACCGTACTGACGACGGCCGATTGCGACGCGGTGGCCTGCCGGGCGACGGCGCGGACATGGCGGCGGCGTGGCGCTGATGTCGGATGCATGGATGGGCTCCTGTCCTTCGACGCATGCTGATGGCACCACACATCAGGACTGCGGCGAAATTGGGAAATCCACGTACGGAAATCGACGCGGCCGGCGGCAGGGCGCAATATCGTGTTCCCGCTCACCATCTCCGGAGCCTGAGATGAACCAGAATTCAACAATCCGCCGCTCCGTCGTGCTGAAGCGCCGCCCGGAAGGCGAACTGCGGCCGGAGCACTTCGAGCTGCGCGAGGACGCCGCGCCGGAGCCCGCCGCCGGCGACGTGGTGACGCGCACCATCTGGCTGTCGATCGATCCCTACATGCGCGGCCGGCTGCGCGAGCAACAGACCTACGCCGTGGCGATCCAGGTGGGCGAGGTGATGACGGGGGAGACGGTGGGCGAGGTCATCGCCTCCGGCGACCCGAGGTTCGCACCCGGCGACGTGGTGGTAGGCGCACGCGGCTGGCAGACGCATTGCGTGACGCCGGCGGACCGGCTGGCGAAGCTGCCGCGGCATGGCGCGAAGCTGTCGGCATATCTCGGCGTGCTGGGGATGCCGGGGGCGACCGCGTATCGCGGCATCACCGAGATTTGCCAGCCAAAGGCAGGCGAGACGGTGGTGGTGTCCGCGGCCTCCGGTGCCGTGGGATCGGTGGCCGGGCAATTGGCCAGGCGCGCCGGCGCGCGCGTGGTGGGGATCGCCGGCGGAGCGGAGAAGTGCCTGTACGTGCAGGATGCCCTCGGGTTCGACGATTGCGTCGATCATCGCGCAATGGATCTGCGCCGCGAGCTCGCGGCGGCGTGTCCCAAAGGAATCGATGCGTATTTCGAGAATGTGGGCGGGGCGGTGCAGGCGGCGGTTTTCGAACTGCTGAACCCGTTCGCCCGTGTGGCGATGTGCGGGATGGTCTCGCAATACAACGAGGCGGAGTTCCCGCCCGGGCCAAATCTCGGGTTCGTCGTCGGCAAGCGCGTGCTGATCCAGGGCTTCATCGTGTCGGACAAGCCAGAGAAGCTGGCAGAGTGGCGCGCGCTCGCGGCGCCGTGGGTGGCGGACGGCAGCCTGGCGTATCGCGAGGACGTGCATGAGGGGCTCGACACCGCGCCGGAAGCGCTGGCGGGCATCCTGAGCGGGCAGAATTTCGGCAAGCTGCTGGTGCGGGTGGGAGACGATCCGTAATCGCCCACCGCTGTCATTGCGACTTGCCCACCGGCCGGGGGCGGACCCGCGACTGGATGAAACGGCGTCGGCGGCCTGACGTAGGTTCCCCCCTCCCCTTGAGGGAGGGGGCCAGGGGGAGGGGTCGAAACGTAAAGCATCGACCCCTCCCCCTGGCCCCGTCCCTCAAGGGGAGGGGGGAACCTTGTTTCTTGTTAGTTCATCACCGGCCTCGCGGCAGACACGCCCTGGATGAAACGCTCGGCAATGCCTCAGCGCTCGGGCCCGTGTGCAATGGCGTCCCGGTTGCGCCCCGCCTCCCATCCCCTACCATGCTCCCAGCAACCCTGCTTCCCGGGAGGAACGCGGCATGATCACGAAATTCGACAGCCTGTATGCGGGCCATGTCGATCTGGACAACGTCGGCTATGCCGGCACGCCGATCAACGACCGGCTGTTTGACAACGCGCATCTCGCGACCGCACTGGAGAAAGCGCAGTCGATGGCCGTGCTGATAGACGGCCTCGGCTACAACGCATTCTGGATGGCCGAGCACCACTTCCAGCGCGAAGGCACCGAGTGCATTCCCAACGTGCTGCTGATGGCGCTGCATCTCACGCACGTGACGAAGAACCTGAAGATCGGCTGCGGCTTCAACATCGCGCCGATGTGGCATCCGCTACGCCTCGCCGAGGACTACGCGATGGCGGACATCCTCTCCAACGGACGGGTAATCTTCGGCCTCGGCCGCGGCTACCACACCCGTGAGGTCGAGACCTTCGGCGCGCCGCTGCTGGATCAGAACGCCAACCGCGAGCTTTACGAAGAGCAGACGGACATCATTTTCAAGGCGTTCAACAATGAGTCGTTCAGCCACAAGGGCAAGCACTACACGCTGCCGCCCGAGGTGCCGTATCGCGGCTACACGCTGAAGGAACTCACGCTGGTGCCGCGTCCGCTGCGCCTGCCGGTGGAGACCTGGCAGCCGATCCAGGGCGGCACGCCGCGCGCGATGGAGTTCATGGCCAAGCACGGCATCCAGGGCATGGTAGGCGGCGGTTCGGCGGAAGGCGGCGCGATGCACAAGGTCGTGCTGGGCTGGCAGGAAGCGCACGCCACGGTGGGCAAGCAGATCGAACTGGGTGAGCGGCTGTGCTTCGGCTTCCATTTCTACATGGCCGACAGCAAGGCGGACGGCATCAGGCGCGCGGGCAAGTACTACGAAGAGAACATGAAGATGTTCGGCGAACTGCGCCTGGTGCGCGCCATGACGGAAGAGCAAATCGAGATCATGCGCGACCCGAAGAAGGCGCCGGGCGCGAAGCTGCCGAACATCCAGGATGCGGTGAATGCCGGCGGATTCCTGACCGGCAATGCGAACGAGGTCATCGACCACCTGAAGGCGCTGGAGGCGAAGTATCCGGCGCTGGACCGCATCTCCGTCAGCCTGTCGGTCGGTGTGCCGAAGTCCGAGGCGCTGGAGCAACTGGAGCGGTTCGCCACGGAAGTGATGCCGGCGTTTGGCAAAGGCAAGGTGAAGGCGGCGGTGCTCGAGCCGGTGAAGTAGCGACGGAGCGCGCCATCCCCCCTCCCCTTGTGGGAGGGGGTTAGGGGGAGGGGTGCGTACAGACGCGAGACCTCGGAAGTAAGCACCCCTCCCCCCAACCCCCTCCCTCAACGGGAGGGGGAACTATCGCGCTCGACTTCCTTGCCAACTCCCCGTCTTTCCCGCTACGGCAGCCGGCATGGATCATCATCTTGCTGCCCAACTGACCGCCTGGCGCCGCCATCTGCACGCCAACCCCGGGCTGACGCTGCATGAGGAGGAAACCGCGGCGTTCGTCTGCGCGCGGCTGGGCGAGCTTGGAATTTCCTTCGTTCCCGGCATTGGCGGCAACGGCGTGGTGGCGACCCTGACGCGCGGCCAGTCCAACCGCAGCGTCGGTCTGCGCGCCGACATGGACGCGCTGCCGATCACCGAAACCACCGGCGCGGCACATGCCTCCACCAATCCCGGCGTGATGCATGCCTGCGGCCACGACGGCCACACCACGTCCCTGCTGGGCGCCGCGGCGCTGCTGGTGCAGGATCAGTCCTGGACCGGAACGGTGCAGCTTGTGTTCCAGCCGGCGGAGGAAGGCGGCGGCGGCGCGCGCAGCATGATCGCCGACGGCTTGTTCGATCGTTTCCCGATGGAGCGCATCTTCGCCTACCACAACTGGCCCGGCCTCGAAGCCGGCACGGTCGCGGTGCACGATGCCGCGGTGATGGCGTCTGGCGGGCGCATGGAGTTCCGCGTGAAGGGCCATTCCGGCCACGCCGCGCTGCCGCATCTGACGCGCGATCCGATGGTGGCCTCGGCGCATCTGCTGCTGGCGCTGCAAACGATCGTGTCGCGCAACGTCGATCCACTGGATTCGGTGGTGATCACCATTGCCACGATGGAGGCGGGCTCCGCCGCCAACCAGATTCCCGGCGAGGCGGTGATGCGCGGCACCATGCGCACGTTGAAGAACGCCACGTGCGATGCGGTGGAGGACACAATTCGTCGCATCTGCGCCGGTGTGGCGCAGGCGTTCGGCGTGGAGATCGACGTGGCGCTGCGCCGCGGCAATCCGGTGACGCAGAACACGCCGTCCGAACGCGAACTGGCCGCGGAAGCTGTCGCCGCCGAGGGCTTGAAACTGCGGCGTGACATGCTGCCGGCGATGACCGGCGAGGACTTCGCCTGGTACCTTGAAGAACGGCCCGGCGCGTTCGTATGGATCGGCAACGGTCCGGCCGATGGCGGGCGGGAGCTGCACAACTCCAACTACGACTTCAACGACGCGATTCTGCCGGCGGCGGCGACGTATCTCGCGGGCGTGGCGAAGCGCGCGCTGCGCGGCTGATCCCGGGCGTTTTGCCCGGGCCCAGCCGCACTCGCATGAGGCTATCAGGCTGCGGCGGCGGACGGCGTGCCGTAGGACTGGATCGCCTGCGTAATGTCGGTGATGAGCGAGTTCGCCGTGGAATTTGTGGCGCTGGCGTTGTTCGTTCCGTTGTTGGAACCGCCGTCGTCGTCCGACATGTGATGGTGGTGGTGATGGTGCCCCTGCGTCCCCTGCGTCTGGGTCGGGTCGGTGGTGGAGGTTGACGCGATCTGCGTCGATGCGGCTGTGGTGGATGCCGCCGTGGTGGCTGCGGTGGTGCTGGCACTGTTGGAAAGCGATTGCTCGATCGCCTGAACCAGAGTGTCGGCGTCGGCCTGGACCGAACCGCTCTGGCCGATAGCCTGCGTCGATCCGGCCGCGCTGCCGCCCTGCATCTGCAGCAGCATTGCTTGAATTGACGCGTCGAGCTGCTGGAACGGATCGCTGCTGCCGCTGACGCTGTTGCCGGTGGAGGAATTCGAACCTGCCGTGCCGGTGGAGGCCATGCTGAAGCAGTCAAGGTTCTGTGTCGTGTCGAGGCTGCCCGTCGTGCTGATCGGGGTCCACGGCTGGTAGGCGGTGATGGCACTGATCGACATCGGGCGGATCCCTGTGCGGTGGCGTTTGTCTGGGGTGTGGATCAGCAAGCGGCGTGCCAGGAAAAAACCATAGTGGCGGCGGGACTTTCTCAGGCATGCCGGCAGCATTTGCCGGGCGGCGTCGCTGTTTGCCGTGCAAGATTTGCCGACGTTTCGACGCTTCACCCTCTCGATATCGAGGCCTGCGCAACGGTGGCCCGTTAACTATTCTTTTGCATGCGGCGCGTTGAGGCGTGCGAGTGACAGGGCGCGCGTAGGCGATTGGTACTTGGCAGCCCGCACCAAATTTGGTACATACCGCATGCACTCGCCCTTGCTACGCCCGCAGCGGCGCGTCACGGCAGAATTCTTCCAGACCCAAACGGGCAATGAGCCGGTGCGTGTCTGGCTCAGAACCCTGTCCGCGGCTGAACGGCAGGCGATCGGCAAGGACATACGAAAGGTGGAATACGCATGGCCGCTGGGAATGCCGACTTGCGACGCACTCGGGCAAGGGCTGTGGGAGATCCGGACAAGCCTGGAAAATCGCATCGCGCGGGTGTTCTTCTGCCTGGTCGGAAACCGCGTCGTGCTGGTGCATGGGATCATCAAGAAATCCCGCACCGCACCGAAGCAGGACCTGGACACGGCTCGGGCGCGAAAAAGGGATCTCGAAGCGCGGCTGCGTCGCCTCGGCGGGGTGGGGGGCAGACGGGAGTGAAGGTGCACACCGACATCCATCCGATCGGCTCCAGCTTCACCAGGTTTCTGGCCGAACAGGGGTTGCTCGCCAGTGTCGATGAAGCCGCGGTGAAGGAGGTGATTGCCTGGCAGGTGGCGGAGGCCATGCGCGAGCGTGGCCTGAGCAAGAGCGTGATGGCCGAGGCGATGCAGACCAGCCGGACACAACTCAACCGGTTGCTCGATCCGCGCAATACGGGGGTCGCGCTGCATACTCTGTACCGGGCGGCGGACGTGCTGGGGATGCGGCTGAGGGTCGAACTGGCGGACGCGGAGTGACCAGATCTTCTCAGTACTGTACCAGTCCGAACGGAGCGAGAGCAACTTGATGCATCCGCCTTTTGACGGGCGGCGTGCATCCAAACTTCGGAACGCTCATCGATAGTCAAGAGCGCGCCGAGTGTGTTCCGCGCCACGGCTGACCTCGCCGTCGGTATGTAGATTGCTATCAGAACTTGGCGGTGTTGAGTGAGCGCAGCCATTCTCGGTATCGTTGCACGCCGGCTATCCGGGAAGAGCGGTTGCCGACATGGTTGTTTGCTCCAATGAGGTCGAAGAGCTGGAGATTGTAATGTGGATCAAGGCCGCCGTGACAAGTTCCGCATAACGTTATGAGATTGTCTTCTATGGTCGCTCCTCCACTACTCCAGGGACGAATATGATGTCCATGTAACTCGAGATCGAGATGGTCGCCCGATCGTCGCCCGCAAATTCGGCACTTATACCCGTCTCGCGTAAGCACGCGCATCCGTAGTTTCCGATCCGGTACCCGTTGAGCAGCCGAGTCCGGAAAGTTTGCCGCCGACACAAACCCAATTCGTCCCGCTGGCCGGCACGCAATTGGATCGAGCAGGAACGGCAGCGCCTAATGAGCGAAGTTGGCTTCTATCAACGCGTTGCCACCAATTAGATAGAACAGGGAGAGGTGTCGATCCTCCTCAAGGATGCAGTAGCCTTCGCTCAGCTTTCTTACGAAGCTCGATTCGTGGCCGCTTGCCGCTATCACGGATCCAGCGCGTAAAGATGGACCATTCTGGGTTGCCGTGTTCGTTCAGGAAAAGCCGAGCCGAGAAGTACCATTTGGCGGGATCTGGATTCCGCATCTCGCGCACCAACGCCGGAAAGGGATCTTGCAATACCCCATCCGCCTGCAAACGGGTTCGCAAGTCAGCCATAGGAGGCTGGACTACCGTGCCCTCATTTGCGGCTATGAACGTCTCGATGCCGGCGATTTCGTCGCTGCTCACCCCGCCACCTCCCGCATCGCCTCTCCCAGCAACTCCACCCCCAAATCGATCTCCTCCTCCCGCACCGTCAACGGCGGTGCGATCCGCATCACGCCGCCCGATGCGCCGGCGCGCACGATATTCGCGCTCAGGCCGAGTTCCAGTGCGCGGTCGGTTACTGCGTCCGACAAGACCGACGCGGACCGCCCCCGCCCGCCGTCTTCATCGATAAACTCCAACCCAAGCAGCAGCCCGCGCCCGCGCACGTCGCCGATCCACGGGAAGCGCGACTGCAAATCACGCAGCCCCGCCTTCAACCGCATCCCCACCGCCGCGGCGCGCTCGGCCAGGCCGTCGCGCTGCACGATCTTCAGCACCTTCAGCCCCACCGCCGCCGGCAGCGGATCGTTCACATGCGTCGTGTAGAACAGAAAGCCGCGTGCGTCGCAGGTGTCGCTGATGGCGTCCGTTGTCAGCACCGCTGACAGCGGCAGACCCGCGCCCAGCGTCTTCGACAGCACCAGGATATCCGGCACCACGCCGTCGCGCTCGAACGCGTACATCGTTCCGGTGCGGCCGAGGCCGGTCTGTGCTTCGTCCAGGATCAGCAGCATCCGGCGCTCTTCGCATTTGCGTTTCAGCGCGCGCAGGTAGCTGTCGGGCAATTCGATGATGCCGCCGCTCGACAGGATCGGCTCGGCGATGAATGCGGCGAGGTTGCCGGTACTCTGCCGGTCCAGCAGCGTGAACGCGTCATCCAGCTCCGCCTGCCAGGACACGCCGGGAAAGCGCGGGCGGAAGGCGTTCGGCGCCGGAATGGCGAAGGATCCCGCCGCCGCCGGGCCGTAGCCGCGCCGTCCCGCCTTGTAGGTGGCGGACGCCGCGCCGCCGGTCATGCCGTGCCAGGACTGCGCGAAGCCCACCACCTCCCAGCCGCCGGTGACCAGCTTGGCGATCTTGATCGCGGCCTCATTCGCCTCGCCGCCGGTGGACAGCAGCATGACCTTCGGCAGCGCGGGGACGGTCGCGGCGAGCGCCTCGGCCAGATCCACCACCGGGCGGCTCAACATCGAGGAGAACAAGTGGTCGAGCGTGCCGGCGGAAGCGCGGATGGTGGCGACGATCTCGGGGTGGCAGTGGCCGAGGATCGCGCTCATCTGGCCAGAGGTAAAATCGAGCACGCGCCGGCCGGAATCGTCATACACGAAGCAGCCTTCGGCGCGGACCGGGACGAACGGCACGAACTCGCCGCCGAAGTGCAGCATGTGGCGGCGGGCGCGGGTCCAGAACCCAGCCTCGGCACCGGTCAGCGTCGATCCATCCATCGTGGTTCTCCCATCGGTTGCACTCAGGACTTCTGCGCCCCGTACGGAGACACCAGCGTACCCGATTTGAACTCCGATGGCAGCAGGACAACTTCGATGTTCGGGTTCCTGAATTGGGCCAGGTCGTGGCCCTCTATTCCCTGGAACTGCGTGACGATCATGCGTGGCTTTGCCCATTCGCCGCCCGGACTGAACGCGACGTCGCCGATGACGGTCTTGAAGGTGTGGCTGCGGAAATAGTCCGCCAGCTTGTCGTCGTCGATGCCGCCGGTGGCCTCGATCGCCTGCTGCAGCATCTGCATCCGGCCGTACGCCCATGGCGGCAGGAAGTAGCCCAACGGATCGACGCCCGCGGACGCCGCCTGCGCCTGGTAGCGTTTCAGGAAGTCCATCACGCCGGGAAACTGCAGTGTCGGCGCCGGCACCCAGTTCTGCTGCACCACCACGCCGTTCAACAACGGACCAAGCTGCGTCTTCAATGCCGAGGTGGCGACGCCGACCATGCCGCCGCCAAACAATTGCGCACGCAAGCCGATCTCGCTGGCGGCGCGCAGAATGCCCGCAGTGTCCGGCGGATAGGAAGCGACGTAGATCACGTCCGGATTGGTGGCGCGTACCGCACGCACGATCGGCGTGTAGTCTGCGGTGGTCGGTGGATAGCTGCGGTCATAGACGATGCGCAGGCCGGCCGCCTTGGCGTTGTCGCGCGCGCCGTCCGACGCGTTGCGCGCGAACTCCGCATCGGCGGCGACGATGGCCACGGTCTGTGGTCTCGGCGTCAGCGTCTTCGTCAGATCGAAAAATTCGTCGGAGAACGCGTGTTTCGGATCGGGCCCCGTCGGCAGCATTGCAAAATACCGCGGGTAGTGGAACTGGGTGTTCACGGCCAGGCAGAACAAGCTGACGAACAGCTTGTTGTGGGCCATGACGATCGGCATCGCCGGTGCGGCCATGTTGGTGGCGTAGCCTGAAATGACCAGGTCCACGTGGTCCACATCCAGCAGCTTGACGTAGATGCCGGGAATGTTCGCTGGATTGGACTGGCTGTCATAGAATACCAGCTTGACCGGGCGGCCGAGCAAGCCGCCTTTGGCGTTGACCTCGTCGGCCCAGATCTGCATGGCGAGCACGCCGGATTTGCCCACGACGGCGAGGCCGCCGGTGAGCGCCTCGGCAAATCCGATGCGGATCGGTTCGGCAGCGCGTGCGGATCGCATCGCTGCGGCCGCGCCGAGCGTGGCGATGACGCCACGGCGGGTGACGGATTGCGGCATTGGCTGTTTCCCCCTGGTTTCCGGCGAGTGGCCGGCGTTGCCGCGGACGTTAGCACCGGATCGGGGGCTGGGGTGAGGGCGCATCCGGATGGCGGCCAGGGCAATCGCATCGGCACGGACAGAGCGCGCCTACCCATGAAGCGCCCGTGCGTGTCGTTCCGGTTTTGATTCTTAACACGGAGTAAGCGCGAGGCCCACGGTGAACCACGGAGCTATCGTGCCCTCGTGGAGCCGCCTGCGTAGCCGTGGAATGCAGGAAATTCTGTTCCCGTGGTGCTTTCGCTACAGCGTGTCCTACCGGGAAAGCTGCTCCGTGGTCACCGTGGTCCTCGCGCTTCCTCCGTGTTGAATCAAACTTGAAACAGTCCGCACCGGCGCTTCATGGGTATTTGCGGGGTGCCCCGGCATATGCGATTGCCCTGGCGGGTTTGCGTTCCGGGTTCTCGGGTGCCGTCTCGCCCGGTATGGTGCAACCTTGTATATTGCCCAGGTGAGCAGGAGAGGAGACAGGTAGGGCAGCGCTCGATCGGATCACAGCCGACCCTGCGATCTTCGGCGGTAAGCCCATTGTGCGCGGGATGCGGGTCTCGGTGGAGCTGATCCTCAGTCTGCTGGCACAGGGTGGGTCGCAGGAGGCAATCCTGGACGACTATCCGGGACTGGAGCCGGAGGATATTCGCGCCTGCCTGGCCTATGCGCATGCGGTCATAGTTGAGGCGCGCGCCGGTACACAGTTCATGTCGCAGCAACATAGTCTATATCGAACTTACTATATTGACCCTTGAGCAGATCCATGGCTCTGTGCCATTCTATTCCTCCCCATTGATTTGAAAAAGCGTAAGTCTTCCCATTAGCCCGACAAAGCTCGTCGTTATCGCAAAACCAACGCCGGCGATCAAAACTTACGCCCCTCGACAATGCTTTGGTGGTTGCAAGCGTTTCGAATGTCAGTGTGTCTGTGGCGCCATCAACTGAGAACCAAACTCGATTTGAACGCCAGTCGAACAGAGCTGCAATCTCATCGGGATTGACCCCTCGCGCACAGAGCGTCTTGCAAATAAGGAAAATAGCGTTCCGTTTCCACATCGACTGGCGGCGGTCCTCTCCGATCTGGACGTCAAACCTGGTGAAATCCACATTGCTGGTGCGAGCTTCGCGCTCTTTCCGAACCTTTTCCCGAAGCTGCACCTGATAGTCCGCTGTATCCGGCAGAGGAATGATCTGCTGGACATCCACTAGTATGCGACCGTCCAAGTTGTAGGGCTTCAGTCTGACGCAGCGGATGTCAATATCGTGACCGATGAGCCAGAGCACTGAGGATGTCAGCTCCTTGGAAAACTCCGCAGATGCAAGGACGATTCGAACATCTTGGGCAAATATGTCCTCGTCGGGCGCATCCCAACCGAGGAATTCCAGCATGATCGCGCGCGGCTCCTGCTCGTCCCTGCCAGTTGCCTTAAGGTATCGGCCGAAGACCTCTGCAGCCCGATCGAACGTCATGGTCGAAACCATCGAGGCATATCGGATGGCCTGCAGGTCCATGTGTCCGCCGTCCTCCGTGCGCTTCAGCTCGATGACGACAATGTTCGCATCCTTGTCTATGCCAAGTAGGTCGATTCTCAGCCGGGAATCCTCCCAATCTCCGAACTCCTCTGCTATGATAAGCGTGTCCGGAGCAATGACGTCTACCTGCTCGCGCAAAAGTCTTTGCAGGTCGCGGCGTTCGCGGAGGTTAGCCGAGTTGAATGTCGTTGATGTTAGGGGAATGATATTGTCTGCTGCAAATTCGTATATCGCCATGAGCTGGATCCTGCGCGTCCCTGCTGACACGACTCTTATGGCCGCATCGTAAACTTCGACTCCCCCACCGTCCGCAACGGCGCCGCCATATTGGCGAACTCGCACAATAGCCGCCGCGTATCCCGCGGGTCAATAATCTCGTCCACCCAGAAGCTCTCCGCCGTCCGGAACGGCGAGCGCAAGCGGTTCAGCCGAGCCTCGATCTCCTCCAGCTTCGCCTGCGGGTCCTCCGCCGCGTCGATCTCCGCGCGGTACGCCGCCTCGATCCCGCCTTCAAGCGGCAGCGAGCCCCAACTCGCCGACGGCCACGCATAACGCACGCAGTAATGCGAAACCGGCTGGTGCCCCAGCCCGCCCACGCCATAACAATTGCGCACCACGATGGAGCACCACGGCACAGTCGTCTGGTTGATCGCCGACAGCGCACGCACGCCCCAGCGGATCACCGCGGAACTCTCCGCCGCCAGTCCGACCTGGAACCCAGGGCAATCCACCAGGTGAACGATCGGAAGATGGAACGTCTGCGCCATATCGACGAAGCGGATGATCTTGTTGCACGCATCCGCCGTCCACGCCCCGCCATGATACAGCGGATCGCCCGCCATCAGCGCCACCGGCCAGCCGTCCAGCCGCGCGAACCCGGTGATGATCGGCCGCCCGAACAACCGCCCCAGCTCGAAGAACGAGCCGCGATCGACCACCGCCTCGATGATGCGGCGCATGTGATACGCCTGCTTCTTCACCCGCGGCACGGCGGAGATCAGCGCTTCCTCGCGCCGTTCCGGATCGTCCCAGCCGCGCACCCGCGGCGGCAGATCCCAAATCGAGCTTGGCAGATACGACAGGAACCGCCGTGCCGCGTCGAACGCTTCCTCTTCCGTATCGACCGCGTGATCCACCGCGCCGCAGCCGAGCTGGATCTCCCACCCGCCCAGCTCCTGCTTGGTCCGCGGCTCGCCCAGCCGCTCCACGACAGGCGGACCGGCGACGAACACCGCCGCCATCTCCTTCACCATGATGGAGTAGTGCGACGCCGCCAGCCGCGCCGCGCCCAGCCCGGCGACCGATCCCAGCCCCAAAGCGACCACCGGCACGATGCCCATTTGGTTGGCGACGAGATCGAACGACGTGGTCTCGGTCAGCCCGCCAGGCAGGTTGGCGCGTCCGGTGGTCTCGATCGTCTTCACCGAGCCGCCGCCGCCGGAGCCCTCGATCAGCCGGATGATCGGCATGCGATACAGCGCCGCCATCTCCTCCGACATCTTCGGCTTGCCCTTGATCGACGCGTCCGCCGAGCCGCCCCGCAACGTGAAGTCGTCGCCGGCGATCGCCACCGGCCGGCCATCCACCGTGCCGCGGCCGAACACGCAGTTGGCGGGGGTAAAGCCGGTGATCTCCCGGCTGTCGGCGTCGTAGGTCGCCTTGCCGGCGATGCCGCCGATCTCGTGGAAGCTGCCGGCGTCCAGCATGCGGTCGATCCGTTCGCGCACCGTCAGCCGGCCGCCGGCGTGCTGGCGGGCGACGCGTTCCGGCCCGCCGAGTTGGCGGGCCAGCGCCTGGCGGGCACGCAGCTCCGCCAGTTCCGGTTCCCACCCGATGGCAGAGTCGGGGACCTGTGGCGGCGGGCGCAGCGGGCTGTCGTCGGGCATTCTCGGTCGGTTCCCCTGTTGGAAACACCGACGCTATGGAGGAATCGACGGAGGCGCAACGGCCGGCCCTTCGTCGCCACGCCATCTGCCTGTTGAAAAGCCCCGGTAACGACGCTTAAACCTTCCCGTGGGATAAGCGACACGCTCATCGATCCGGAAAAACCCGGGCATCCTCCATCCGTCCACCGCCAGGCATCCCGGGCGTTGCGATCTCACGAAGGCACGCGCATGCGCATTTCGATCTTTGGTATCGGCTATGTCGGTGCCGTCTCCAGCGGCTGCCTGGCGCAGCTTGGCCATCACGTGGTCGGCGTGGACACCGCGGCGGACA
Organism: Acetobacteraceae bacterium; assembly: GCA_036489395.1. GTDB lineage: Bacteria > Pseudomonadota > Alphaproteobacteria > Acetobacterales > Acetobacteraceae > JASHVB01. The sequence continues at coordinate 44,031 of DASXFW010000120.1, read as the reverse complement.
AGGTGGCGATGCTGCGCGCCGGCCGCTCCCCGATCGTCGAGGAGGATATCGACCGCATCATCGCCGACGCCGTCGCCGCCGGCACCCTGACCGCGACCACGGATGCAAACGAAGCGGTGGCCGGCACCGAGGTGTCCTTCATTTCGGTCGGCACACCTGGTGCCGCCGACGGCAGCCTGTCGATGCGCGCGGTGGAGCAAGTGACCGCGGAAATCGGCCGCGCGATCCGCCACAAGCCGACGCCGCATACCGTGGTGATGCGCTCCACCGTGCCGCCCGGCACCGCGCAAGAACATGTCATCCCGATTCTGGAACGCGAGTCGGGACGCCGCAACGGCGACGGCCTGCACTACTACAGCAATCCGGAATTCCTCCGCGAAGGCAGTTCCGTGCGAGACTTCCGTGCGCCGCCATTCACGCTGCTCGGTGCCGCGCCCGGCGATAACGCCGCGGTGCTGCGGGAGCTGTATGGCAAAATCGAAGCGCCACTGCACGTCGCACCGTACCGGGTCGCCGAGAGCGTCAAGTACCTGTGCAACGTCTTCCACGCCGTGAAGCTCGCCTTCGCCAACGAGGCCGGCACGGTACTCGCGGCACACGGCGTCGATGCGCGCGAGGCCTTCCGCTTGTTCTGCGAAGACCGGATGCTGAACATCTCCACCGCCTATTTGCGTCCAGGCTTCGCGTTCGGCGGTTCGTGCCTGCCGAAGGACGTGCGCAGCTTCCTCGCGCTGGCCGACCAGGCGCATGTGTCGGCGCCATTCCTCAGCCACGTGATGCCGAGCAACAACGCCATCATAGAACACGCCTTCGCCGCCATCACGCAGCACGGGCGCCAATCCGTCAGTCTGTTCGGTCTCGCATTCAAATCCGGCACCGACGACTTGCGCGAATCGCCGTTCGTCACGTTGGCGGAACGCCTGATCGGCCGCGGCTACGATCTGCGCATCTTCGATCGCTCCGTGCAGGTGGCACGACTGACCGGCAGCAACCGCGCGTATATCGACCGGGAGATTCCGCACCTGGAACGTTTGATGGTCGCCTCGCCGCAGGAGGCGCTGGCGAACAGCCGCATCGCCGTCATCGGCCATGTTGAAAAGCAGGACCGCGCGGCGTTGCTGGCGGGACTGACCGACCACAAGGTGCTGGACCTCGCCGGCATCGCGGAAATCGCAGAATGCCCCGGCATCGCCTACCAGGGTCTCCATTGGTGACCGAACGGCGCCGTCTGCTGTTCGTCAGTCCGCGCTTTCTTTTCCCGGCCAACGAAGGCGGCAAGATCCGCACGTCCAACATCCTGCGCCACATGCGCGGCGGCGCATTCGAGATCGCGCTCGCGTCGCCCGCACCTGACGACACAAAGCCGTTCGCGGCAGACCTCGCGGCGGTGGCCGATCGCTTCGTAGCCTGGCCGACTGTCGCGCCGTCACGCATCGGTCGTGTCGCGGCCTTGTTCAGTGCGCTGCCGGTGGCAGTGTCATCCGACCAATCCGCTGCCGGCAGCGCCGCGGTGCGCGACGAACTCGCCGTGGCGCCGGACCTGATCGTGGTCGATTTCCCGCACGCCGCGGTACTGCTGCCGGATGGCGCGCTGCCGCCCTCGGCCATCTTCACGCACAACGTCGAGGCGGAAATCTTCGAACGTCATGCCGCCGTGGCAAACCCGTTGTGGCGCGCGGTATGGCGCTCGCAGGCGAGGAAGATGCGCCGCTTCGAGGGCGAGACTCTGCGCCGGTTTGATTCGGTGATCGCGGTGTCCGCGCGCGACGCAACGGTGCTGCAACGCGATTACGCATTGCCCCCGGTGGCATGCATCGACACCGGCGTCGATCTCGATTTTCACCGCTATGTCCCGCCGATCGCGTCGCCGCGCGACGATGGCGGCAGCATCGTGTTCTGCGGCGCGATGGACTGGCGCGCCAATATCGACGGCATTGCCTGGCTGATGGATGCGGTCTGGCCGCTGGTGCTGCGTGCGCGTCCCGCGGCGCGCGCGGTCGTCGTCGGCCGCAATCCACCGCAGACGTTGATCGACGCCGCCGCATCGCGTGGCCTTGCATGGACGTTCACCGGCTATGTCGATGACGTGCGGCCCTATGTGCTGGATGCGGATGTCTATGTCATCCCGCTGCGCGTGGGCAGCGGCACGCGCATCAAGGCGTTCGAGGCGATGGCCGCCGGCCGGCCTGTTGTCTCGACCGCAGTGGGTATCGAGGGACTGGCAATCACTCCCGGCACGCATTTCCTCGCCGCCGATGAAGCACCGGAATTTGCCGCGGCGATCCTGCGTCTGCTGGATGACGCTGCATTGCGTGCGGGTATGACGACGGCGGCGCGTTCGTTGTTAGAGGATAAGTTTTCCTGGACGCAGGTGGCGAGGCAATTCGAAGCGATATGCCTGCGCGTAGTGGATCGGTCGCCCAGGTGATGCCGGGCCCCAATTGTCATTGCGAGTTGGCTACCGGCCGGCGAACCGACCCGCCCTGGATGAAACGACGTCGACGGCCTGACGTAGGTTCCCCCCCCTCCCCTTGAGGGAGGGGTTGGGGGAGGGGTGCGTACATCCACCGACCGCGGATGTACCCACCCCTCCCTCAAGGGGAGGGGGGAACCTTGTTTCTTGTTAGGCCACCTGGCCGAAGCAATCTCGTCGGAGATGAACCGCTGCTTGTCACCAACGAGATTGCTTCGGCCAAGTGGCGTCGCAATGACAGGAAAGCCGCGTATCATCCAGGGTGGGTCGGCACGCGGGCCGGTGGCAATGCGCAATGATGGCTGAGGGCCGCCCCTCACACCCGGATCAGCAGCTTTCCCATGTTGTCCCCGCGATACAGCCGCGCGATCGCATCCGGCGCGTGCTCTATCCCCTCCAGTATCTCCTCCTCATAGCGCAGCCGATCCTGCCGCACCCAATGGGCCAATTGCTCCAGCGCCTCGTCGTAACGGTGTTCATAATCCGGCACGACGAAACCCTGCATGCGCGCGCGCTTCACCAGCAGATGCCGCTCGACCCGGGGGCCTGACGGCCACGGGTCCCACGCCGGCTGCGACACGGTGCCGCAGATCACCACGCGTGCGCCGACCGCGAGATGCCGCATCACCGCATCGCTGATCGGGCCGGACGTGTTGTCGAAATATACATCGACCCCGCGCGGCGCCGCTTCCGCCAGCGCAGCGTCCAGATCCTTCGTCGCTTTGTAGTCGATTGCCGCATCGTAGCCGAAGCGCGTGCGGCACAGTTCAGCCTTGGCCGCGCCACCGGTGATGCCGACCGTGCGGCAATGCTTGATCGCCGCGATCTGCCCGACGAAGGAACCGACCGAACCCGCGGCGGTGGAGACGACGACCGTGTTGCCTTCCTCCGGCTGGCCGATGTCGAGCAATCCGAAATACGCGGTAAGTCCCGTTAACCCCAGCACGTGCAGCGACGCAGACAGCGGCACGTCGCGTTCCGTCACCTTGCGGATGATCGCGGCGGGAGAAATCGCGGCGTGCGTCTGCCACCCGAACATCCCAACAACCTGGTCGCCGGGCGGATAGTCCGGGTGGCGGGATTCGATCACCTCGCCGGCCGCGAAGGACCGCATCACTTCGCCGATGCCGACCGGCTGGGAATAGTTCGCGACGGTGGAGAGCCAGCCGCGCATCGCTGGTTCCACCGATAGGAACCGGTTGCGGATCAGCACCTGGTTGTCGCGCAGTTGCGGTTCGGGGACCTCGACGATCTCGAAGTGCTCGGCCTGCGGGATGCCGTCGGGGCGGGACTTCAGGCGCACCTGGCGATTGCTCATGGCCGTTCCCCTTTCTGGGCACGGCATTCTACGACGTGCGCAACACCTGGCGAGTCATGTCCCGGCGAATCCTGTCATTGCGAGTTGGCCACCGGGCGGAGCGTAGGTCTCCCCTCCCCTTGAGGGAGGGGTTGGGGGAGGGGTGCGTTCATCCACTGATCGCGGATGTACGCACCCCTCCCCCAACCCCTCCCTCAAGGGGAGGGGGGGACGTTGTTTCTTGTCAGGCCGCTGTGCCGAAGCAATCCCCCACCGGAGATTGCTTCGGCCAAGCGGCCTAACAATGACATCGTGATGCGGTCACGCCGCCGAACGCTGCGGCGGTGCCAGGCGGGCGATCGCCTCGCGGGCGCGGTTCGCAAAGTAATTGTCGCGGAACCGGAACGCGCCGATGAAGTGGAAGCACTTGCAGCGGTCGCGTTCCATGCCCGGACTGAAGCTGCCATACGCCGGATACGGCAGCGCCACCGCGCCGGGGGAATTCGCGACCGCGAAATTGGAGCCGCATTGTTCCGACCCCCATTCATGCCAGCGCTCCGGCAGCAGTTCCTGCATCTGTGCGTGAAACGCTTCGATCTGCGCGCGCGTGAATCCGCCGCGGGCAAACCCGGCAAGTCCGGAAGACCCCCGAATATACCTCAGCCGATCGCAATCCGGATAACGGTCGAACCGCTGCTCGATCGCGATGCCCACATAGCTGGTATCCGGATCGGCCTGCGCGCGCGCCGCGGATTCGCGCATGGTGCGGAATTCGTCGCCGTCCGCGATGGTGAACGCGACGTTGCGCGTGACGCAGTCCTTCAGCTCCTTCAGATCAGGCCCGGTCGCCAGCACATCCGCATCCAACTGGATCACGTACTGATCGCATGAACGATCGAGCAGAAAGACCAGTCGCTCCCAGGTTCCGCCGCGTTGGCAGGTGCCGGTTTCCAGGTCCTCCAGGATCACCAGTTCGATCCCTTCCACCTGCCGGCGCAGCATGTCGCGCAACGACTCTGGCATGTCGCGATCGATGATGCCGATGACGCGCCCGGCGCCGAGATAGGAATAGAACGCCTTGATGCTCAGCGTGTACATCGGCACGTCGCGATTCTTGATCATGCTGACGATGGTCCACGGCGCATCGACCACGCGCAGCGGCGGAGTTTCCAGAATGCCGCTGATCTGGCGGTCGAAATTCCACGTCATCAGCCGGCGCCGCCATCTGTACAACATGACCCGAGTCAGTCTCCGTCAGTGCTCTGCCGGGCAGAGTGTGTGGGTGGGGATGCGGCATCCGCCGCCGCGCGGCGCAGGGCCCATAACATGCCGTGCGATTGGTGATCAAACAGTTGCACGATATCGTAGCCCAACGAGCCAAGCCGGGTCAGGCACCAATCCCGCTCGCGCGGGGAACCGTGCCATTCCATCACCAGATAGCGCGGGGCAAGCCGGTCGAAACGTGCGTCGCCCAGGATCGCGTATTCGCCGCCCTCGATGTCCAGCTTGAGCAAATCGACAGGCCGGTCGTGCAGCAGATCGAACACGTCGAGCATGTTGGTGGTGATGCCGGGTGTTCCATTCGCCTGAACCGCGGAGGACGTGCCGGCATCGCTCAGCGTGATCTGCCGCGTCTCGGCACCGGCCGCAGCCTGGTACAGCTCCGCGCGCGGCAGCAGGCCGTTGGCGGACAGATTGAGCTGGCACTGCGCGAAATGCACCGGATGCGGTTCCAAGGCGATGAGCCGCGCGTTGGGAAAGCGGGTCAGCCAGTACAGGCAGGAGAACCCGACATTCGCCCCGAGATCGACGATCAGTCGCACATCCTCGGTCGGCAGCGGACGCGGGCAATCATAGAACCGATGCACGAACACTTCGTAGGCGACGCCGTGATCGTTGTTGCCCATGCTGCGCGGTCGCAGCCGGAAGCGCGGCCCGCCGGCAAATCGCAACCACACGGGGGAGCGCCGGCCGCGCAGACGCCACCACGCATAGATCGGCACGCTGGTCAGCGCGAGCGTACCGACGAAGGAAGTGGGCTGGTTCATCGGACCTGCAGCCACCGTCGCGTCGCCAGGGGCATCGCGACAGCGCGTCGCCACAGGCCGGCAGCGATCTGCACGACGCGGTGCTCGGGCCCCGCTGGCATGCCGCACACCATCCAGAGCGCCACCTGGGTGGCAATCTGGCTGGCCGCGCCCACGCCGATCGCGATCGCCAGTCGCGTGCCCACCACGCGCAACGGCGCACCATCAGACGTGAGCGGCAGCCACTCGAGCAGGACGCCCGCCATGACGCCGCAACTGACCACGGTGCGCCAGATCGGTTCCAGCAAATCGCGCAGCCGCAGTTGCAGGATGGGCAGGACGCAGCCAACCCAGATGATCATGCTCAGCGCTGCCGTTACGGTCAGGCTCCATACCGCTGCGACAACGCCCCAATGCAGGCCGATGACGATTGCGGCGCCGAAGCGCACGACGATGATCGGCGCGTAGGTCAGCACCAGGCGCCGTTGGCGATTGAGCACGATGTAGATGCCGTGCGTGAAATGGCCGATCGAGTCGAACAACGCGTACCAGGCGCAGAGGCCGATCAATGGGGAGGACGCGGCCCACTTGGCGCCCAGAACGATCGGCCAGACCAGATCGGCGGTCACACCGAGACCGACCGACATCGGCGCTACGACCAATAAGACGAGCGCCAGGCCCTCCACGAAATGCGCGCGGATTGCCGACAGGCTGCCGAGCAATTTCGCATAGCCGGAGTAAAGCGGTTCGCGGATCGGCGCGGCGATCTCGCCGATCGGCAGGCTGCCGACCTGCCAGGAGATTTGGTACAGGCCGACGGCGGTCGCTCCGCCGATGCGGCCGAACAGCATCGTGGCGGTATAGGCTTCGATCGCGCCGAGAACGTTGGTGGCGAGGAACCATTTCGAGAAATGCAGCAGCTCGTGCAATGCGGCGAAGGAAATGCGCGGGCGGTACGGCTGGATCACATAGCTATAGGCGACCATGAAAAGCCGGGAGCCGACGATGCCGGCAACCAGTGCCCAGTAGGAACGGAACGCGATGGCGCCGCCGACTGTCACCGCGAACGCGATCAGTCTGCCGGCCAGCCGGTAACGAAACACCATGCCGAAATCGAGATCGCGCCGGAAATAGGTGGTGCCGATGTTTTCGAAACCCTGCACCACGGCCATGGCCGCCAGCACCAGCACGATGGGGGTGACGCGGCTGTCCTGCATCCAGTCCGCGGCGAGTCCGGCGCTCGCCGCCAGCGCGGCACCGATGATCACGCCGCGCAGGATGCCCAGGGTCCAGGCGGTGTCCATATGCGCGCGGTCCATCTCCGGCAGGCGGATCAGCGCCATTTGCATGGACATCTCGGTCAGCGTGTCGAACATGGCGAACACCGCCGTGGCGAGGCCGACCAGACCGAAATCGGCCGGGTCCAACAGCCGAACCAGAACCAGCGTGCTGATGAAGCCGATGCCGCGGAACGCGAAACGCAGCCCGATCATGAACAGGGATGCGATCGCGACCTGTCGGCCGAGTTGCGGCGGCGGTGCTACATCCGACATGCGGACAGGGCTTTCAGGACGGTCGCATCGAGAGAGCATTCCCGGCGTGTGCCAGTCAAGGATATCGCGGACTCTCCCTCCCCCCATCCTTGGTTCGCTTCACGGTCCAAGCCCACAAGGGGAGGGGGGGCAACCATGGGCCGGATCATGCCGCCACTACTTCGCGGCGCGCCGCCGTTTCGTTAGCGCCACAAACCGAGCGAAACACCCGGAGTTGGCCCGCGGTCGTTTCAGCCCAGCCGAAGTGCTCTGCGTACGCGCGCGTTGCCTTGCGGCTCGGGGGTGCGGCGAACAGGGTGCGCACCGCGGCGGCGATGCCGTCAGGCGTGTTGTCGCGCATGATCAGCCCGGCCTGTGGGGTGCGCACCACCTCCGGGTTGCCGGGAATGTTGCTGGCGACCACGGGTGTGCCGCAGGCCAGCGCCTCCAGCAGCACATTGGCCCAGCCCTCGCGCGACGAGGCCAGCACGAGCGCATCCGCCGCGCCGTACAGCGCCGGCAGCTCCGCATGCGGGCGCGGACCCAGCAGCCGGACCCGGTCTTCCAGGCCATACCGCCGAATCCGATCGGACAGGGCGTCGCGGTCGGGGCCCTCGCCGACGATCAGCAGCTCGAACTCCGGCAGTTGGCGCATGGCGTCGATTATCCGGTCATGTCCCTTTCTTTCGATTAACAGGCCAACGGAAATCAGCGTCGGGCGGTTCAGTCCCAGGGCGTGGCGCGCCGCTTCGCGATCCGCCGGCGGGCAAAACAGCGCCGTGTCCACGCCATTGCGCAGCACCGTCACCTTATCCGGCGGCGCGCCGAGCGCGACGAGGTCCGCCTTCAAGGCCGCACTGACGGTGATCAGCGCTGCCGCATCGCGCATCGCGCCCTGGATCAGCCGTTTCGGCACGGCGTAGCGGGGGAACAGCGTCACGTCGCTGCCTCGCGCGGTGACCACCACCGGCAGGCGGAGCGCACGGCCGAGCCACACGGCGGCGACGCCGTCGGGGTACAGGTAGTGTGCGTCGATCGCGTCGTATCGCACCCCCGTGGCCATGCGGCGCAGCACCGGCAGCAGCGCCCGATACAGCAGCCAGGGCGCGGCCGACATGCCGACCCGGGGGATCACCGGGTAGCGCGGGTGATGCACGGTCAGCCCATGCCGGTTCTCCTGCCGCGGCGTCCGGGCATGCCGCGCCCAGTCCCCGAACACGGGTGCGGTGCTGGGGAACCACGGCACCGGGGCGACCACCGTGCCGACGGCACCGCCACTGGCCACCAGGTGGCGCAAACGATTCTCGACGAACACGCCGTGGTTCGGGTGCGCGGCGTTGGGATACAGCGTGGAGAACGTCAGCAGCCGCAGTGGTGCCACACCGTCCGTCACGACCCCTTGTTCAACTGATCCAGCAACTGCTGGGCCTGCGCCTTTTCTGTGAAGTTCGCCTTCACCGCAACCACGGCGGTCAGCAGCTTGATGGCGTCCTTCTTGTTACCGGTATCGTTCAGCGCCACGGCGTAGTGGTACTGCACGCGTGGATCGTTGGTCGCCTGGGCGCTGGCCTGGCGCAGCAGATCGACGCCGACAGCGGCCTTGCCGCTGCTGGTCAGAATCCAGCCCAGCGTATCGGCGGTCTGCGCGCCGGGCGACAGCACGTAGGCCTGGCGCGCCAGGTCCATCGCGCGCGGATCGTGCTGCTGTCCGTAGATCCAGGCGAGATTGTTCAGCGCGACCGCGTCGTGCGGCTTCTTGGCGAGGATCGCCTGCAGGTTCTTCGACGCGTCGTCCAGACGAGAGGTGGCGATGTTGACCTCGGCGAGTTGCTCCAGCGCCACGACGTCGTCGGGGTGATTCCCCACCCAACCCAGCAGGGTATTGCGCGCATCGTCCACCCTGTTGGCCCGTAATTGCGCGGCGATCAGACGCGTCAGCAGCGGGGTGATCGGCGCCTTCTGCAGGGCGTCGGAATAGGCGGTGATCGCGTCATCGGGCCGGTTGGCCGCCAAGTACACGTCGCCGCGCAGCGCGCTGGCCAGCGTGAAGTTGCGATCCTGGGAATACAGGTTGTCAGCCGTAGCGAGAGCCGCATCGACACCCGTCGCCTTCAGGTCGATCATCACGTAGTCCTGCAGAAGCTGGTAGTTCTGCGGCATTGCCGCGATGCCGGCTTTCGCCACGTTGCGGGCGGACCCGAAATCGCCTGCGTCAACGTACAGCGAAATGAGCTGCTGACGCGCGGCAAGCTGCTGCGGATCGAGCTTGAGCAATTCGGCATAGGTATCGCGCGCCTTGTCCTTCTGGCCCAACGCCAGTTCGGAGCTGGCCACCGCGGCCAGCAGCGGCACGCTGGTCTGGGTGCCGCCCTTCACGGCGTTCAGCAGATCCAGCGACTTCTGCGGCTGCGCGGCGCGGACATAGAACTCCGCCAGGTTGGCAGTCAGATGTTCGTTGGTCGGGTCGGAAGCGTGCGCCGCTTCCAGCAGCTTGATCGCGTCCGGCAGGCGATTGGTCTGTGTGTAGTCGGTTGCCAGCATGGTCAGCGCCGGCTCGGCCGTTGGATGCTTGGACAGGATATTCGCCAGCAGTTTCTCTGCTTCAGGACCCTGGCCCTGCATGGCGTCCACGCGTGCCAGATTCACCTGTGCTGGCAGGAAGTCCGGGTATTTCTGCACGATGGCGGCGAAGGCGGTGTGCGCACCGGTCAGGTCGAGTTTGGCGAGCTTGTAGAGGCCATCGAGATTCTGCACCACGTCGGTGTCGCCCTCGGCCGCCTGCACCTTGGCAAGCGCGTCCGCGGTTTTTTGCATGTCGCCGGTTGCGAGCGCGGCAAAGAACAGCGCCTCGCCCACCTGCGGCAGTTTCGGCGCGAGTTCCAGCGTGTGCTCCAGGTCGCCCATCGCGGCATTCGGTTCGCCCATGCCCATGCGGACACTGGCGAGGCGGGTCTGGATGCCCACATCCTTCGGCGCCATGGACTGCGCCTTCTGGAAAGCCGCCACCGCTTCGGTGGCGCGCCCGGTCACCGCGTAGGCGCGGCCGAGCATGTCGTAGGTCTCGGCGTCGCCCTTGCCGGCCTCACTGATGCGGGTCAGCGTATCGATCACCTGGTCCGGCCGATGCTTGATGAACTGGATGCGTGCCAGGATCTTGTATGCCGCCAGATCGTTCGGTGCGCGCGCCAGATAGCGGCGTGCCGCGTCATCTGCTTGCTCGAGCTCGCCCAGGTGTTCCTTCACCACCGCGACCAGGAAGTAGCCGCGCGGAATGCGCGGAATGTAGGCGGAGATACGCTCCAGCTCGGCATCGGCGCCTTTGAAATCCCCGGCCTGCACCTTCATGACGGACTGAAGGTACAACGCCTGGACGTTGCCCGGCGTGGCCTTGAGGACCATGTCGATGTCGTCGCCGGCCTCCTTGGTCTTGTTGAGCGCGATCTCCAGGCTGGCGCGATCCAGCCGCGCCTGGACGATGCTGGGCTGGTCCGCCAGCAGCGTGTCGAGTACGGCCAGCGCACCGGCCGCGTCACCCTTCATGCGCAGGAGCTGCGACTTCGCCAGCAAGGCCTCGGCCGACTTGGGTTGCTCGGACACCGCCTTGTCAATCTTGGCTTCGGCACCGGCCATATCGCCGCGGGAGGCAGCGAGCCTCGCTTCCGCCAGCAACGGTTCGATCGCGTTTGGCGCCTCCTGCTCCGCCTGCGCGAACGATGCCTGCGCGGCATCGAGCTGCTTCAGGCCGATCTGCGCATAGCCGCGGAACACCAGGATCGAGGCGTCGAGGTTGGCATCCTTGCCACCCGGCTTCAGACGGTTGAGCAGATCGTCGAACTTGCCTTGCGCCATCAGGGATTGGGCCAGCAGCCGCACCGCGAGATGCGGGTCGAAGCCGCGATTCTGTGCCTCGGCCGCTTCATGTTCGGCGGCTACGGGATCGCCCAGCTCGAAGGATACCTGGCCCAGGTAGTAATGGGCTTCGGCGTTCTGCGGGTCGGCCCGCACCGCGTTGCGCAGATCGATCTGCGCGGTCCGCAGGTCGCCCTTCTTAAGGGCATTGCGCGCGCTCGACAGGTAGTCGGCGTGCGCCGCCAGCGGCCAGATGCCGATCCATGCACCCAGCAGAAGCCAAATGAGAGAGCGGTGACGCATGGTCCTGAACCTCAATCGCTGTCCGATGTGCTGTTGCCGTCGGCCGCCTGCGTCACCAACGTTCCGCCGGCTTCCGTGCCCGAATCGCCCCCTGCTTCGTTGGTTCGGACTTCGACATCTAATCCGTGCGCCTGCATCAGGCTATAGAGGGTCGGCCGGCTGACGCCGAGCAGGCGAGCCGCGACCGACAGTGTGTTGCTGCTGCGCGCCAGCGCGACCTGGATGACCTCCCGCTCGGCGCGCAGGCGGGCGGCACGCAGGTCCAGATCGGGCAACGTCTCACCGGTTGGCGCCAGCTCCAGATCGGCGGCATCGATCAGGCGACGGTCCGCCATCACCACCGCGCGCTTCATGCGGTTTTCCAGTTCGCGCACGTTGCCGGGCCAGGCATGCGCGGCGAGCGCGATGGTGGCCGTCTCGGTGAACCCGCGGAGGTTCCGGCTGAACTCCTGATTGAACCGGTTCAAGAAGTAGTTCGCCAGCAGCACCACGTCGCCGCCGCGCTCGCGCAGCGGCGGAATGCGCAGCGTCACGGCGTTCATACGGTAGTACAGGTCGCTGCGGAACGCGGCTTCCTTCACGCGTTCCTCCAGGTCCTGGTTGGTGGCGGAGACGATCCGCACATCCACCTGGATCTTCTGGCGTGAGCCTATGCGCTCGACGATCTGGTCCTGCAGGAAGCGCAGCAGCTTCACCTGCAACGGATGCGGCAGATCGCCGATCTCATCGAGGAACAACGTGCCCTTGTGGGCGCTTTCGATCTTGCCGACGGTCTGCTTCACCGCGCCGGTGAAGGCGCCGCGCTCGTGGCCGAACAATTCCGATTCAAGGAGGTTCTCGGGGATCGCGCCGCAGTTGATGGCGACGAAGGGCTGCTTGGCGCGCGGGCCGAGCTCGTGCAGTGCCTCCGCCAGCGCTTCCTTGCCGGTGCCGCTTTCCCCCAGCAGCAGGACCGGAACATTGGTTGCTGCCAGCCGCTCCACGTCGCGGCAGACCTTCAGCATCGACTGATGTGCGGTGACGATGCGATCGATCGGGGAACGCGTCGGACGCGCGGCCAGGCGGCGGTTTTCCTCCTCCAGCCGGTGCAGGTTGAGGCCGCGTTCGATGATCGTGCGCAGCACCTCGAGCTCGACCGGCTTTTCGCAGAAATCGTAGGCACCGGCCGCTACGGCCTTCAGCGCATTCTTTCGCTCGCCATTGCCGGTAACGATGATGACTTTGGTTTCCGGAGCGATCTGATGAACTTCCTCCAGCGTGGCGAAGCCCTCGCTGACGCCGTCAGGATCGGGCGGCAAGCCGAGGTCCATGACGGCCACGGGCGGACGCTCTTTCTTCACCAGGGCAATCGCCTGCGGCCTGGTGTGCGCCAGCAACACGTCGCAGCCAGGGAACGCCCAGCGATACTGGGAGCACAGGCCTTCATCATCTTCGACGATCAACAGTCTTGGTTTGGCCATGGCTCGATCCGGTCAGGCAGGAAGCGGTGATGCTTCCGCAACGATTGTTCGCACGGCAGGCAGCATCACGCGCATCGTGGTGCCGGCGTTCGGGCGGCTCAGTACCAGCAGGTCGCCGCCGGCCTGGCGCAGCAGCTCGCGCGCCTGGTAGGCACCGATTCCGTGTCCGCCGCCCTTTGTGGTGGCAAACGGGCGGAACAACTCATCGCGGATGAATTCCGGCGTCATGCCGGGTCCCTGGTCCACGATATCGACGACGATCGACAAGGCCTCCTGCCGCAGTTTGATGCGTATCGGCGCGCCCGGTCCGGATGCCTCCAGCGCGTTGTTGAGCAAATGCGTCACGACAGCATCGAACGCTTCCGGATCGATTGCCGCTCCGCTGCTGTCACCCGCGTCCTCGAACACGATATCGGCCTCGCGGCTGAGTTGGCAGGCGTCAATCACGTCCTTCAGCCGCTCCGAAGGGGTGATCAGTGCGTGGCTACGCTCCTGTCGGTCGGCCTGCAGGCGGGTCAGCAGGCGGCTGATCTTGCCGACGGAGGCACGCACGGTCGCCAGCATGTCGCGCTGAAATTCCGGATTGTCCGCATGGACTTCGGCGTTGGTGAGCAGCATCGAAAGTTGGCCGGAGACGTTCTTGATATCATGGATGACGAATGCAAAGCGCTGGCTGTATTCGCGCAATTGCCGGGTCTGCGAGAGGACCTCTGCCGCGAGTTGTTCGGCAACACGGCTGGCTACTTCGCGTCCCACGACACGTAGCAGGTCGAAGGCCTCGCGGTCCAGCTTGAACTGCGCACGGGAGCGGGCGAGCACGACGAAGCCGATCAACGTGCCCAGGTGGTTCAGCGGGACGGCGAGCCAGACGCGAGGCAGTTCGATGAATAATGCGGCGGTCTCCGGCACCTGATCCAGTTCGACGGTCCAATCGCTGTTGCGGAACTGGGGAAGCAGCGCGTGGCCCGGCGGAATTGGCAGTGTCACGGCGGGCATGTTCCATGAGCCGGCCCATTGGAACGCGACCTCCCCCGGCGCGCGGATGAACAAGGCGCCGGCGGGACTGTCAACTACCTCCGCGACGGCGCGGATTGCGCGGGTCGGCAGGCCGGTGTGGGTCTGCGGCGCGGTAAGGATGTCGATGCAGCGCATCCATTCGCGCCGGTAGTCGTAACGGTGGCTGAAGAAGTGGTCCACGACCGTGGCGCGGATGCGCGAACGGGCGGAGGCCGAGGTGATCATTACGCCGAGCGCCAGGATGCCGCCGGACACCAGCGATACTTCGGCAACGATGCCCCATTCGGCGCCGCCGCGGCGGAAGATTTCGCCGGTGACTGCAAGGCCGAGCAGGAAGACGCCGGACATCACCAGCGTCGCGCTGTGGAACACCACGTCGCGCGAGACGTGGATGTCGATCTCCCACCGCTTGTTGCGCGCCGCGGCGATGGCGATCAGCGGTGCCGCGAAGGCGGTGACCGGTGCGCGGGCCAGGAACAAGCCGAGCGACAGGCGGCGGAAGAGTAGCGCGTCGGAATACAGCAGCAGGTTGTAGAGGAACGAGCCGCCGAGGGCGATGCAGAGCAGGTTGATGTGCCAGCGTCTGTCGGCCGGCGTGTTGAAGTAGAGATTCTCCAGCAGCAGGATGTTGGCGACGGCCAGGCCAAGCCGCACCGCGGTGCCCAGCGACCACAGCGTGCTGGCGGATTCATGCGCCAGCGCGTCAGTCAGCGGCAGGCCCGCCAGCAGCAGCAGCGCCAGCAGCCCCATGGTGCTGAGGATCTGGGTGAGCTGGCTGCGGCCCGGGATGCTCCGGCGATAGAGGTGCAGGACGAAGGCGTACCACGCGACGCCGCGGGCAAGTTCCAGCCAGGCGGGCACACCCTGCGCCGGGGTCCGCCAGAACCAGGCCGTTGCACCGGCCCAGGCGGCGGTGATCACGCAGGCGCCGGCCAGCCAGGCGCCCGTGGGGCTGGTACGCGCGCGCAGCAGTATCAGCGCGGCGAGCGCGATGTAGATCGCGCCGCAGCCACCATAAAGCAGGACCATTGCCGGCAGGTGGACGGTCATGCGGCGAACCTATAGCGGATTGCCGGCATTGGCGCTGCACCCAGGCTGTTCGTCATCCCGGCGAAAGCGGTGACCGGGAGCCTACCCCGGACTTGATCCGGGGCGGCATGGGTCCCCGCTGTCGCGGTGATGATGCCGAGGTCGTTGTTTCTCGCCAGGGATGAACCGTCCAGGCAAGTTCCCCCCCACAATGGAAGGGGAGAAATTTTGTTGCACTCGGAGCCGTTCGCAATGACAGGAAGCCGCAGTTTCATCGATGGGGGGTCAGCGCGCGCCCTCACGCAGCAGGATCACCCGCACGGTTGACACGAGGATGAGCAGATCGATCAGCAGGCTGCGGTTCTTCACATAGTAAAGGTCGTAGGAGAGCTTTTCCCGGGCGTCTTCTACCGAGGCACCATATGGGTAATTGACCTGGGCCCATCCGGTGATGCCCGGCTTTACATACGACCGCTCCTGGTAGAACGGGATGGCGTGCGACAATTGTTCGACGAAGTGAGGCCGTTCCGGGCGCGGACCGATAACGCTCATCTGGCCGAGCAATACGTTGAAAAGCTGCGGCAACTCGTCGATGCGCATGGGGCGGACGAAGCTGCCGATCCAGGTGATGCGCGGATCGCGCTGCTGGGCCCATCGAGGCTTGCCGCCGGTCTCGGCGTCCACCGTCATGCTGCGGAACTTGTACAGAGTGAAGATCTCGCCGTGCAGGCCGACGCGTTGCTGGCGATAGAACACTGGTCCGGGACTGCCGAGGCGGATCAACATCGCGGTCGCCAGCATGACCGGCAGGGTCAGCACCAGCAGGACCATGCTGACCAGAAGGTCGAGCGCCCGCTTGGTCGCATTGGCAATCCGGCCGTGCACGAAGCCGTCGGCGCACAGCATCCAGTTGGCGTCGATGGTGTCGAGGTCGATGCGGCCGAGATGCAGCTCGCAGAATGCGGTGTCGCTGAGCACGCGGACGCCGCGCAGCTTGCTGTCGAGCAGGGTCAGCGGCGGCTGGCCGGCCACGTCGTCGGAGGCGAGGACCACGCCCCAGATCTTCTGGCCTCGCAGAGCCGCGGGCGTGAGGGGCAGGCCATCGGTGGGCGCTTCGACCGGCACGAACAAGCGGCCGCGGCGGGTGCGCAACATCTCCATCAGGCGGTTGGCGCGGCGGCCGGACCCCACGACCAGGACACGGCGGACCATGCCGCCGCGAGGGACGACGGCGGCGAACGCGAGATGGGTGAGCAGGATGCCGGTCTGGCAGACGATCAGCAGCCCGGCCAGCTTCACCATGACCGGGGCGGTCAAGCGGATCTGGTAACCGTTGCTGACGAGCAGGAGGACCGGGAAGGCGACGATACCGGCGGTAAGCGCGGCGACGAGGGTGCGGCGGCGTTCGAGGCAGATTTCCGGACGATACAGACCGATCGTTGCGGCGATGCCGGCGGTGGTCAGGGCGAGCAGGGCCGCCAGCGCCGTCGCGTCGCCGGCAACAACCGCGCTGCTGGCGCCCAGCACTTCGATGCCGCCGAACGCGTTGAGCAGGACGTCGATGATAAGGAAGGACAGCGCCAGTTCGAAGACACCGAGCGCGGCGGTTTCGACCGACACGTAGTGAGCAAGGACGCGCGTCATCCAGCACTCCCTACGGTCATCGGCCCTCCATGGACTGGTTCATGCGCAAGGCCGCTTTCCCCCCCGCCAGGCTGCTCGCGCATCTCTGTGCGGCTGCTCGCGGAACCGAGCCGATAGCGGATAACCGACCTGATGTCCAGAAATTTAGCAGACATTGGCATGCCACTCGGTTGTTCGGGGCCAGGGTAGGCAATCAATTCTGACACTTTGGTTTCTGCGGCTTTCCGCATGCGCGAAATCCGAAAAGTCATGCTGTGCGCGTCTGATGTGGTCAAAGGCAGGCCGGGGGCTAACACAACTTATGCGTTTACTCTCGATGCTCATCCTACCCGGACGCGAGACACGTTTATGATACACGTGTTGCCTGATCCGCGCCTCAGTGGTATGGACTTATCACGATTGGAAGAGCCGGTGCCACCATTGATTTCGGTTGCGGCGGCCGTGCGGAGGCGCGTAGCTCATTGGCAGAGCGCTGCCTTTACGTGGCAGAAGAGGGGGTTCGATTCCTTCCGCGCCTACCAAATCGATCGTTCTCTCTCTATCATGTTTCGAGGTCAGCGTGGCTATGATCCGGCGTGCCTTGATGCTCTTCGTCTCGTTGTCGGCTTTCGTCCTGCCACTCGCCGCTTGTTCGGGGGGCGGCTCCGGCGCGGCGGCCACCAACGTCAGCGCCTCGTCCGTGGTGAAAGCGGAAAAGCACGACAAGGACGTCCAGTCGGCGGACTACGTGATCGGCGCCGGGGACGACCTCAGCGTTTTCGTCTATCGCAATCCCGACCTCAGCGAGGGCGGCGTAGCGGTCCGCCCGGATGGCCGGATCTCGGTGCCGCTGATCGAGGACATTGTCGCCGCCGGCAAGACGCCTACCCAACTCGCCCGCGACATCGAGGGCCGGCTCAAGAAGTACATCAAGGACCCGGTCGTGACGGTAATCGTCCGCAGCTTCGTCGGGCCGCCCAACCGTCAGATCCGGGTGATCGGCGAAGCAACCGACCCGATCGCCATACCCTATCGGGACAGCATGACCCTGCTGGACGTGATGATCGCCACCAAGGGGCTGACGAAATATGCCGCCGGTAACCGGGCGGTAATCGTTCGGCACGATGCTAAGGGCAAGGAGGAGATGATCCACGTCAAGCTGAACGACCTGCTGAACCATGGGGATATCAGCCAGAACGTCGCCATGGAGCCCGGCGACACGCTGATCATTCCGCAATCCTGGTTCTGAAATTCTGGTTCTGCGGCGCAGACTGGCTTACGGTGCAACCGGCCTCGGGTGATCTGGCCTACGGTGGAGACGCATGGATAACATCCGCATCCTGTTGGAGCAGTACTTGCGGGCCGCCTGGCGGCGCCGCTGGTTGGGCGTGGTCGTCGCATGGCTGATCTGCGGCGTAGGCTGGGTCGGCGTGTACATGATCCCGAACCAGTTTGAATCGAGCGCCCGTCTCTATGTTGATGCCGACGCCATCCTGACCCCGCTGCTGAAGGGCATTGCCGCCGAGTCATCCCCCACCACCGAGCTCGAAATCCTCCAGCGCACCTTGCTCAGCCGCCCGAACCTCGAGAAGCTGGTCTCCAAGACCGACCTTGACCTGACCATCAACAGCCCGAGCGACCGGGAGCGACTGATCCAGCACCTCGGCAATACGATCCGCGTCACCCCGCAGACCAAGAACCTGTTCACCATCAACTACCGCGACGCCAACCCGAAGATGGCGCACGACGTGGTGCAGACCCTGCTGACCATCTTCGTGGAGGCGGCGACCGGCAGCAATCGGTCGGACATGGAGAATGCCCGCCGGTTCCTGGAGCACCAGATTT
The DNA here is from genome assembly GCA_036489395.1 of Acetobacteraceae bacterium. GTDB lineage: Bacteria > Pseudomonadota > Alphaproteobacteria > Acetobacterales > Acetobacteraceae > JASHVB01. The sequence goes on along the minus strand of DASXFW010000120.1, from coordinate 25,576 downwards.
CATCGTACGAGCAGCAGCTTCGCTCGTCGGAGAAGCAGCGCGCCGATTTCCGCGCGCGGTATATCGACATCCTGCCCTCGACCGAGAATCCATCGGTCCCGGCCCTGGAAGCAGCGCGCACCAACGCCACGTCGCTCGACGGCAAGCTGCAGGACGCAATCGTCTCACGCGATGCGCTGAAACGGGAGGTCGAGAGCACTCCGGCGATGCTGGTGGTGGACGTGCCACCGCAGTTGCAGGCCTTGCAGCAGCCGCAGGTCGTGCGCACGCCGCTGGAGCAGGCGGAAGAACAACTTCGCATGCTGATGCTGAAGGATACCGACGACCATCCGGACGTTATCGCGCAGAAGAAACTGATCGAGTTCCTGAAGACGCAGCAGCAGGACGCGAAGCCGGCGAAGGCTGCTGGTGCCGCCCCTGGCGCGGATCAGCCGTTGCCTGACAACAAGCGCACCGTGCCAAGCCCAGTGTACGACCAGTTGAAGGTCAAGCTGATCGAGGCGGATACCCAGGTCGTCGCCCTGCAGCGGCAGCGCGACGACGCAGTCGCCTATCGTGACAAGCTGGAGAAGATTCAGCACGAGCAGCCGGGCCTGATTGCCGAATACGAAAACATGGACCGCGACTATTCGGTGCTACGCAAGAACTATGAGGAGCTGCTCGGTCGCTTGCAGGCAGCCAACATCGCTCAGGCCGCCGATACCCAGGCCGACAAGGTGAAGCTGCAGATCGTCGATCCGCCGGACACGCCGCGCCTGCCGGTGGCGCCTAACCGGATGCTGCTGGTGACCGGCGTGTTGCTCGCGGGCCTGGGCGGCGGTCTCGGCGTGACCGTGTTGTTCGGCCAGTTGGATCGCTCCTTCTCTACGGTCGATGATTTGCGCAACCTCGGGCTGCCGGTGCTTGGCGGCATATCGGTCCTGGGGCTTGCCCCGCTGCGCCAGCGGTTGATGGTTGTGGCGCGATTCGGTATCGCCCTCGTGGTCCTCGTGGGCGTCTATGGAGGACTTGTCGTGCACATACTCCGTTCGGCGGCGCTGATCTGAATGCTCGGTCCCAAGTCCACCCACCTCGTTGAGCGTGTTGCCGAACGCCTGTTGCAGTCCGGCGCGCTGGATGATTCAGCCGCGAACCTGCTCGGGGACCGCGGCCGTACCGGCGGCGGGGAACATCCCGGCGGCAGCGGTGCCGGAGCGTTTTCCAGCGACGGCGGCCCCGGGTCGGTCGCCGTGCTCGATCGAATTGCCACGCTGGACGGACTTGACCGGCCGACCAACCTGCACGGCCCGGCGTCCACCGGCACCGGACCTGAACTGACGGTCGGTTCCGGGTCGGTTGACTCGGTGGCGTTGGAGCGTGCCGGCATGGTCGATTGGTCGCGCACGCGCAGCCGCATCTCCGAGGAATTCCGTCTGGTGCAGCGGCAGATTCTGCGCAACGCCTTCGCCACAGCCGGCGTCGAACCCGGCTACAGCAACCTGCTGATGGTCACCAGCGCGCGGCCCGGCGAGGGAAAAAGCTTCACCTCCATCAACCTCGCCGGCAGCATCGCGCGCCAGGGCGACCACCACGTGCTACTGGTCGATGCTGACTCGAAGCGCGATTCGATTTGCTATCCGATGGGCCTGGCGGACGCACCCGGTCTGCTCGACCTCGCGGCCAATGCCAAGCTTGATCCCGCGCCCATGATCGTGCGCACGCCGATCGAACGCCTGTCCATCCTGCCGATCGGGCGGGAGCGTGAGCGCAGCCCGACCCTCTTCTCCTCGCGGGAGATGGCGCGGCTGATCCAAAGCCTCGGCCGGCGCTATTCTGATCGGTTGCTGATCCTCGACGCGCCGCCCTGTCTTTCCACCAGCGATCCGGCGGTGCTGGCCCCGGTGGTCGGGCAGGTGCTTTTTGTTGTGGAAGCCGAACGGACGCAGCGCGATGAGATCGAGGCCTCGCTCGATCTGATCCAGGCCTGCCCCTCCATCGCCCTGGTGCTGAACAAGCAGCAGCTTTCGTCGCGTTACACGTTCGGTGCCTACTCCTCGTACTACTCGTCCTGACGCGTTCCGCGTGCGATTCAGGCCGACAGCCGCAACCAAGCTGCGTCGGCTGGTAATGCGCTCGGCGGGTTTCGCGATGGCCGGCTGGGTACTGCAATGCGGCGGCGCCGCGGCGTTTCCCGTGGCCGATCCGACCAATCCGGGAGTGGTGCCGATGGGTGCCGATCTGGCGCAGCCCGACGTGGCGGATCTGCAGCACCAGATGCAGCTTCTCTCCGGTTTTGCGTCGGCCGGGGCCGGCTGGACCATCCTGCCGCGGGTCAGCCTGGAGGAACAATTCGACGACAACGTTCTGGAGGAGTCGGCGCCGCGCAAAGCGGACCTGATCACGGTTCTGGCGCCTGGGGTGTCGATACTTGGCGATCTTCCCCGCATCCAGATCCGGTTGGATTACCAGCCGACCGTTGAGATGCATGTGAAGGAGGGGTCGCAGAACGTCCTGACCCAGCAGTTCAATGCCGATGGGCTGATCACCGCGGTGCAGGATGCTCTGTTCGTGGATGTGCGCGGCGTGTCCGGCTCGCAGGCGACTGAGGGGGGCATTGGCGGCCTGGGCGGCCTCGGTCAGGCCGGTATCGGCCCCATCACGGCAGGCACTTTGACCGGAACGGATCAGCTCGGGTTGTCCAAGGAGAACCGTTCGCTTACCACCAGCCTCACCGTGTCGCCCTATCTGCTGCACCATTTCGGGGATTACGGCGATGGCAAGCTCGGTGTTTCGCTGAACCAATCGAGCAGCGAGGAGACGACGGGCTTTGCTCCAATTCCGCTCCTGGCGAGCGGCGCGGATGATCTGGAGGAAACGATCCTCGAGGAGACCGCAACTTTCACATCGGGCCAGCGTTTCGGCAAGTTGCGGGACACCGCGTCGGCGAATGCGACGCAAACCAAATCGTCCGGCGCCGGCGGCGGAACCTCCACGCGGGACATCGGCAGCAACCGCATCGACTATGCAATCAACAGCAGCATCAGCGTGTACGGTACGCTCGGCTGGGAATATGTCGATTACTCGGGCGCGAACCGTTTGAACCTCGACGATATGACCTGGAGTTTTGGCACCACGTGGACGCCCAACCAGGACAGCAGCATCACCATAGGCTATGGCCATCAGAACGGCACGAATTCCCTGACGTTCAATGGACGCTATGCGCTGACCGCCCGCACGACGGTGACCGGCTCCTACACGAACGGCATCGGCACCCAGCTTGAGCAGGTTGCCGGGCAGCTTGATCTGGGTGCGGTCGGCAATAACGGGGATCTGCTGAACAGCCAGACCGGGGGAACGTTGTTCGCCGCGAACAACGCGTTGGGCGTGGCGCCCGGCGTTTACCGCTATAGCACCCTCACGCTCGGCTCGACGACGGTGCTCGACCGGGACTCGATCACGCTCAATGTGTCTTCGACGACCGAGACACTGGTTGGCGCGGGCAATCCGACCACCGGGAACTCTGCTCGGACGGCGACCATCAACTGGGCGCGCCAGTTCACGCCCGATTTCGGCATGAATGCGCTTGTGTCGTACAGCACGGGAACGCCGCTCGGGACCACCGGCAGTACACGATCGCTCGCCGCGCGGCTGTCTTTGCAGTACACTCTCAGCGACACAGTCACCACCTTCGCCAGCTACAGCTACCTCAGCCGTGAAGCCAGCACGCAAGCAGAGTCATTCTACCAGGATCTGGTGATCGTCGGCATAACCAAACAGTTCTGAACGGGCATCGTGTACCAAAAGTTCTACCGCTTCTCCGGAATACCCTTCCTGCTGACACCGGACAGCCGGTTTTTCTTCGGCTCCAGTGGCCACAGCCGGGCAATTGCTCATCTGGTCTATGGCCTGGCACAGGAGGAGGGGTTCATCGTCATCACCGGCGAAGTCGGTGCCGGCAAGACGACGCTGGTGGAACAATTGTGGTCGCAACTCGACCGCAGCACCTACGTCATCGCCCGGATCGTCACCACGCAGGTGTCGGGTGACGACCTGTTGCGTCTGATCATGGCGAATTTCGGGCTGGGCGACACGCCGGGCCTGGACAAGGCGACGCTGCTGCGCCGGTTCGAGCAAATGGTGCAGGACCAGCGCCGCTCCGGCCGCCGCTGCGTGCTCGTGGTGGACGAGGTGCAGAACCTGTCGCTCGCCGCGCTGGAAGAATTGCGCATGCTATCCAATATCACGGTGGACGGGCGCGCCTCCTTGCAGACCATCCTGCTCGGTCAGCCGCAGTTCCGCCCGACCCTGGCCAGCCCGGATACCGAGCAACTTCGCCAGCGGGTGCTGGCATCCTACCATCTGGGACCGCTGACCGAGGCTGAGACGCGCGGTTATATCGAGCACCGGTTGAAGATGGTCCGCTGGGAGGGTGATCCGCATTGGGAGGACGTCGCGTACGCCCTGGTGTTCCGCCACACCGGCGGCATTCCCCGCCGCATCAACACGCTTTGCTCGCGGGTGCTGCTGTACGGCTCACTTGAGGAGGCCCATACCATCACCGGCGCCATGGTCGAAATGACCGCCGGCGAGCTGAGTCAGGACCTCGGTGCCGGAATGTTCGCCCCCGCGCCGGTCGCGGCGGCCAATGGCGGCGGTGTGGCGCACGACGCGCTCGTGCGCCGGATTGAGATGCTGGAGGCCGGTGCCGTCCGGCAGGAGCGTGTGTTCCGGCGCCTTTTGGACATGATTGGCGCCTCGGCGGAAGTGCCGAAATGACCAGCGCGCCGCCTGTCATTGCGAGCGAAGTGAAGCAATCCCGGTCGGGTTTAGCGGCCACTCCCGATCGGGATTGCTTCGCTCCGCCAGCAAGAAACAAGGCCTCCCCTCCCACCAGGGGAGGGGGGAGCCTACGTCCAGCCGCCGACGCCGTTTCATCCAGGGCGGCTCGGCCGCCAGCCGGTGGCCACCTCGCAATGACATCAGGCCCCATCCGCAACGCGATGACCGTGGATGTGGAAGACTGGTTCCAGGTCCAGGCGCTGTCGCACCGCATCGACCGTGCCGACTGGCCGCGCATCGCCCCGCGCGTGGAGGCGAACGTGGATCGCATCCTGGCGCAGTTCGACCGCGCCGGCGTGAAGGCGACGTTCTTCACCCTGGGCTGGATCGCCGAACGTCACCCCGCGCTGGTCCGCCGCATTGTCGCGGCCGGCCACGAACTGGCCAGCCACGGCTGGGACCACACTCGCGCCGACTCTCAGGACCCCGCCGCCTTCTGCACCGATATCAGCCGCGCGCGGCAGGTACTGGAGGACATCGGCGGCGTGCCCGTGGCTGGCTACCGTGCCGCCACCTTCTCCATCGGCGCCCGCAACCGCTGGGCGTTCCGCATCCTGGCCGAGGCTGGCTACGCCTACAGCTCCAGCGTCAACCCGATCCGCCATGATCTGTACGGCATGCCCGACGCGCCCCGCACACCGTTTCAGCCTGACGGCACCGGCCTGTGGGAACTGCCGATGACCACCGTCGCGATGCTCGGCCGCAACTGGCCGTGCTCTGGCGGCGGCTGGTTCCGCATGTTCCCCTATGCGCTGCATCGGCATGGCCTGGCCCGCGTCAACCGGCGCGAAAATATGTCCGGCATCTTCTATTTCCATCCGTGGGAGATCGATCCCGGCCAGCCGCGCGTTCCCGGCTGCGGCTGGAAATCCCGAGTCCGCCATTACACGAACCTGTCGCGCATGGAAGCCAAGCTCGATCGCCTGCTGCGCGACTTCGCATGGGGCCGCATCGACCAGGTGTTCTCCGACGTGTTGGAGCATCCGCCGCAACACCCCGCGTCACCAGCGCTCGCGAACGCCTGATCGCCATGCCGCCTGCCATTCGAGAGCTCGATCCGGCCAGTGAGCCCGCCTGGGACGCGTTCGTCGCGACCATGCCGGACGGCACGTTCTGCCACCGCGCCGCCTGGGCGCGCGTCGTCGGCGCCGCGTTCGGCCACCGCACCCATTTCGTCTTCACCGAACGCGACGGCGCCATCACCGGCGTTCTGCCGCTGGTTCACGTTCGCACGCTGCTGTTCGGCAACACGCTGATATCCAGCCCGTTCTGCGTCTATGGGGGCGTGCTGGCCGCCGATCCGGAAAGCGGCAGGGCGCTGGAGGATTACGCGACGCGGCTGATGCAGCGCACCGGTGCCCGCGCGCTGGAGATGCGTGATCGCAAGCCCGCCGACAGCGACTGGGTGCGCCGCGCCGACCTGTATGTTACGTTCCGTAAGTCGATCGAAGCCGATCACGAGCGCAATATGAAGGCAATTCCGCGCAAGCAGCGTGCGATGGTGCGCAAGGGCATCGCCAACGGACTGACGTCGGTCTGCAACCGTGACGTCTCCGTGCTGCATCGCGTCTATGCGGAAAGCGTGCGCAACCTCGGCACGCCAGTTTTCTCGCAGCGGTATTTCCGCATCCTGGCCGAAGTGTTCCGCGACGGTGTCGATGTGGTTACGATATTGGATCAGGAGCAACCGATCGCGTCGGTAATGAATTTTTATTACCGCGACGAGGTGTGGCCGTACTATGGTGGCGGCACGGCGGCGGCGCGGCATCGGGCCGGCAACGATTTCATGTATTGGGAAGTGATGCGCCGTGCTGCCGACCGCGGCTTCCGGTTGTTCGATTTCGGCCGCTCCAAGGTTGGCACGGGTGCGTACGCGTTCAAGCACAACTGGGGATTCGAGCCGGCGCCGCTGCCCTATCGTTACAAACTGGCACCGGGTGCCGTGGTGCCCGATGTCAATCCGCTCAATCCGAAATACCGCCTGTTCATCGCCGCATGGAAGCGGCTGCCGCTGCCCGTTGCCAATGTGCTTGGGCCGCCGATCGTGCGCGGCCTGGGTTAACGGCCGATGCGCGATCCAACCATCCCGACGCGCCCCGTGGAGCGCGCGTTTGAAGGCGTGCATGTCGGGCGAGGTCGCTATATGCTGGGCGTCGTTGTGGTGGATGGAATCGTGCGCACGATCGATCGAATGGCCGACGGCCGGCATCCAATCCTTAGCTGCCGCGCACGGCACGACGCGGCGATGTGCGGATAACGGTCATGAGCGCTCCGACGCTGACAGCTCCGGCAACGTTGGACGTGTGGCGCCGCGTGCGCGGCAGCGCCATCACACTGGCGCTGGGATTGATCGCACTCGGGCTGCTGTTCCCGCAGGAGATCGCCGCTGCGATTGGCACGTGGATCGATTCAACCGCCTATAACCACTGTTTCCTCGTGCTGCCGATCGTCGCCTACCTGATCTGGGACCGGCACGACACACTGCGCGGCGCCACCGCCGAGCCGATGCCGTGGATCGTATTGCTCGGCATTCCTGTTGGCATGGTGTGGCTGGCAGCCGAGCGACTGGGAATCATGGAAGGCCGTCAGCTCATGGCGGTCACGTTTGTCGAACTGCTGCTGCTCGGGGTGCTGGGTTGGCGCCTCTGCTGGCTGCTGTGCGGGCCGTTGCTGTATCTGTATTTTCTTGTGCCGTTCGGCGACTTCGTGACGCCGCGGCTACAGGATTTCACCACCGATTTCGTTCGGCATGGTCTCGATATTCTCGGCATCCCGGCGTACATCGACGGCTTCACCATTCAAATCCCCGAAGGCGCTTTCTACATCGCCACTGCCTGCGCCGGACTTCGCTTCCTGATCGCCTCGGTCGCGTTCGGCTGCCTCTATGCGCTGTTGATCTATCGCAGCCCGCTGCGCCGTTTCATGTTCATTGTCATTTCCATTATCGTGCCGATCATTGCCAACGGGTTCCGTGCGCTCGGCATTGTCGCGCTGGGGCATATCCTGGGCAGCGCGGAAGCCGCCGCGACAGACCATGTGCTGTATGGCTGGATCTTCTTTTCGCTCGTCATCCTGATGCTGATCGTGCTGGGCCTGCCGCTGCGCGAGGATCAGGCACCACAGATTGCGTCCGGACCGGCGGATCCGCGTCGCGGGTCTGGCCGCTTTCCCTTGCGCGACGCCGTGCTGGCCGTCGGATTGGTGGTGGTGATTGCCGCGGCCGGCCCGGCGGTGGCGACGGTGCTGAACCGCGGTGACCATACGGCCGCTCTGGCCGCGCCGGACTTCAATTTCGGTCCTGGCTGCACTCGTACGCCGACTGCCGCCGCAGACACGTCGGATGCCCGCGGGCCGATAGCCTCGATGCACGTCGTGTGTCCTGACCTGACGATGGACGTCGCGGTCGAGGTGCTGCCCCGGCGCAGCACCGCCGCGCCATTGCTGGCGGAGCAACGCCGCCTCGTGGTCCTGCCGGACACCGAGGAGGCCGAAACCGTCTGGCTGCCGATGCCGGCGGGCGTGCCGCACATGTGGCGGCTGATGCGCGACGCGCAATTCGGCCCGATGATCGCCTTTGCGATATTCGTGGACGGAAAACCCGCATCGCCGTCACTGGCGCTGCGCACGCGTATGGCCTGGACCAGCATCGTCGGTGCGCACGACGCGCCCATGCTGGTGACCGCCGCGCCCAAGGCGAGCTGGCGCAAACTGGACCCGACCGCGCGCAGCGAACTGGAGCGGCGCTTGGGCGCGCTGCTGTCGCAGCCGAACGTGATCGCGCAGATGGAACGGGTTGGGGCGCCGTAGCGCCGCCTCCCACCCGTCATGGCCGGCGCTGAACCGGCCCTCAACGCACGGCCGGTCGGGGGCCGATCAGGCGCACGATGGGCCGTTCGCAGGTGGCCGGCTCAAGGCCGACCATAAGAGACCCAGGTAGTGGCGCCGGCTGACGCCACCATGATCGGCATGCGCGCTTACGCCCGCTGTGCCGCTATCCCAGATCGCATCGCACTGCGCCGGCGCGCCGGGCCGAGCACGAAGATCGCTGCCAGAACCACGATGAAGTTCATAACCGCGGCCACCAGGAACACGGTGTGCCAGCCGCCGGTGTCTGCCTTTAGCACGTTTGCCAGCGGCACCAGCCAGGCCGACATACCCTTCGCCGTATAGAGCAGCATGGCGTTGGTCGTCGCGTATTTCGTGCCGAACAAGTCCGTGCAGGTGGAGGGGAACAGACTGAAGATTTCGCCCCAGGTGAAGAAGATCAGCGCGGCGCAGAACACGAACGCCCACGGCGAGTGGCCGACATAGGCCAGCAGAAGATAGGCAAGTCCGCCCAGTGCGAACGCGAACGCCATGGTGCTTTCGCGGCCGATATGGTCGGACACCCAGCCGAAGAACGGTCGCGCCGCGCCGTTCATCAGGTTGTCGATCACCAGCGCCACCGATAGTGCGCTGCCGCCAAGGAACAGTGTGGCGTTCGACAGGCCGTAATCGCGGGCAATCGGCGCGATCTGCGCGGTGGCCATCAGGCCGCTGGCGGAGATCAGCACGAACATCACATAGAGCAACCAGAAGACCGGCGTTGACAGCATCTGTCCGGGAGTCGAGCTGACCGGGCTTTGCGCTACCTTTGGTGCCGCGGTGACGGGCACCTCGCCAGGCGCGGGGGCGCGCATGATCGGCGAGACCAGCAGCAGGATGACGCCCTGGCCGATGCCGAACCAGAAGAAGGCGCTGGCGTAGCCGGCGTTTTCAATAAGCAGCCGTATCGGAATCACCGTCAGGGCCGCGCCCGCGCCGAACCCGGCGGCGGTGATGCCGACGGCGAGGCCGCGCCGGTCGGGGAACCACTTCACCGCGTTGCCGACGCAGGTGGCATACACCGCGCCCGCGCCGGTGCCGGACAGTGCGGCGCCGACATACAGCATGCCAAGCGAACTCGCGTAGGAATCGACGACCCAGGCCACGCCGACCATGACGCCACCGAATGCAATCATCAGTGGCGGACCGCGCCGCGCGCCCAATGCATCGACCAGCCAGCCTTCAATGGGTGTCAGCCAGGTTTCGGTGGCGATGAAGATGGAGAATGCGACCTGGATGCCGGCGATGCTCCAGCCGTTCGCCGCGCTCATGGGATGGACGAACAGCGTCCAGGCGTATTGAAGATTGGCGATCAGGATCATGCAGACCAGGCCGAGCCAAAGCTGCGACCAACGGTCCGCGGCGACCGGCTTGCTGTCTGATGGCATGGTGTTGCCTCCCGGACTTTGTTGTTACTGCGCTGAGAATTTCACAATTATGACGCGAGGAAAAGCCCCCCTCAATTCTTGCGGGTTGCCAAACGCGTTTATATTGCAGCGCACAACGGGTTCGGTTGTAAGCCTAGGCGGGAGCAAACACGCCTTCGCGAACAGCTTCAGGCGCCGGCGCCTGAATGACCGGAGGCCGGGCGAACATCGCATCGCGTTGCAGCACCGGCAGCACCTTGTCGGCGAACAGCCGCATGCTGATTTCGGATTCCTCATGCGGCATGCCGCCGAACGAGAATTCGGTGATCAGGTGGTCCAGCCCGGTCAGCGCCTGAAGTTCGGCGATCTTCTGGATGCAGTCGTCCGGTGTGCCGACGACCTGGATGCTGACGTAGAAGTCGGTCGCCTTGGCACGGCGCGCCGGTTCTTTCATCTTGGCGTAGGTGACGCCGACCTTGTCGTACGATTCGTAACCCTGCACGCCGGCGAGATGGCCATCCGAGAAATGGTAGTGGTCGTCGATGGAATCCCACTTCTTGCCGAGCCATTGGATGGCGCGTTCGTGCGCCTCGTCGCGCGATTCGCAGCACGAGACGTTGGTCAGGATCATCGGCGGGCGTGGCGTGAAGCCGGCGCGCGCGGCGGTATCGCGGAAGCGGTGCACGTCGGCGGCAGCCTTCGGCCATTCATTCTGCATGATGACCAGCATGGAGAAGCCGAGATTGGCCATCACATCGACGGATTCCGGGCTGACCGCGGTGCCGTAGAAGCGGCGTTCCGGGTGCGACATCGGCCGCGGGCGAATCGCGGTGCGAGGGATTTGGTAATACTGGCCGTTGAACTCGAAGGTTTCCTGGCTGAGCGCCTGCTGGATGATCTGCGCCGATTCGATGAACCGTCCGCGCGCCTCGCCCATCGGGATGCGGAAGCCTTCGTATTCGACGCTGGCCGCGCCGCGGCCGAAGCCGAACAGGCAGCGTCCGCCGCACATGATGTCCAGCAGGGCGATTTGTTCGGCGACGCGGACGGGATCGTGCCAGGGCAGCACGATGACCGAGGTGCCAAGATGGATGCGTTTCGTGCGTCCGGCGTAGTAGGCGAGCAATTGCAGCGGCGCCGGGGACATGGCGTAGCCGGTGAAATGGTGCTCCAGCGCGAACAGCGAATCGAAGCCGAGCGGCTCGACAAGATCGCCCATCGCCATATGCTCGGTGACCACCGCGACATCGGATCGTCCTGCCTGGCTCAACATGTTGAGCGCCATTCCGACTTTCATGGCCGATCCCTCCGATTACCTTGTGGTGCGGGACCGTACCGCTGGGTACGGGGTGGGTCAATGAAGTGCGCCGTACTGCCACCTCGTCATGCCGACCACCGGGCGCTTGACCCGGTGGTCGCATGACGAGGGGGCGGCGCCGAGCATGTCATCCAGGACGGGTCGGCCGGCCGATGACAGCTCGCAGTGACAGGGTCCAGGGACATCCGCCCGCTGGCGCCCTGACCCGATCGCCGCCATCATCGCGCGCCGCCATCGGGAGGAACGCACGCATGAGCCAGGCCCTCAACGGAATCCGCGTCATCGACATGACGCACAACCAGGCAGGGCCCGCCTGCGCGCAGATCCTCGGCTTTCTCGGTGCCGACGTGATCAAGCTGGAGGAACCGAAAGGCGGCGACGTCGCCCGCGTCAACATGCGCGACAAACCCGACAGCGACAGCCTGTTCTTTCTCATCCTGAACGCCAACAAGCGTAGCCTGACCCTCAATCTGAAAACCGCCGAGGGCAAGGAACTGTTCCGCAGCGTCATCGCGCAATCCGACGTGCTGCTGGAGAATTTCGGCCCGGGCGCACTGGACCGCCTGGGCCTCGGCTATAGCGCGCTGAGTGAGATCAACCCGCAACTGATCTACGCGACGATCAAAGGCTTCGGCACCTACGGCCCGTACGCCGACTTCAAAAGCTTCGAACCGATCGCCCAGGCAATGGGCGGCGCGATGTGCGTAACCGGCTTTCCGGATAATCCGCCGACTTTCAATTATCCGGCGATCGGCGATTCCGGCACCGGCATGCACATGGCGATCGGCATCCTGGCCGCGCTGCAGCAGCGCCATACGACGGGCAAAGGCCAGCACGTTGAAGTGTCGATGCAGGACGCCGTGGTCAACCTGATCCGCGTCAGCCTGCGCGACCATCAGCGCACGGGGCGGCCGATGCCGCGCAACGGCAACCAACTTGGCCGCACCGTACCCGGAACGACCTATCCGTGCGCGCCCGGCGGTCCGAACGATTACGTCTATATCTTCGCCCAGCCGCAGATGTGGAAGCCGTTCGTCAACGCCATCGGCCAGCCGGAGCTGGCGGACGACCCGCGCTTCAACACCCCGGACGGGCGCTGGGAGAATCGGGAGGCGCTGAACGCGATCGTTGCCGCCTGGACGCGCGGGCGCAGCAAGCACGAGGTGATGCGCATCCTCGGCGATGCGGGCGTGCCGAGCGGCGCCTGCCAGGACACCGGTGAGGTGCTGGCCGACCCGCATCTCCACGCGCGCGACATGATCGTGGATGTCGATTACCCGACGCGCGGTACCTACAAGACGGTCGGCTGCCCGATCAAGCTGTCGGACTCGCCCGCCGTCGTGCAGCGCCCGCCGCTGCTCGGCGAACACACCGAGGCGCTGCTGGGCGAGCTGTGCGGCATGTCCGCCGATGCGGTGGCGAAACTGCGCGAAGGCGGCGTGGTTTGATGCTGTCATTGCGAGGGTCCCCCTCTGTCATTGCGAGTTGGCCACCGGCCTTCGGCCGACCCGCGCTGGATGAAACGCTCGGCAGTACCTGTTGTGTCATGGCCGGGGTTGGCCCGGCCGCCCACGACTGTGCCCCGGCCAGCAAAGGAAAGACGTGGGTGGCCGGGACAAGCCCGGCCATGACACGGGTAGTTTCTTGTTAGGGTCCGCTCTGTCATTGCGAGGCCGCTTGGCCGAAGCAATCTCGTTCGTGACGAGCAGCGGCTCATCTCCAATGAGATTGCTTCGGCCAAGCGGCCTCGCAATGACAGAGCGCCCCTCGCAATGACAGAAACGGCTTACCGGACATGACGGGAGGAGCCGCCATCCAGACCCTGCCCCGCACGCTCTCTCGCCGCCTGCCGTTCTTCTATGGTTGGGTGATCCTCGCCTGCACCTGTTGCGCCGGCTTTTCGCGCCAGGGCGGTGCCGTCGCGACGCTGTCGATCTTCGTCGAGCCGATGACCCGCGAGTTCGGCTGGACCCGCACCGCGCTCTCCGGCGCCGTGTCGCTGGGCGGCGTGCTGGCCGCATTGTCCGCCCCACTGCACGGCCGCGCGCTGGACCGCCACGGCGCACGCTTCCTGTTATGCGCCGCCATCCTCACCACCGGCGCCGCGGCGATGCTGCTGTCGCTGACCAACTCGCTGATCATGTTCTATCTGCTGTTCTGCATCGCGCGCATGAACTTCGCCGCGCCATTCGACCTGGGTATCTACGGCGCCGTGACCAATTGGTTCATAGCACGACGTCCGCTCGCCACCGCCATCGCGACACTGGCGCAGATGGCCGGACTGATCGCCCTGCCGATGATCGCCCAACTTGGCATCCTGCACGGCGGGTGGCGAACGGGCTGGCTGGCCATCGGTATCGCCGTCATTGCCGTGGGGTTCGTGCCCAATTGGCTGCTGATGGTGCGCGCTCCGGAGGATCTCGGTCTGCTGCCCGACGCCGGCACCATCAAAAGGCGGGGACGGATCACCAACGCGGAAACACCCGAGCCCACCTTCACCCGCGCCCAGGCTTTGCGAACACCGGCCTTCTGGTTGTTATCCTTGTTCACGCTGCTCGCATTTCCGGTACAGGCCGGCGTCAGCCTGCACCAGGCGCCCTACCTGATCGAGCGCGGCATCGACGCCACCATCGCCGCGACGATCGTCAGCACGTTCTCGTTCATGTCGGGCGTGTCGTCGCTCGCGTTCGGCGCGTTGGCACGCAGCTTCCCAATCCGCTACGCGCTGGCGCTGTCCGGATTGCTGCAAGGCGCCGGGGCGCTGGCGATGCTGCGGATCGCGCTGCCGCTCGACGGCTATGTTGCAGCCGCGATCTTCGGCGCCGGCGTCGGCGGATTGATGACGTTGCTGCCGATCGCCTGGGCGGATTATTTCGGCCGCCGCAGCTTTGGCGCGATCCGCGGCGTGTCGCTGTCGATCCAGGTGCTGGGGCAGGCATGCGGCCCGGTGCTGTCCGGAGTGCTGCGCGACAGGACCGGAAGTTACGTCGCGTCGCTGGAGTGCTTTGTGGTGCTGTCGGGGCTTTCGGTGCTGGCGGTACTGTGGGCACGGCAGCCCCGAGCGCCAGTCTCCCGCGTGGCGTGAGCGACGCGTGCCCGTGCTGTCATTGCGAGTCGCCACCGCAGCATTCTATCATTGCGAGTTGGCCACCGGCCGGGGGCGGACCCGCGACTGGATGAAACGCTCGGCAGTACCTGTTGTGTCATGGCCGGGCTTGGCCCGGCCACCCACGACTGTGCCTCGGCCGGCAAAGGAAAGACGTGGGTGGCCGGGACAAGCCCGGCCATGACACGGGTAGTTTCTTGTTAGGCCGCTTGGCCGAAGCAATCTCGTTGGTGATAAGCAGCGGCTTATCGCCAACGAGACTGCTTCGGCCAAGCGGCCTCGCAATGACAGAATGGTCCTGGCCATTTTCTTGTCAGGAGCACACGCCGTTACGCCATCTGCTTGAAGATCGAGGCAAACGCGTAATTACTTTGCGCCAGCCCGCTGCTGTCGGGCGACGCGTAATGCGCACCGGCACTGTTGCCGTTGTCACGCGCGATCGACCACATCCCCAGGCTGGCGACGTCCGGATTGCTCTGCGCGAAATCCAGCAGCGTCTGCGCGTCGTTCAGCGTGAACACCTCGGCGCTGTCGTCGTTCACTCCGATCATCGGCGTGATGCCGATCTTCGACGTGAGCCCGACAAACGAAATCTGTTGTTCTGTGTTCAGCGCGGCACTGATCGCATCGGCGCCCATCTCCCCCCCGTTATCGACCGATCCGCCGTAGTCCATCGCCATCAGGTTGATCACGTCGGGATCAAGCCCATCGGCCTTGGCGCTCTCCAGCACGTTCAGCCCGTTGGCATCCAGCCCGCTCGGCAGCACCGGCAGCGTGAAGGAAATCGTCAGCCCGGGATTGGCGGCTTTGAGTCCGACGAGCGCCTGGTCGCGCAGCGTGATGGCGCTCTGATCGGCGACCTGGGCGCCCTCGATGTCGAAATCCAGCGAGTGCACCCCGTAGCGGTCGATCACCGACTGGTATTCCGCCTGCAACTGCGCCGCGCTGCTGGCGTCCGACGCCGGATCGATGCCATTAGCGCCGCCGAACGAGATGGTGATATTGCCCCCCTCGGCCTGCAGTGTCTGCACTTGCGACAGGATCGTCATGCCGTTCGGCAGCGAGTCCTGGTCGATCGTTCCGGTTCCGGCCCAGCCGACCGTGCCCGGACCCGAACTCTGCACGAACGCCAGGGTGAAATCCTTGACCCCCGACGCCTGGGAGATTGCCAGCAGATTCTCGTCGGCCAGCAACCCCATATCGACATAAGGCGAGAAGACCTGGCTCAGCGTGCCGGGCGGTATGGCGGCAGGCGTGGAGACCGAGGTCTGCACCGAGGCGGCGGACGTACCCGCGTTGTCGAGCGCCTCGACAGAGAATGCATAGGTAGCGTTGGCGCTCAGTCCGGTAACGACGGCGCTGGTGCCGGTGGTCGTTTCGATCTGCTGGCCGTTCTGCAAAACCGTATAGCCGGTTACGGTGCCATCGTTCGGCACGGTTGAGGCGTTCCAGGTCAGCAGCGTGACCGAGCTTGTGGTGCCAAGGGCGGCCACGCCGGTCGGCACCGACGGCAATGCGGGCGGAGGCGGTGTGCCGCCCGCCCAGGTCCACGGCTGGCCGCTTCCGGCCGGACCGCTGTAGGCCGATGGATCGTTGCCCTCGGTCCACCAATTGGCCTGGTAGATCGCGCCGTTCTCCGATGCCTGCATCCCCGCGAGATAGACGCTCGTGGCGATCCAGCCCGCCACGCCATCGACCGGTGGTGGCGGCGGCGTGGCTGCCTGCGTCGTAACGGCGATCGGAGCAGACTGCGCGGACGTGCCGCCGGCATCGATCGCATCCACCGCGAATTTATACGATGTCGCCGCGGTCAGTCCGGACACCGCGTAGGCCAGCGCGGTGGTCGTGGCGATCTGCTGGCCGTTTTCGAACACCGCATAGCCGGTTATGACACCGCCCCCGGGCACGCTGGCGGCATTCCACGTCAGCGACGTGGCGGTGCTCAACGTGGCCGATGCCGTGAGGCCGGTCGGCGCTGTCGGCACCGGTGGTGGCGGCGCGGGTGGCCCGGTGAAGATCGTCCATGGCTGCCCACTGCCGGCACCGCCGTTGTTGCTGAGCGGATCGTTGCCCTGGGTCCACCAGTTGGCCTGATAGATGACGCCGTTTTCCGCAGCCTGCATGCCCGCGGTGTAGATGGCGGAAGAAGACCAGGCGGCGACCGTCTCGGTCTGCGTCGAATTGCTGGCGGCCGGCGGTGATGTGGGCGGCGTGCCCGTAACAAGCTGCCACAGCGACGGAGTCGCATCGGGTATCCAGGTCGAGATCGACGTCTCCGCCACGAGCGAGATGTAAGTCAGCCCGTCATACGTGACGAGTTCCCCGGCACTGTACTTCTGGCCGGCCTGCCAGGCTTGAGTCGTTGTCATGGATGTTTCCGTCCCCTGTCGCGTGTGCGTATCGCCGCGATGGAAGCGACGGTGGCGGGGCGGGCAACTACTCCTTTTGATCAAGGCGACATGCGAGCTGGATCACAGGTTGCCGGAAACCTCTGTATTGGAGCAGCGAGCGTGCCTCCCATCCGCAACATGGAAGGCCTTGGTTTCTTGTTAGGAGCGAAGCGACGAAGCAATCCCGTTCGTGGAAGCCTCTGCCCCTAACAAGAAACTACCAGTGTCATGGCCGGGCTTGTCCCGGCCACCCACGTCTTTCCTTTGCCGGCCGGGGCACAGTCATGGGTGGCCGGGCCAAGCCCGGCCATGACACAACAGGCACTGCCGAGCGTTTCATCCAGTCGCGGGTCGGCCGAAGGCCGGTAGGCAACTCGCAATGACACGGTGCAACGACAGGACGGCCCACCGCTTCCGCCCTGCTTGCGGAGCGCAGGTGCAGCTCAGGCGCTGACGTGGCCGATGAACTTCTCCGGCGGCCGGGTGCCCCACTGCGACCGCAGCCCCTCATCCGCCGAGACCAGGTTGCCGCCGTTGTGCGCGTTCAGCCGGTCGGTGTCCGCCCAGTGCTCGTGCACGCGGCCCCATGGATCCGCCCAGTAATCATATACCTGGCTGCCCAGCAGATGCCGCCCGATGCCCCACATGTGCTCGTACTGGCCAGTCCCCGCCAGATACTCGTGGCCGATGAACACGTCGTCGATGTCCTGCACTTCGAACGAGAAGTGGTTCAGCCCGGTCCGCTCGTTCCGCATGCAGAAAAACGCGTGGTGATCGACATACTCGTCGCCGGCGTCCACCCGGCTGAACTGGCCGATGATGTTCTCCTGGCTGCCGGCATACACGTCGTCCGAGCACACCAGGCCGAGCGTCTCGCGGAACCAGCGCACCGTTTCCTGGTTCTTCGGCGTGCCCATCACCGCGTGGCCGATGCGCTTCACGCGCGATGGTCCCTGCCGATAGCGCATCACCGCGCCGGCGCGATTCAGCGGTGCCGCGGCCGAGTTCAGCGGCTGCCGCACCACCTGGATCGGCCACACTGCCTGCAGCCCGTACACCACCTCGATCGTGTAGCCGTTCGGCTCCTTCAGGCGCACGCGCATGCCGCCGCCGGGTTCATCCGTGTGCTCGATGCCGGAGGCGCCCGGCAGTTCGGCGATCTTGCGCAGGTCTTCCTCGCTCGCCGCGTACCATGCGAAGCCAAGGAACGCGGGATCGCCCTTCTCCGTCACGTGGATATGGTGAAACGGATCGGTGCCGCGCATGTACAACGCGTTCGGCGTGCGCGCCGCGCGTGTCATGCCGAAGGTGGTGAGGAATTCCTCCTCTTTGTCGAGGTCCGGCGAACGCAGCCGGCCGTAGGCGAGTTCGCGTACCTTGATGACGGACATGGGTCCCTCCGCTTGATTCTGCTGTATTGCGCTGGCTGGAGTTTATCCGAAACGGCGGCGAGCCGGAAGCGTCGTCGCAGGAGGGCGCCGCCGCGTCCCATGCAGCCAGTCGGCCCGGCCCCCTCACATCCGCCCGTAATTGTCGTCCAGGCGGACAATATCGTCCTCGCCGAGATACGCGCCCGACTGCACCTCGATCAGTGTCAGCGGGATCTTCCCGGGATTTTCCAGCCGGTGCACGCAGCCGAGCGGCAGATAGACGCTTTCATTTTCCCGCACGATCAGCTCCTCCGCATCGCGCGTCACCTTCGCCGTGCCGTTCACCACGACCCAGTGCTCGGCGCGATGGAAATGCTTCTGCAGCGACAGGTTGCCACCGGGCGACACGACGATCCGCTTCACCTGGAAGCGGTCGCCCTGGATCAGGCTCTCGAAGAAGCCCCACGGCCGATAGACGCGATTGTGCGCCACCGCCTCATGCCGGCCGGCGGCCTTCAGCCGGTCCACCACCTTCTTCACGTCCTGAGCCTGGTCGCGGTGCATCGCCAGCACCGCATCCTCGGTCACCACCACCACGGCGTCGCGCAGGCCGACCACCGCAGCTAGCATGCCGTCGCTGCGCACGTAGCAGTCCTGCGCGTTCTCCAGCAGAACGTCGCCGACCGCGACGTTGCCTGCGGCGTCGCGCTCGCCGAGCTCCCACAGCGCGCTCCAGCTTCCCACGTCGGACCAGCCGATATCCGCCGGCACCACGGCCGCGCGGGCGGTGCGTTCCGCCACCGCGTAGTCCAGGCTGATCGACGGACAGGCGGCAAACGGGGCTTCCTCCAGGCGGATGAAGTCGAGGTCGGTGCGGCTGCCCTCCACCGCGCGGCGCACCGCGGCAAGCACCTCCGGCGCGTGCGCCTCCATCTCGTCCAGCAGCGTGCGTGCGGTGAACACGAACATGCCGGAGTTCCACAGATGCCGCCCGCCGGCGACCAGCCGGGCCGCCGCCGCGGCGTCGGGCTTCTCCACGAAGCGGCTGACCGCGAAGGCGCCCGGCGCGTCGCGCAATGGGTCGCCGCGCTCGATGTAGCCGTAGCCGGTCTCCGGCCTGGTCGGCTGCATGCCGAAGGTGACGATGCGGCCGGTGAGCGCCGCTGCGGTCGCCGCGTTCAGCGCCAGGTGCAGCGCGGCCAGGTCGGCGATCGCGTGGTCCGCGGCGAGCATCCACAGCACGCTGTCCGGATCGTCGCGCGCCACCAGCAGCGCCGCCGCGGCGATGGCCGGGGCGCTGTTGCGGCCCACCGGCTCCAGCACGATGCGCGCGCCTGCGACGCCGATATTCCGCAGGTGCTCGGCGATCAGGAACCGGTGCTCGTGGTTGCAGACCACCACCGGCGGCGCGAAGCCGGCGCCATTTGCGCGCAGCGCCGTCTCCTGCAACAGCGAGTTCGCCGACGTGAGCGGCCAGAGCTGCTTGGGGAAGCTCTCCCGCGACACCGGCCAGAGCCGCGTGCCCGAACCGCCGGATAGAATCACCGGAACGATGCGCTGCGGACTCATGCCGACCGCCGCCGACCGGGTTGTTGCCTGTCACGAAGGGGCCGTGATTCGGTGAGTCCCGCATCACGGTATGGCGGAAGCGTTCGGACCGTTGCTGTCATCCTCCGACATTGCCCGAGCCGGGCGATTTTCTCCACCGAGGAATATCGGCGTCTCACTCCGCATGGTCTGAAACGGCAGGCCGCACCGTCCGGACTGACGGGAAGGCCAGGACCACCCGGGTGCCCACCCGCTGCGCCGACTCGATGACCAGCGTCCCGCCATGCGCCGCCATCAGCGTCCGCGCGAGCGACAGCCCAAGGCCAAGCCCCCGGCTGTCGGGCTGTCCCGGCTGCGCCGAGCGATCCGGCGCGCATAATCCGTTGCCCTCATCGGCGATGGTCAGCTCCAGGTGATCGCCGGTGGCACCCAGGCCTACCTCGATCCAGTCCTCCGGCGCCGAATTCCGCGCGGCGTTGCCCAACACCCGCTGCAGCACCTGCGCCAGTGCACGCCGATCGGCCAGCACCGCCTGCCCATCCAGGTCCGGCGCGACACGCCAGTGCCGGTGGGCCGGCCCGAGCATCGCGCCGACCGCCGCGATGGCGTCGCGCACGGCAGGCTCCAGCGGCAGGGTCTCCACCCGCAGCGCCCGCCGCGACAGGTCCGGCACCCCCTGGTCCTGCAGATCGTCCGCCAGCGCCATGAGCCGCCGAACCGCGGCGACTGCTCCCGCCACGCGACCCTGTGCATCCGGCTGTCCGCCAGACAATTGCTCCACCCGCCCCATCACGTGCAGCGCGCAATCACGCAAATCGCCGGCGGCCAGGTGCGCCACGCGAGTGGCTGCAGCCGCGGCGGCCTGCGCGTGATCGCGCTCCCATCGAGCCGTCAGCAATGCGCGGCGTTGCGCTATACTGACGACGCCCGCCGCAGCCAGCGCGGCAACGAGGATCGCAAGCAACTCCATGCGGCCCAGCATGGCCGCAAATCATGAAAGATCCGGTTAACGCCGCGCGATCAAGCGGCCGAGCGGGCTTCCTGGCGGGAGCGTGCGCGCTGGATGCGGCGCTTCAGCGCCTGCGCTTCCACCGGCAGCTTGGCGTTCGGCGTGCCCAGCAGAAAGGCGTCGATTCCACCATTGTGCTCGATGGTGCGGATCGCCCGCGTGGACAGCCGCAGCCGCACCGCACTGCCCAACGCATCGGACAACACGGACGTATCCTGCAAGTTCGGCAGGAAACGTCGGCGGGTCTTGTTGTTGGCGTGGCTGACGTTGTTACCGGACAGCACACCTTTGCCCGTGATCTGGCAGCGGCGGGACATGAGAGAAACCTCGGCTCCGAGCGGAAGGCGCGGGTTATGGCGGCGCGGCGGCGGTGCGTCAAGCGCGGGGTGGGCGTGGTTTGCGGGGAGGGGGCACGGCGGCGCGGCTTTGGGCGCCGCACACGATGCCGGTCCTGCGATACCGTGCCCCCTCCCGCCCATCCAACGAAACAATGGGTTCCAAGGGCAATGCTCCTTGGCGGGATTCCAAGGGGCAGAGCCCCTTGGTCGGGGTCCGGGGATCCGCCCCTGACGCTTTCCTCCCCTCGAACCATCCGGCGCTTGACCCGGCGCGGCGCGACTTGGCACGGAGGGATGCATGGGAAGGGTGGTCGTCAGAGCGTTGCTGGCCGCGTGTGTGCTGTGCTTGATCGCGGCACCAGGCTGGAGCCGGCCCGCGGCATTGCCGTTGCCATTGCCGCCCGAGCCGCCACCGTTGGCGACGCCGGTGGTGCGGCCCACTGGCCCCGCTCAGCCAGAAAAGAAGCCCGCTTCCGCCACCGCGGCGACTCCTGCCCCATTGCCGCCGGTGGCCGACGAGACCAAGGGTTCGGTCACCGGCCTGCCGATTCCGCGTTTTGTCGCGTTGCGCACCGACGATGTGAACATGCGCAAGGGGCCAGGTTTTCGTTACCCGATCGACTGGGTGTACAAACGCCGTGACCTGCCGGTGAAGATCCTGCGCGAGTTCGAGGTCTGGCGCCTGGTCGAAACGCCGGACGGCACGCGCGGCTGGATGCACGAGGCGACGCTGATCGGAGTTCGTACCTTTGTCGTGCAGGGAGCGGACGCGACGCTGCGGATCGAGCCGCACGAGGCTGCCTCGGCAGTGGCGATCCTGAAGGTCGGGGTGATCGGCCGGCTGCGGTCCTGCGACGCGGGTGCCGAGTGGTGCCGTGTGCGGGTAGGCGATTATGGCGGCTGGCTGCCGCGCACGCAGTTCTGGGGCACCCTGCCGGGCGAAGCGGTGCATCCCTGACTTGCGCGGTCGTGGGCGCGCGGTATCGTCCGGAGCCATGGAGAAAGACGTACCTCGGGCGCACCACGATCTGGGCGGCGCGGCGAAGTTTATGTGCGAGCCGGTTGATACCGAACCGCATGCGCTCACCGATTTCGACAGGGAGGTGGATGCGATCCGCGGCATCCTCGGCGCCAAGCAGGTCATGACGGTGGATGAACTGCGCCGCGGCATCGAGGCGATCCCCGAGGCCGAATACCATCGGCTCAGCTATTATCGCCGCTGGATCCGGTCGATCGCCGACAATTTGCTGCGCAAGGGCGTCATCACCGAGGCCGAATTGCGCGCCGCTCTGGAGACTGAGTGATGTTCAGCCCCGGCGCCAGCGTGCGGGTGAAGGACGACTGGCCGGAGACGCGCGGTCCGGTGCACATCCGCACGCCACATTATGTGCGGGGCATGCGCGGTACCGTGGTGCGGCAGCTCGGCGCGTTTCCCAATCCGGAGGACCTGGCGTTCGCGCGTCCGGCACCGGTGCGTCCGCTGTATCATGTGCGGTTCGAGCAGCCGGCGATTTGGCAGGAAGGTGCCACGGGCGACGAACTGGTGGTGGAAATCTTCGAACATTGGCTGGAGCCGGCATGATGGCCGGCTCAAGCCCGGCCACGACGAAGGAGGATCGGGCTTTCGCCCGAGAACGCATATGAACGTTCTGGAGGCCGACAGCGACAGGCTGCTGTCCGCGGTGCGCACGCTGCTGTCCGCCAAGGGGATCGCATCGCCGGCGGAAATCGCCGAGCGCATCGCCATCACCGATCGCGCTAATCCGGGCCAGGGCGCGCGCATGGTGGCGAAGGCGTGGACCGATCCGGCGTATCGCGCCCGCATGCTGGAAGACGGCGCGAAGGCGGCCGAGGAACTCGGCATTCCGATGCGCGGCATGCCGCCGCTTGGTGTGCTGGAAGACACGGATGACGTGCATAACCTGGTCGTCTGCACGCTCTGCAGTTGTTATCCGCGCGCGGTGCTGGGCTATCCGCCGTTCTGGTACAAGTCCGCATCGTATCGTGCGCGTGCGGTGCGCGATCCGCGCGGACTGCTGGCGGAATGGGGCACCGTGCTGACCGAGGGCGTGAGGATTCGCGTCGTCGATTCGACGGCGGATTATCGCTGGATGGTGCTGCCGCGCCGCCCCGCCGGAACCGAAGGCTGGAGCGAGGAAAAACTGGCGTCGATCGTGCGCGAAGGCGACATGGTCGGGGTGACGCTGCCAGCGGTGTAGCGCGCGCGACGGGTCAAACCCCTCGATGACGAGTGGGGACGGGGTGAGACGGATCGGGGACGCGATCGCGGCGCGCCACGACGCAAATACGCAACGACTGAGAATCCCGTAACACTCGCACGCACCCTCTGGCCAAGCGCGGCGGCTTCCGTCAGATTGCCGCCCGGAAACGTCACGCGTGAAACCAAATGGACCTGTCGCTTAACCTGCTGGGCAACGCCCTGGTGTCCGGCATACTTCTTGGCGGCTTCTACGCCGCGGTGTCCGTCGGAGTCGCGATCTCCTTCGGCATGCTCGATATCGTCAATATCGCGCACCCGGCCTTCATTATCCTGGGCTCCTACATCGCGTACATCGCCAATACCTGGTGGGGCGTCGATCCGATCCTCGCCTCGGTCATCGCCATACCGGCGTTCTATTTGCTTGGGGCGGCGATCTACACGATCTACGACTATTCCTTCGAGCGACGCGGTGACACCTCCCTCCGAGGCCTCGCCTTCTTCTTCGGGCTGCTGTTCATTACCGAGGTCACGCTGGTCCTGGTGTTCGGCGTGGATTACCGGCTGGTCGAGGCGCCGTACATCGGCCCCAGTTTCTATCTCGGCGTGATCGAGTTCCCGCTGCGTCTGCTGGTGCCGTGCATCGTCGCGCTGGTCATGATGGGCGTGCTGCAGCTTTTCCTGTCGCGCACCTTCCTCGGCCGCGCGGTGCAGGCGGTGGCACAGGACCCGCAGGCGCTGCGCCTGATGGCCGCCAACCCGAGCCGCATCAAGCGCGTCGCGTTCGGACTGTCGATCGCCACCGCGTCCGTTGCCGGCGCGGTGCTGATCATCATCCAGCCGGTCGAGCCGTCCGTCGGCCGCGACTATATCGGCCGCGTGTTCGCCATCGTCGTGCTCGGCGGATTGGGCAGCTTCAGCGGCGTACTGGTCGCGGCCATGATACTCGGCATCGCCGAAAACCTGACCGCGACGTTCTACGGCCCGTCCTGGGCACCCGCGGTATCCTTCGGCGTGCTGCTGGCGACGCTGGCGGTCCGCCCGAGCGGCATCTTCGGGCGCGCGTGATGGCATTGCTCGCGACCGCCGGCACCCAACGTCGCCAGAGCCTGCAGAATCTGGCGTTCACCCTGAAACTGCTTGTCGTGGCCGGCGTGCTGTGCGTCGTCGCGCACCTGATCGACAACGCCTATGTCTATTTCGCCGGCTACGTCGTGCTGCAATACATTGTGCTGGCGACGGCATGGAATATCCTCGGCGGTTACACCGGTTATGTGAATTTCGGCATCTCGGCCTTCTTCGCCGTGGGTGCCTACAGCACGGTGGTGCTGCACAAGCTGTGGGCGCCGCCGATCCCGGTCGATATCCTCGTCGGCGGCGTGATCTCGGGCATCATCGGCCTGGGCACCGGCTATCTGACGCTGCGCCTGCGCGGCACGTTCTTCGGCATCGCCACACTGGCCATGGCCGTGGTGGCGCAAACGCTGGTGACCAACTGGACGTATGTCGGCGGTTCGCGCGGCACCTACGTGCTGCGGCCGATGAAGGCACCGTTCCTCGGCATCGATTATATCGAGTATCTGTGCCTGGTCATGCTGGCGCTGTCGGTCATCGTGGTGGCAACGGCGCGGGCGATCGAGAACTCGCGGCTTGGCACCGGGTTCGCGACGATCCGCGACGACGAGCTGGCCGCCGAGGCATCCGGCGTTCCGACCCTGCGGCTGAAGCTGCTGGCCACGGCGCTGTCGGGCGGGTTCATGGGCATGGCGGGCGCGCCGCTTCCGTACTACGTGACGTATCTCGATCCGTCGTCGGGGTTCAGCCTGAGCACCGCCGTCAACACCATCGCCATGCCGCTGATCGGCGGCACGTCGAGCTGGCTGGGACCGGTGATCGGTGCGGTGCTGCTGGGCACGCTGCAGCAACTGGCGACAGTTACCATTTCGTCGGCGCTGTCGCTGCTGATCGTGGGGTTGATGCTGGTGGGCTTCGTCGTTGCGGCACCGAACGGGATCATCGGATGGTTCAGCCGGGCGGGACGGAGTTCCAAGGGCGGTTCGCGCGGATGAGATACTTATCGTCGCGACCCCACCCGTCATGGCCGGGCTTGACCCGGCCATCGTGCGTCCGTGAGCGTGCCTTGTCAGGAAGGTGCAAGTCCATCCTGGGCCTACCGACCAAGCCTGAAGCCAGAGGTAACTGCGTCATCGCGAGGTGGGGTGGGGAGCAA